>NZ_LT629784.1:0-317727 GCF_900105595.1 Stappia sp. ES.058 | reverse complement strand
GACAGGACCTTTCCGAGCGTACCGAGCTGCGTGAGCGACCCCGGATACGTCGACTGCATGTCCCAATTGAGTTCGTCCAGCGCCATGGCGGGCGCCACGGTCGCAAGGGACGCCGTTACGGCAATTGCTGATAAAATCTTTTTCACTGCACCTGTCCTCCCATCAAAAAGGCTTGCCGGAGAGAGTCCCCCGACAGTTCCCCAGCGTGACATATCTCAATATCACGCCCTCACAGAAACGATGTCTTCCTCTCGCCTGCTGCGGGCAACTGCCAACACACGAATTTGTCGGCGTTGCCATCTTTGTGCAACCGAGGGAATCGGCCTCCCAACCGAGACAACCGCTTCAGTTCGACTGGATAACAATATTGACCACTCAACGCAACACGGAATAGATTGCCGGGAGAAAGACTCGCGCAAAGCATCTCATGTTGCGATGCAATAATTACTTGGCCGCACTGCAATAAAATCGAACGGAAAAATGGTATTCCGAAAGATCCAGCACAATCGCACGGCAGATGCGGTTGTCGATCAGGTTGAAGAACTCATTCTCCAGGGCGTGTTGCGGCCTGGCGATCGCCTGCCGTCCGAACGCGAGTTGGCAAAGAAAGTGGACGTTTCGCGCCCGATCCTGCGCGACGCTCTCAAGACGCTGGAAGAACGCGGGCTGCTGGCAACGCGGCACGGCGGCGGCACCTTCGTCGCGGACGTGATCGGCACGGTCTTTTCGGATGCGGTGGTCGAGCTCGTGCGCCGTCATCCCCCGGCGATCGCGGATTATCTCGAGTATCGTCGGGAAATCGAACGGACAACCGCACGGTTCGCGGCGCTCAGGGCAACGGAAGCCGACCGGGAAATCATCACCCGCATTTTCCAGGCGATGGAACGGGCCCACGAACAGGCGGACTTCGGCGAGGAAGCCGAACTCGATGTCGAGTTTCACCAGGCCATCGGTGAAAGCGCCCACAACATCGTCCTTTTGCACACGCTGCGCTCCTGCTACCGGCTTCTCGCCGACGGCGTCTTTTACAATCGGGCACAGCTCTACCGGTATCCGGGCTCGCGCGAGCGGTTGCTGTGTCAGCACCGCGCCATCTACAGTGCTGTGATGAACGGCGATCCGGCGGCCGCCACCGAAGCGGCCAGCGCGCATATAGACTACGTCGAGCAGGTGGTACATGAAGTCGCGCGCGCAGGCGACTGGAACAGTGTGTCGGCCATGCGCCTGGAGCAAAGGCTCGATACAAAGCAGGACGATACGCGGCGACGGCGTACCACCCGCCGCTCCACAGAGGAAGTGACGACCCCATGACAGCATCCGCGCCGCAGGACGCGCCCTCTTCCGCAGGCGAAAGCGCGGCGGCAAGGCCGCGTGTCGGCCTTTTCGTGACCTGCCTTGTCGACCTGTTCCGGCCCAGCGTCGGGTTTGCCGCCGTCAAGCTGATGGAGGACGCCGGTTGCGCGGTCGAGGTGCCGGCGGCCCAGACCTGTTGCGGGCAACCCGCCTTCAACTCCGGTGACCGCGACGACACGCGCGACATCGCCGCATCCGCCATCCGTGCCTTTGAGGGGTACGACTATGTGGTTGCGCCCTCCGGGTCCTGCGCCGGAATGCTGAAGAAGCACTATGTCGAGCTGTTCGAGAATGACCCGGCGATGAAGGAGCGCGCGGAGGCCTTTTCCGCAAAGGTGTTCGAGCTTGTCAGTTTCCTCACCGACGTGCTCGGCGTGTCCTCCGTCGCGGCGCGGTTCAAGGGCACCGCGACCTATCACGACAGCTGCTCGGGCCTGCGCGAACTCGGCATTCAAGACCAGCCGCGCAAACTGCTCGACACCGTTGCCGGGCTGGATCTCAAGGAAATGCACGACAGCGACGTGTGCTGCGGCTTCGGCGGAACGTTTTGCGTCAAATACCCCGATATCTCCAACAAGATCGTCGGGGAAAAGACCAGGACCATCGCCGAGACCGGGGCAGACGTGCTTCTGGCCGGCGACCTCGGCTGCCTGATGAACATGGCCGGCAAGCTGAAACGCGAAGGCGCGACCATCGAGGCCCGGCACGTGGCGGAAGTGCTTGCCGGCATGACCGATCAGCCGGCGATCGGCGGCGGCGGACGCTAGCCGCCTGCTGTTCCCGGCGAACGGGTTAATGGGTGAACCCAGCCCATCCCAGGCGGCTCGAAGGAGCGAAGCGAAGATGCAGATCACATCGCCCGATTTCAAGCAGAATGCCCGCTCGGCGCTGGACGATGCGCCGCTTCAGCGCGCGCTTGGAAATGTGCGCAAGGGCTTTATCGAGAAACGCGCCAAGGCGAGCGCCGCCCTGCCGGAGTTCGACCAGCTGCGCGACAATGCGCGTGACATAAAAGATCACGTGCTGGCGCATCTCGACCTCTATCTCGAGGCTTACGCCGAAAAGGTGGAAGCAGCGGGCGGTCATGTCCACTGGGCGGAAACGGCGGAAGACGCGCGCCGGATCATTCTCGAGATCTGCCGCGAGAAAGACGCCCGCACGGTGACCAAGGGCAAGTCGATGATCACCGAGGAAATCGGTCTCAACGACTTTCTCGAGGAGAACGCCGTCGCACCGGTGGAAACCGACCTTGGCGAATACATCATTCAGCTTCGCGGCGAACACCCGAGCCACATCATCGCCCCGGCGGTTCATGTCAACCAGGACCAGGTGGAAGCGGATTTTCGCCGGGTGCACACCCATCTCGATCCGTCACGCAACCTGGAAGAGCCAACCACGCTGCTCAGCGAGGCACGCGCCGTGCTGCGCGAGAAGTATTTCGAGGCGGACGTCGGGATCACCGGCGCCAATTTCCTGATCGCCGAGACCGGCACATCGGTCATCGTCACCAACGAGGGCAACGGCGATCTCACCCAGAACCTGCCCAAGACCCACGTCGTCGTTGCGTCGATCGAGAAGATCGTCCCGACGCTCGAAGACGTGTCGCAGATCCTGCGGGTGCTGGCGCGCTCGGCGACCGGACAGGACATGTCTGTCTACACGACCTTTTCAACCGGACCCAAGCGCGACATCGACCCCGACGGGCCGGAAGACTATCACGTCGTTCTGCTCGACAACGGGCGCTCGTCGATGCTCGGCAGCGACTTCCAGGACATGCTGCGCTGCATCCGCTGCGGCGCCTGCATGAACCATTGCCCCGTCTATCACGCGGTCGGCGGCCATGCTTACGGCTGGGTCTATCCCGGCCCGATGGGCGCGGTGCTGACCCCGTCGCTGATGGGGGTCGACCAGTCGGGCCACCTGCCGAACGCCTCGACGTTCTGCGGGCGCTGCGAGAGCGTATGTCCGATGCGCATTCCGCTGCCGAAGATGATGCGACACTGGCGCGAGCGCGAGTTCTCGAGAAACCTCACGCCGGCGACCGCCCGCTACGGACTTGCCGCCTGGGCGTTCTTCGCCAAGCGCCCGGCGCTTTACAAGGCCGCGACACGGGTCGCAATGGCGGTTCTCGGGCGGCTGGGGCGCAGCAAGGGGCGCTTTTCGGCAATGCCGCTTGCCGGCGGCTGGACCAAGTACCGCGACCTTCCGGCCCCAGAGGGAGAGACCTTCCACGCGCAATGGGCCAAGGCGCAATCGGCAAAGCGGAGGACCGCGGCATGAGCGACGCCCGAAGCGCCATCCTTGCCAAGATGCGCAGCGCCATGGGCCGCAAGGCCGACGATGTCGACCGCAAGGCGGCCGTTGCCGACCGGCTGCAAAGGAGCCCGCGCGGCCCGATCCCCGATCGAGGCCAGGTGGAGGGCGCGGAGCGTACTGCGCTCTTCCAGAAGATGGCGGAAGCCGTGCAGGCGAGCGTTTCCCATGTCCCGGCGCGCGAAGGCGTTCCGGAGGCGGTCGCCGATTACCTGAAATCCAAGAACCTGCCCGCAACCGCGCGCATGGGCGACGATGCCAGGCTGGCCGACATGCCGTGGTCGGCACAAAAGCACATGGAAATCCTGAAAGGCCGGGCGGAGAACGCCGATCTCGCCACCGTCTCGCATGCGCTCGGCGGCGTCGCGGAGACGGGCACGCTTATGCTCGTGTCCGGGCCCGACAATCCGACAACGCTCAATTTCCTACCCGAGCACCATATCGTCGTTCTGGAGGAAGCCGACATCGCCGGCGACTATGAAAGCGTGTGGGCGCGCATTCGCCAGCGCTTCGGCAAGGGCGTGATGCCGCGCACGGTGAACATGATCACCGGCCCGTCGCGTTCCGCCGACATCGAGCAGACGCTGCTTCTCGGCGCCCATGGGCCGCGCGCGCTGCACATCGTCATCGTCGACAAGAACGCGTGAGGCCCTTACGGCATCGCGGACAGGCTTCCGGTTGCGACCGCCCTGCCCGCGCCTAGCCTACTGGATCTTGCGCTTCTTGGCCTTGGCCGCATAGGGGTTTTCGCCCTTGCGGTAGCTTAGGCGGATAGGCGTCCCAGGCATCTCGAAGCGTTCCCGCAGGCCGTTGACCAGATAACGCGTGTAGCTTTCCGGCAGCGCCTCGGGACGTGAGCAGAACACGATGAAATGTGGCGGGCGCGCCTTCGCCTGGGTGATGTAGCGCAGCTTGATGCGGCGCCCGGCGACGGCGGGAGGCGGATGATGCACCAGCACCCCGTCGAGCCAGCGGTTAAGGCGCGAGGTGGAAATGCGCTTGTTCCACATGTCATAGGCCTTGAACGCCGCTTCGAACAGCTTGTCGAGGCCGCGTCCATGCAGACCTGACAGCGTCACGATCTTCACGTCGCGAATCTGGTTCAGATAGCGCTCGGCCGCGTCGTTCAGCTTTTGCATCGCCTCCGAACGGTCCTCGATCAGATCCCACTTGTTGATCGCGATCACGATCGCACGGCCTTCGCGCGCGCACAGCTCGATGATCTGCAGGTCCTGCTTTTCGAAGGAGACCGTCGCATCCAGCGTGACGATGACGACTTCGGCGAACTTGATCGCGCGAAGCGCATCCGCGACGGAGAGTTTTTCCAGCTTCTCCTGCACACGCGCCTTGCGGCGGATGCCGGCGGTGTCGAACAGCTTGACGTGGTGATCGCGCCAGATCCAGTCGACGGAGATGCTGTCGCGTGTGATCCCGGCTTCCGGACCAGTGAGCATCCGTTCCTCGCCGAGCAGGCGGTTGATCAGTGTCGACTTGCCCGCGTTCGGTCGCCCGACGACGGCAACGCGCAGCGGCTTTTCGGCCGTTCCGGCCGCAGGCCCCTTGTCTTCTTCTTCCGCATCCGGATCGAGGTCGACGTTCACATCGGCATTGGCGACGGCCTCCATCTCCGCTTCCGCATCCGCCGCGTCGACGATCGGCAACAGCGCGTCGTAGAGATCGGACAGCCCTTCACCGTGTTCCGCCGAAAGCGCGATCGGCTCGCCGAAACCGAGCCCGAAGGCCTCGTAGAGTCCCGGCTCTCCGGCGCGCCCCTCGGCCTTGTTGGCGACAAGGATCACCGGCGTGTCGCTGCGTCGAAGAAGATTGGCGAAATGGCTGTCGCTCGGGGTGACCCCGGCGCGTGCATCGACGACGAAGATCACCGCATCGGCATCCGCGATCGCCTCTTCGGTCTGGGCGCGCATACGGCCCTCGAGCGAGCGGGCATCCGCTTCCTCCAGACCGGCTGTATCCAGGATCGTGAACCGCAGATCGCCGAGGCGGGCGTCGCCGGCCCGCCGGTCACGGGTCACGCCCGGCGTGTCGTCGACCAGCGCCAGGCGCTTGCCGACCAGACGATTGAACAGGGTGGACTTGCCGACATTCGGCCGTCCGATAATGGCGATCATTGCAGGCACAGGTGCGTCATCCGATAAGCAGCCGCCCGGGCCCGGGCAGCCGCCTCGGGTGCGTACGCGGACCGCGGGTCAATTGAAGGCGACGACGTCGCCTTTCGATGTGATGGTGATCATGCGTCCACCGGCGATGATCGGCGTAACATAAATGTCTTCGGACGTCTCGGATGTTCCAAGGATCCGGCCGGACGCCGCATCGACGCGCACCAGCCGCCCGTCGCTCGACGCGGCGACAAGAACGCCGCTGGCAAGCACCGGACCGGCCCAGTTGATACGGGACTTCTTTCGACCCTCGACGTTCGGCAGCACCGTGCGCCACAGCGGATCGCCGGTCTTGCGGTCGAGCGCGACCATGCGATCCTCTATGTCGATCAAAAACACCGCATTGCCGGAGACGACCGGCGTGTGCAGCGATCCGACGTCCTGTTCCCACACCCGTTCACCGGTGGACAGGCGGCTTGCGACAAGACGCCCCGACACGCCGGAGGAATAGACCACGCCGTCTGAGACCACCGGGCTCGCGGCCACGTCGGAAAAGCCGGACACGGCCCGCGTGCGATAGGAGCGGGTCACGCCCTCGATCCACTTCGGCTCGCCGCTCTTGATGTCGAGCGCCATCACCTCGCCCGAGGTGAAGGGCACGATCACCATCCCGCCGGCAACGGCCGGGTTGGCGAATGCCAGCAGCCCGCTGTTTTCGGCAATGCCCGTGTAGGTCCAGCTTTCCTCGCCGTCGCCCTGCTTCATGGCATGGATTTCGCCGTTCTGGGTCACCGCGAAGACGTTGCCGCCGGAGGCGGCTGGCGCCTGGCGTGCCGGCGCGCCGATGTCCTTTGACCACAACACCCTGCCGGATGCGGCGTCGAGCGCTGCGAGCTGGCCATAGCCGGTCGCGGCGAACACGCGCCCGCCATCGACGGCGACGCCGCCGCCGGAGGCCACGTCACGCTCGCCCTCGGGGCGCAGCGAGCGGCTCCACAGGCGCCCGCCGTTGGTCGACAACGCGACCACGTCGCCGTTTTGCTTGTAGACGAAGATACGGCCGTCTGCGGAGACGGGGCGCGCCGTGGTGCGCACGCTTCCCGAAAACAGACCCGCTCCACCGCTTCCAACGGAAGAACGCCAAGAACGTCCGCCGGAAATATTGGCCGCGACGTTGCCGGGATTGTTGGCCGTGTTGCCGGCACCCTGGCTCCAGGCGACGGAGGACGCAGCCCCAACGCTTGCGCTGCGGGCGGTTTCACCGGCGAGCGGATCGGCGTTGTCGAACAGTGCCTCGCGTTCACCCGGAAGGATGTCTTCCTTGGAGAACGGATTGAGGTCGGAGACCGTCTCGCATGCCGAAAGCGCAAGCGCCGCACAAAGCAGCGTCGCCCATTTGAACGCAGACACCGTCATCATGAATCAGCCTTGTCGTCTGGGGTTCCCTCGGCGGCGTTCAGCAGGTCGAGCACTGTCCGGGCACGGGTCGCCACATCACTCGGCGCCCCTTCCTGCTCCAGGATGCCGTTGATCCAGCGCCGCGCATCGGCGGGATTTCCCGCCTTCCAGGCACCCAGCGCGAGCGCCTCGCGCGCCAGATACCGCAATGCTTTGTCGTCGCCGGCCAACGGCTCGAGCCGATCGGCCGCGCCGGAGAAGTCCTGCGTGTCGAGCGCGACATAGCCGGCCCGAAGGCGCGCAATATCACGCAGGGCGTCGTCTTCGCCGCTGTCGGCGGCAATCGCGTCAAAGCCGGCAATCGCTTCGGCAGGGTTGCCGGCTTCCGCCTCCAGCCCCGCGGCGCGAAGCCGCGCGAGGGCCGGATAACCGCCCGGCGCGTCCGACAGGTCACCGAGACGGGCTTGCGCGTCCGCGAACTTGCCCTCTTCCGCAAGCCGCACGGCCTGCACGAAGACGTCGCCGGAGGCCCGCGCTTCCGTCTCGCGCCAGTAGACCCAGCCACGATAGGCGGCCGTCCCAACGACGATCAGAACGGCCAGGCCGATCAGATACGGTCCGAACCGGTCCCACAGGCGCTTATAGCGCTCGTGCCTGATTTCCTCGTCGACCTCGCGAAAAATGTCCGACATACGCTGCGTTTTCCCGAAAACAATCCATGGAGCGCACGACCCGTGCCGCGCGGCGCCACCATATCCATTTGACCTGACACTGGCAAACAGCCTTTGAGGGCCGTCAAAGCCAGCGAACGAACCGTTTCTTGCCCCGTCTCACCTGCTTGCGTTGCGCGTCTTGATGGCACAAGTGAGGCGCGCACGAGGGACTGTGGCTAGATGACCGGAACGCCGATCAGCCACATGTGGAGATAGACGACGAAGGCCGCATAAAGGCCGAGGCCGACGACCACCGAAATCGCGTCACCGGCGACCGACTTGCGCAGCGCACCGGCACCGCCGATGTCGCCGCGTTTCTTGAGAGAAATGCGGTCGACGACACCCCAGGCGAGAAACCCGCCGAAGAGCAACACGGAGGCCGCGTCGCCATTCGCCAGCAGATGGGCAAGGGCCCAGATCTTGACGGCGAGGATCATCGGATGCTTGACCCGCGCCTTGATGTGGCCGGTGGGCGCATAGGCGGCGACAAGCAGCACGAACACCGGCAGCATCAGCAGCATGGTGATGTGGCTCGTCCAGACCGGCGGATTGTACAACAGGGCCGGCCCGGCGGCGCGCGCCATGCCGTAGCCATAGACAATCAGGACAAGACCCAGAAGCGACGCAAGGGAAAAGACCCCCTTGTAGCCCAGGTCGCCCAGGCGGGCGCGCATACGGCCGCGCAGGTCAGGCTTCATGGGCAGGGCATGAACCCCTAAAAAGATGATCAGTCCGGCTATCAGCATCGTCATGAGTTGGCTCCACCCTCGCGGTCGAAAGGGACGCAAGTCTTCAAGGGAATGCCTGTCCGCGCGCCGTCGGTCAAGCGAAGGCTTGCGCAGCGTCACGGCCAAACAGCATGATCACCCCATTGCGCGAAGGCCGCGGCTGTGGAACCTTTGCGACCGTCGTGTGCAGTGGGACCCACATCGATGTTCGAGCCGGAAGAGTCACGTAAGGCGCTGATTGCGCGCAAGCGCGAGATCGAGGAGTTGAGCGCCATGGCGCGCGACGCCCGCGATGTCGTTGCCCTCGATCAGCAGTCCGTCGGGCGGTTGTCACGAATGGATGCCATGCAGGGGCAGGCGATGGCGCAGGCATCAGAGCGCCAGCGCCTCGCGGAGATCAGACGGATCGATGCCGCATTGCAACGGATCACAGCGCAGACTTATGGAGAGTGCCTGTCATGTGGCGAAGATATCCCGCAGGGCCGCCTTGACGCGGATCCGGCCGCATCGCTGTGCATAGCCTGCGCCGCATCAGCGTCCGGATAGGAGCGCGAAATTGCCCGATTGCGGGCGCAATGAGGCCGAAGAGGGATAGGAAGATCGGGCAATGACGACAGTTGACGACCATGCCGAGCGGGGCCAACGCACGATGACTGACCGAAACCGGCGCAGCAGTCCACGACACCGCACGCTGAAGAGCGGCAAGATCGTGCTGGCCAATCACACAGTCGTCTATGACTGCCGCGTGCGCAACCTGTCAGACGACGGGGCCCTGCTCAAGTTGCCGAACACGCTCGACATACCGGAGCGCTTCGAGTTGCGCATCGTCAACGAGGACATCCAGGTCAATGCTGTCGTGCGCTGGCGCACCGCCACCGAACTCGGTGTCCAGTTCGAACGCGACGGCGAATAATACTGTCGGCTCAACGGCTGTATCGCGCCAACTCCAGAGCCCCCGCGCCCGATGCCGGATGCCATAAACCAACCTGCGAAAATAATTTTTTTTACATCTTATTTTGAACACCGATTGGGGCTATAAGCTCGGTATCGATCTTGCTGGTAGAACTTTGTTACCGTGCTTCGGCGCTACGACGAACTTCCTTCTCAATGTCGATCCTAACCGCCGACCGTGCGGTGTTCGCATGGTTGGCACTTCTCTGTGACCGATTGAAAGGAAATCGTCATGAACACTGGTACCGTTAAGTTCTTCAACACCACCAAAGGCTTCGGCTTCATTCAGCCGGACAACGGCGGCCCGGACGTGTTCGTCCACATCTCCGCCGTCGAGCGCGCTGGCCTGCACACGATCGTGGAAGGCCAGAAGCTGTCCTTCGACGTCGTCAAGGACAGCCGTTCGGGCAAGAGCGCTGCGGACAACCTGCAGGAAGCTTGATTTACCGACTTCGATCCGCGACCGTTATCCGGTGGGCGCGATCGTCGGTAATCCAGAAAGGCCGGGCATCGCCCGGCCTTTTTTCGTTCATGCGCGACACGTGCGGACATCATGCCGCGCGAAACCGCATCTCCCCTGTCTTGATCGCGCCGTGCCGGCATGCCACATCAAGGTCAACGCCTGGCTCCAGAGGTATTCATGCACGCATCCCCGACAGACAACGCCACGAAGGCGGCCGAGGCCCGGGCCTGGGGCAAGATCCTGATGCAATACCGCGCGCCGAGCACGCTGCGGAGCTGTCTCGAAATCGTCCTCACGGCCGTGCCATTTGCCGGGCTTTGGGCGCTGAGCGCATTCGCGGCGATCCATGGACAGTGGTGGGGACTTCTGCTGACGATCCCGGCGGCCGGGTTTCTGGTGCGACTGTTCATCGTCCAGCACGACTGCGGTCACGGCTCGCTGTTTTCCCGGCGCTCCGCCAACGACTGGGTCGGCCGGGTGATCGGCGTATTGACCCTCACCCCCTATGACTACTGGCGGCATACGCACGCCGTGCACCATGCGACGGCCGGCAACCTCGACCAGCGCGGCATCGGCGACGTCGACACGCTCACGGTCGCCGAATACCAGGCGCTTTCGCGTTTCGCCAAGCTCCGCTACCGTCTTTACCGGCATCCGCTGGTCATGTTCGGCCTTGGCCCCGCCTGGCTGTTCGTATGCCAGTACCGGCTTCCCATCGGCCTGATGCGTGCCGGCGCGCGCCCCTGGATCTCGACGCTTTCGACCAATCTCGCCGTCGCCCTTCCGGTCACCCTTCTCATCTGGCTGATTGGCCTTGGTCCTTTCTTGATGGTGCAGATCCCGATCACGCTGATGGCGGCAACCGGCGGCGTCTGGCTGTTTTACGTTCAGCATCAATTCGAGGGAACGCATTGGTCGCAGTCCAACGACTGGACGTTCCAGCATGCCGCGCTGCATGGCAGTTCGCACTACGATCTGCCCGCCGTGCTGCGCTGGTTCAGCGGCAACATCGGCATCCATCACGTGCATCACCTGTGTTCAAAGGTCCCGTTCTATCGCCTGCCCGAGATCCTGCGCGATCACCCGGAACTCGGGCGTATCGGGCGCATCACGCTCTGGCAGAGTTTTTCCTGCGTCAAGCTTGCGCTCTGGGACGAGGCGCAAAACCGGCTCGTTTCCTTTCGCGATGCGCGCGCAGCGGCTCAAGCCGTGCCGGCCTGATACGCACGACACGACCCGGCGCGGCCTGTCTATGGCCGCGTCAATCGATCCAAACCATGTCGGGCGTGACCCTCGTGCAATAGTCGGCGGCACAGTGTTTCGCCTGACGCACGATCTGTGCGATGAACTCCTGACGCAAGCTCGCCTGATAAGAGGCGATGATCGGCATCGGCGGAAAGCGCTTGGTGACGGTGATGGTGTTGAGAAGCCCCATTTCCAGCTCGCGCCAGATGGTCACGGTCGGCACCGCCCCGACACCGAAGCCGTCGATCAGAAGATTGATGATCGCGAACAACGAGTTGCAGCTGGTTAACTTGGAGGCCAGCGCCTGTTCGTCGTGAAAGTAGGGCGCGACCATCTGATAGGGTGGCGAGTTTTTCGGAAACGAGATGATCGGCAGGTCGGCGAGGCTTGCGACCGAATAGACCCGGTCGGGATCGATCAGCTTCGGAGATCCGGCCCAGCTCATCTGAAACACGCAGGCGGTGTAGCTGCGAAAGCCCTCGTCGAGCACCGGATGCAGGCAGAAGACCAGGTCGAACTCACCCTTGCGCATGCCGGAAACAAGCGGCTTGGTGCCATCCACCGTCAGTTCGATCTTCAGTCCGGGGAATTGCTGGTGCAGGGCCTCGATCAACTGCGGCATCCAGGTCGAGGACACCGAATCGATCGCGCCGATGCGCAGGGGCTCGTGGCTGTGGTGATCCGCGCCGGCAAGAGAATCCTTCAGCGCATCGATATCATCCAGCACCGTCTCGAAATGCTGCAGCACGCGTTCTCCGTCGGCGGTGAGCGCGAAGCGCCCGTCGCCGCGGATCACAAGCCGGCACCCCAGCTCGCGCTCGATCGACGCCAGCCGGCTGGAGATCGCCGGCTGGGTGGTGTTGAGTTCGTCGGCCGTGCGTCCGAAATGGCGATTTCGTGCCAGCACGACAAAGGTTTTCATGTCCAGGAGACGCATGCGGTCATTCATATCACGAATCCATCCGCTTTCCGCGCAAGGCGCCTGGAACTCTGACGGATCAGGACGCGATCATCACGTGCCGCACCTGGGTGTAATCGACAAGCGACTGCATCGAGAGATCGGAGCCGTAGCCCGAGTTCTTCATGCCGCCATGCGGCATCTCGGTGGCGAAGACGCCATGCGTGTTCACCCAGGTGATTCCGTATTCCAGTGCATTGGCGATATGAAGTGCCGCCTGCCCGTCGCGCGACCAGACCGAGGATGCAAGACCGTACTCCGATGCGTTGGCCCAGGAAAGCGCCTGTTCGGGCGTCTCGAACGGTGTCAGCGTCACCACCGGGCCGAAGACTTCCTTCTGGACGATCTCCGCGTCGATGGGCGCGCGCACCAGCGTCGGCTCGTGGAAGAAGCCCGGCCCCTCGACGATCTTCCCGCCGGCGAGGATCTCGGCACCCGAGGCGCGCGCGCGCTCGACAAACCCGGCCACCCTTTGCTGCTGGGCCTCGCTGATCAGGGGACCGAACTCGACGTCGTCTCGCTCCGGCTCGCCATAGACGAGGCTCTCGATCATCGCCGTCAGCTTTTTTGCAAGTTCGTCGGCGACCGATGCATCTACCAGCACCCGGCAGGCCGCCGTACAATCCTGTCCGGCGTTGTAGAAGCTCGCCTCGCGCATCGTCGAGACGACGGCATCAAGGTCGGCGTCCTTCAGCACGATCACCGGCGCCTTGCCGCCAAGCTCCAGATGGGTACGCTTGATGGTGTCGCCGGCGGCCGCCTTCAGAACCGCGCGCCCGGTGCGCACGTCGCCGGTGAGCGAGATCATGCGCACCAGATCGTGCGAGATCAGTCGCTGGCCGACGTCCGGGCCGTTGCCGCTGATGACGTTGACCACGCCCTTGGGAAGGATCTCGCCAAGAATGCGGGCGAAGGCCAGAAGGCTGAGCGGGGTGTTTTCAGACGGCTTGATCACCACGGTGTTGCCGGCGGCAAGAGCCGGCGCGAGTTTCCAGGCCGCCATCAGCAGCGGATAGTTCCAGGGCGCGATGGAGGCGATCACGCCGATCGGATCGCGGCGCAGCATGGAGGTCATCGTGTCGGAGCGATAGCCGTTGGCGGCAATCGCCGGCATGTTGCGGACAGCCGTCGCAAAGAAGCGGAACACATCGGCGACATTCGCCAGTTCCGCCAGCGCGACGAAGCGGCGCGGCTTGCCCGCATTGAGCGATTCCACTTCCGACAGTGTCTTGGCATTGGCTTCCACCGCATCCGCGATCGACCACAGCAGACGGCTGCGCTCCTTCGGCGTGGTGCGCCGCCACGTCGCGAAGGCCGCGTGGGCGGCCTCCACCGCGTCGTCCACCTGCGCGGGACTTGCGGACGCGACCTCGGCCAGAACCGTGCCGCGTGCGGGATCGCGTGCCGGCTCAGGGGCACCCTCGCCTGGGACAAAGGCTCCGTCAATGAACTGGCGGGTCTCGAAATCGGTCATGATCGGCTGTCTCCATGAATGCGATGGGACGCGCCCGCTGAAGCCGACATGAGCCGCAGCAGCGCCTTTGAAAATATGGCGTCGGAGCTATTGCGTCAGTCGCGCGGCAGGACGCGCACGCGCGCCGGATCGATCCCGAGGCCGACGCGCGCGCCGCTTTCAAAAACGTCCTCGGTTCCGGTCAACACGCGGACCTCGTGACCGGCGACCTTGACGACGTAACGATTGCGCGCGCCGAGATAGATGCGCGCGGCCACGGTACCGGCGAGCTCGCCCTCGCCCTCGGCACACAGGGTCATATCCTCCTGGCGCATTGCCAGCGTGACGTCCCCGCTCTCGCCCGCACCCGTCTCGATCGGGATGACCTGGCCGTCCTCCAACGTCGCGGCGCGACCGTCGGAGGTCTTTGACAGCGTCGCGGGCAGGAGGTTGGCCGCCCCCAGGAAGTTCGAGGCGAACCCCGTCACCGGATTGGAGTAGATTTCGCTCGGAGCGCCTTCCTGCTCGACCTTGCCCCCGTTTAAAAGCACGACCCGGTCGGACAAGCTCAGCGCCTCTTCCTGGTCGTGGGTGACGAAGATCGACGTCAGCCCGAGCCGCTTGTGGATCTCGATCAGTTCCACCTGCATGTCCTCGCGCAGCCGGGCGTCGAGGTTGGACAGCGGCTCGTCGAGAAGAAGCACCTGGGGGCGCGAGACGATGGCGCGCGCCAGCGCCACGCGCTGCTGCTGGCCGCCGGAAAGCTGGGTCGGCTTGCGGCCGGCGAGATGGCCGAGCTGCACCGTCTCCAGTGCGTCGCGCACCTTCTCCGCCTGTTCCTCGCGGCTGCCGATCTTGCGCATGCGCAAGGGGAAGCGGACATTTTCCGACACGGAGAGATGCGGCAGCAGCGCATAGGACTGGAACATCATGGAGATGTCGCGCTTTTCCGGCGGAAGTTGCGTCACGTCGCGTCCGGCGATCTCGACCGCGCCGCTGGTCACGCCTTCCAGGCCGGCGACAATGCGCAGCAAGGTTGTCTTGCCGCAGCCCGACGCGCCAAGCAGGCTGATGAATTCACCCGAGGCGATGTCGAGCGTGATCCCGTGCAGAACCTCGACCTGGCCGAAGGACTTCTTGATCTGTGTAAGACGGACATCGGCCATGGGTCAGGCACTCGCAAATTTCTGGACACCGAGCATGCGGTCGATAACCAGGATCAAGGTGATGGTAAGGGCGATCATGATGGTCGAGACAGCGGCGACCGACGGGTCGGGACTGAACTCGAGCTGGCCGTAGATCTGCACCGGCAGCGTCGTCAGGCCGGGCTTTCGCAGGAACAGCGCCAGCACCGCCTCGTCGAAGGAAATGTTGAAGGCAAAGAACGCCCCGGCGATCAGGCCCGGCTTGCACTGGGGCACGACCACCAGCCACAACCGCTGGAGGCGGCTTGCGCCCATCGTCTGGGCAGCCTCCTCCAGGAAGGGATCGGATTCCGACAGGACGGCCAGCGTGGTGCGCACCACATAGGGAATGGTAACGACCGTGTGACTGAGCCACAGCGTGACGATGGACACGGGGCCGAAGATCGCACTCCACAGCATCAGCATGCCGATGGCGTAGATGATTGTCGGCAAAACCAGCGGCGACAGGAAGAACGTCGCAAGCGCACCGGAAAACGGCAGCTTGCGGCGATGCAGGGCGATCGCCGCCGCCCCGCCGACGAAGGTTGCGGTGAGCGTGACGAGGATCGCCACCCTGAGGCTGATCCAGGCAGCGCCGACATAGGCGTCGGACCCCAGGACCTCCTCGTACCAGCGCAGCGAAAAGCCTGACGGCGGGAAGGCGATGAACTGGCTTTCGGAGACCGACACGCCAACGACCACGACCAGCGGCGCCAGCAGGAAGACCGCCGTCAACACAACAAACACCATGGTGGCGATGCGCAGCGGCGTCGAGATGGACTTAACCATTTGAGCGGCCTCCGGCGAGACGGGCGTAGGGGACGAGAATGAGCAGGATGCCGACGAAGAGAATCACCGCCTGGGCAGCCGCGAAGGGCCAGTCGAGCGTCTGTGTCACCGAGCGGTAGATCGAGGCAGCCAGCACCTGAATGCGCGCGCCGCCCAAGAGGTTCGGCGTGACAAAGGAGCTGGCAGAGAGCGTGAAGACCAGCAGCGATCCGGCGATGATGCCGGGCACGGCAAGCGGCAGCACCACCGTGCGCAGGGACTGCAGGAAGGAGCAGCCCATGGTGCGCGCGGCTTCTTCAAGGCGCGGATCGATGCGCGTCACGATACCCAGGATCGACAGCGTCATGAAGGGCAAGAGCACCTGCACCATGCCGATGACGATGGCCGTTTCCGTCTGCATGATCGCGAAATTGCGCCCGACGAGCCCGAGGTCGCGCAGGACGTCTGGGATCAGCCCGGAGCGTGACAGGAGCACCATCCAGCCGAAGGTGCGCACCACCACGCTGGTCATCAGCGGCAGGATGACGAGCACGATCAGCCAGAGCCGCAACCGGGGTCCGACACGCGCCATGATATAGGCGAGCGGAAAGCCGATGGCCGCGCAGATCAGCGTGATCAGGACGGACAGTCGCACGGTGCGCCACAGCACGTTGAGATAATAGGGGTCACCCAGGAAACGGGTGAAATGGGCGAGTGTCGGCCCGTCGTCGCCGGACACCGACAGGATCAGCATCTGGGTGATGGGAACGAAGAACGCCAGGGCCAGCAATAGAAGGCCGGGCATGACCAGCAGCGTGTTTTCCGCGCGATCGTTCATCGGGGTCCCTTGCGTCTTGCCGGCGCCGCGCCAGCGCGTTTGAAGAACGGCCGCCGCATGGCGTGGATGCCACGCGGCGGCCGAAGGCGGTCATGCCTCAGCGGGCGATGGTGCGATTCCAGGCATCGACCCATGCCGACCGGTTGGCCTCGATCATCGTCGGATCGAACCGCAGCAGGCCGGCAACGGCGGCTTCGCCGTAGGCCACGTCGGCCGCGACTTCATCGGACAGCTCCACCGTCTTGTTGGTGGGCGAGTAGCGCAGCGCGTCGGCGAAGCATTCCTGCGCCGCGCGCGAGATCGACATGTCGATGAACTTCAGCGCCAGGTCCTGATTGTCGCGACCGGCGACCAGGTTTGCGGTGATGAAGCTCGCCGGCGTGCCTTCCTCGCCCTGCACGAAGGCCGACGGCAGGCCCGCCTTGCGCAGCGTGAAGGCATAGTCGGAGGCATAGGGAGCCACCCAGGCATCGTTCTGGGCGAACTCCTGCTGGATCTCCGGCGAAGTCGACACGACGATAGCGCCATTGTCGAGCAGTTCGCTCACGGCATCGAGACCCGGCTGGATGTCGTCCAGCGTGCCGCCGCGCACCTTGTTGAGCATCAGGAAGCCGAGCATGCCGTAGCCGTTGGAGATATCGGTCAGCACGATGTGATCGGAATAGGCCTCATCGAAGAGATCGACCCATTTCGCCGGCTTTTTCGGCGCCGTCTCGGCATTGTAAACGAGGCCGATCGCGGCGATCGAATAGGCCGGACCCTCGCCGGCGGCAAGGTTGGTCTTGGCGATGTCATAAAGGTTTGCCGCGTTCGACAGGCTGGCCGGATCGATCGGCGACAGCAGTCCCTCCTTGGCACCGACGATTTCCTGACCGCCGGAGAAGTGAATGACGTCGAACTGCGGCGCGTCCTTCTGGGCACGAAGCTGGGCAAAGGCGTCCGCGGAATAGGCGGTCACGATCTGGACGGTCGCGCCGGTTTCTTCCTCGAACGGGCTGATGATGCACTGGCGGTGCGCTTTTTCATAGGCGCCGCCGAAGGAATTGATGGTGATGGTCTCGCCGGCGGCAAACGCGCCGGTCGCCATCAACGCCGCAAGGCCGGATGCGGCAAATGTCGTAATTACCTTCATGGCAGAGGTCCTCTCTGGTTTTTTGGCAGTCGAGACGGATGCGGCCCGGCACAGTCGGGCCGCATCCGTCGGATTACACGAGGCGACCGAGCTCGATCGTCTTCATGCCGTCCTTGCGGATCAGCCCGCACTGCTCGGCGACGGCGTCGAGGCCTTCGGTCATCCGGGCGAAATATGTGCAGGGGATCCAGCCGGTGGGGCCGAACGTGCGACCGCCAACGCCGTAGAACATGCCGATTTCCCAAAACTCGTCGGGATCGATCTTGAAGAAGTTCTTCGGCTGATAGAACCACAGCATATCGCCGGGTTCGGGGTAGACGGTCTGGTTTTCCGGGGGAAGGGCCGTGGGGTCGAAGGTGCGGGCGCTTTCGGGAAGGCCCATCATGATTTCGGGACCCGAGAAAATAGCGTGGCTGGCCGGCACCTGGATCGGGGTCTCAAGGGCACCCCAGATTGCCTTGCAGGTCTCCGGAGCGTTTTCCCAATAAAGGGAAATGATCCCCTGAACGCCAGACTCGATAAATTTCAGATAGAGCTTCTTGTCTGTCATAGCACCTTCACCGTTATCAGATACCAGCATTTCAGGGCATCAACGGCTATGTGTCCAATTCGAATGCAGAATTTGCGCGATAGAATAATTTTATCGAGTGGGCAAAACGCTCATCACATCGCGGCGCGCGCGACAGCACCGACATGACGCCAGAAAGCCATGTCGTGCGCGCGCCCCTCCGGCTGCCATTCGGGATGCCACTGCACGGCGAGCAGGGACGACGCGCCGTCTTGCGACGACACCGCCTCCACAACGCCATCGCTCGATCGGGCCTCGACGCGCAGGCCGGGGGCAAGCCGGTCAACGCGCTGGAAGTGAACGCTGTTGACGCGACGCAACCCCGCCCCCACGACCCCTTCCAGCACACCGCCAGGTTCAGCCGTGACATCGTGCCCATGGGCGAACATCTCGGCGAGATCGACACCGTCGGGCGCATGATGCGAGGGACCGGACCGTCCCGCTGCCCGCTCGTCGATCAAGGTGCCGCCCAGCGCGACATTGATCTCCTGCAGTCCCCTGCAAACGCCGAAAAGCGGCGTGTTCGCCGCCATCGCTGCCGCGATCAGGCCGGCCGCGGTCTCGTCGCGATGACGATCGTGGGGCGGCGCGGCGGCCACGTCCCTGGCATAGCGGGACGGCTCGATGTTGGAATTCGAGCCTGTCAGCAACACGGCATCGACCCTCGCGACCAGGGCGGCCGCGTCATCCGCATCGCCCATCGCCGGCGCGATGACAGGGATCGCATCGCAGTAACGGGCAACCGCATCGAGATAGCGCCGCTTGACGATGCTCGCCGCCTCGCCCTCGACCTCGCGGACGCAGGCGATGACGGCAATCACGGGTTTTGTCTGCATCATGGGGTCAAAGCTCCAGGCCACCGATCACCCCATATTTCAGCTCGGTGAACTCCGCAATACCGTGATGCGATCCTTCGCGCGCATTTCCGCTCTGCTTGACGCCGCCGAAGGGTGCAAGCTCGGACGACAGCACGCCTGTGTTGCATCCGACCATACCGAACTGCAGACGCTCCAACATCCGGTAGGTGCGCGACAGGTCGCGAGTGAAGAAATAGGCAGCAAGCCCGGCGTCGCTGTCGTTGGCCGCCGCCAGCACCTCCGCCTCGCTCTCGAAGGCAAAGACCGGCGCGATCGGTCCGAAGGTCTCGCTGCAGGCCGCCAGCATGTCGGCGCGCATGCCGGTCACCACGGTCGGCTCGAAGAAGGTTTGTCCAAGCGCATGCCGCTTGCCGCCGGTGACGAGCGTGCCGCCCTTTTCCAGCGCATCCGCGACATGCGCCTCGACCTTCTCCACCGCGGCCATGTTGATCAGCGGTCCCTGCTGGACGCCCGGCTCGCGCCCGTCGCCAACTTTCAAGGACTTCACGGCGGCGGCAAGACGCTCCACGAAGGCGTCGTGAACACCCGACTGAACATAGATCCGGTTCGCGCAAACGCAGGTCTGGCCCATGTTGCGAAACTTGGACGCGATCACGCCGGCCACGGCCGCATCGAGATCCGCATCGTCGAAGACGATGAAGGGGGCGTTGCCGCCAAGCTCCAGCGCGACCCGCTTCATACCGTCGGCAGCCCCGCGCATCAGGTGCTTGCCGACCGCCGTCGAGCCCGTGAAGCCGACGAGACGCACATCCTCATGCGACAGGAAGACATCGCCGATGGCCGGCGCGTCGCCGGTGATCACGTTGAGAACGCCGGCCGGCACCCCGGCGCGGTCGGCAAGGCGCGCAAGCGCAAGTGCGGTGAGCGGCGTTTCGGGAGCCGGCTTCAACACCACAGCGCAGCCGCAGGCGAGCGCCGGAGCGACCTTGCGGGTGATCATGGCCGCCGGGAAGTTCCACGGCGTGATCACCGCGACGACGCCGATCGGCTGGCGCAACACCATCGCGCGGGCGTTGCCAGCGGCGGCCGGGATCACCTCGCCAAGGATGCGCTTGGCTTCTTCCGCGTAATACTCGATGTAGGAAGCGGCATAGTCGATCTCGCCCAGCGCCTCGGCAAGCGGCTTGCCCTGTTCCGCCGTTAGAAGCGCGGCGAGCGCCTCGCGGTTCTCCAGCACAAGGTCGTACCAGGCCCGCAGGATGCGCGCGCGGGTCTTGACGGTCTCCGCGCCCCAGGGCCCGAGCGCGGCGGCGGCCGCATCGACGGCGCGCTGTGCGCCGGCAGCGCCGAGATCGGGAACATGGGCCAGCGTATCGCCACACGCCGGGTCCGTGACCGGGGTCGTGCCCTCGCCCTCCCAGGCGCCCCCGACCAGGCAGCGGGTTTCAAGCACGGCGGAATAGGGTGTGTCAGCCATTGCGGTAACTCCGTTTCGCTCAGGGTGTCGATCAGGGATTGAGGGCAAGTTCAAGCAGGCCAAGCCCTTCGTCGAGCACGGCGTCCTGGACGGTCAGTGGCACCAGAATGCGGATCGTGTTGCCATGGATGCCGCAGGTGAGAAGAAGCAGGCCGGCGTCGAGCGCCCGCGCGGCGACCTGTTTCGCCGCCGCCGCGTCCGGCTTGCCGTCGGCGTCCACAAGGTCAAAGGCGATCATCGCGCCCGCTCCGCGCAGCCCGCCGATGGAAACGCCGGCGGTGTTTTCCGCAAAAGCCGAAAGCCTCTGCTTGATGCGCGCACCCATGTCGTCGGCCCGGGCGAGAAGACCCTCGTCCTCGATCACCTCCAGCACGGCGAGCGCGGCCGCACAGGCGACCGGATTGCCCGCATAAGTGCCGCCGAGACTGCCCGGTGCCGGCTTGTCCATGATCTCGGCGCGCCCGACCACACCCGACAACGGAAACCCGCCAGCCAGAGACTTGGCGACGGTGATCAGGTCCGGGGAAACGCCCGAATGTTCGATGGCGAACCACTTGCCGGTGCGCGCGATACCGGACTGGATCTCGTCCGCGATCAGCACGATGCCGTGACGCGTGGCGATCTCGCGCAAGGCCTTGAGCAACTCCGCCGGGGCCTCGTGGAACCCGCCCTCGCCCTGCACCGGCTCGATGATGATCGCCGCCACATCGCTCGGCGCGATATCGGCGCGGAACAGACGATCGAGCGCGGCCAGCGAGTCGGCAACGCTCACCCCTTCAACGGCAAAGGGAAACGGCAGATGGTGCACCCCGGCTGGTCCGATTCCCAACCCGTCGCGGTACGGAGACACCTTGCCGGTCAGCCCCATGGTCAGATGCGTGCGCCCGTGAAATGCGCCGGTAAAGGCGATGGCGCCGGGGCGGCCGGTTGCCGCGCGCGCGATCTTGATGGCGTTTTCGACAGCTTCGGCCCCGGTGGAGAAAAACGCGCTGCGCAGTTCCCCGTCGATGGGGGCCAGCGCGTTCAGCTTCTCGGCGAGCGCCACATAAGGCTCGTAGGGCATGATCTGAAAGGCGGTATGGGTAAAGGCGTCCATCTGCGACCGCGCGGCCGCGATCACGCGCGGATGCAGATGACCCGTGTTGAGCACCGCGATGCCGCCAGCAAAATCGATATAGCGCCGGCTCTCGACATCCCAGACCTCACTGTTCAGCGCGCGATCTGCATAGATTGCTGTCGCATTGGCAATGCCACGCGGCACGGCGGCGTTGCGACGGGCGGCGAGGGCAGCATTCGTCCTGGCGGTCATGGTGGCTCCATCGGTCAAGCAGGGACACAGTGTCATGCACCGCTGTAGCAGCGCGCCGGCTCGAATGGAGCCGCGATTGCACCAGCCACCCCGGTGCACTAGGGTTTCCACTCCCGCCATTCGGACCGACCCGCCCATGCCGCTTCCCGCCCTGCCCCCGCTCCATCTCGTGCGTGCGCTTCATGCCGTTGGCCACAGCGGAAGCATCCGCAGGGGCGCCGCCGCGCTCGGCCTGTCGCACACGGTGGTGAGCCGGCACTTGCGCGCGCTGGAGGCCTGGGTGGGAGCAAAGCTGCTTGAGCGCACCCCGCGCGGCGCGCGACTGACGCCGGAGGGGGAAACGGTATTCGCGGCCACCGAGACGGCCTTTGCCGCCCTGTCGGGCGCGTTTGAAACCATTGCGCCGCGCGGCGTGCCGACAAGCCTTCGGGTCTGGGCCATGCCGGGGCTTGCCGGGCGCTGGCTCGGTCCCCGACTTGCCGAGATCGAACGACTTCTGCCCGGTCTCGACGTTTCGATCCGTGCAACCGAAACACCCCCGGATTTCGAAGCTCATGAAGCGGATCTCTTCATCGGCTTTGCGCCTGACAACGCCCTTCCCGTCAACGCGGAGCGGTTGGTCACACCCAGAATGTTCCCGGTCGCCAGTCCCGCCTGGCTTGCACGCAACGGACGCCCCGCCAGTCTTTCCGCGCTTGCCGGCCAGTCGCTTATCCATGAGCGCGACCACAGTCAGTGGGAGCGCTGGCTCACGGCGGCCGGTGTCGAACCCTCGGCTCCCCTGTCGGGACCCAAACTGTGGACCGCAAGCCTTGGACTGGATGCGGCGGCCGCTCATCAGGGCATTGCCCTTGCAACGCAACTATCGGTGGCACGCGAAATCGGCGAAGGTCAGCTTGTGGAGCTGTTCGACACCGACATCGCGACAGGCAGTTACTTCCTGCTCGCCGCGCCGGAACGAAGAAACAAGTCGCCGGTGCTGGCTTTCCGCGAATGGCTTGGGAGACAACTGAACACCGATACGGAAACGGAGACCGGGAATGACATCGAGTGAACCTGCCAACACCCTGTTCGTGATCGACTTGACCTACACCGTATCGCTCGAACGCATCGATGCGCTGCACGAAGAACACGTTGTCTTCCTGGAGAAAGGGTACGAGGCTGGATTGTTTCTGTTTTCCGGTCCGAAGGAGCCGCGCGACGGCGGCGTCATCATCGCATGCGCCGCCTCGCGCGCGCTGATCGAAACCTACCTCCGGGAAGATCCGTTCCACCGCGAGAGCTGCGCGGACTATGCCATCACGGAGTTCCACCCGCGCATGGTCGCCGACTGGATCCCGCGGTCGCGGCTGCGCTAGTGGAGCGAATTTGACATTTGAGTCCCGTTTGCGGCGAGGCTCCTGATCAAATGTCAAATTCAAAAGCTCCACTAGGGGGAAGCCGAAAACGGTTCTGCGGTCGTCGTCCGGGCAAGCGGGTCGCGCCCCGAAACGGGCGCGGCACAGAGATCGCTCAGTCCGGCTCCCGGCGTACCGCATCCGAATGCTTTCTGACGATCAACTGATAGTCGAAGCAGATTATTTCCAGGCAGTCGCGCTTCAGGCGCAAAAACGCATTGATGGCACCGGCCGGATTGTCCATCTCCCGATCGTAATACACCCAGAAATAATCGTCGAAGATCAGAACGCCTCTGTCGCGCAACATCTCGAAACAGTTCACGGCGTCAACGATGACATCGTCGCTGTGATGCGACCCGTCGATGAAGATCAGGTCGTAGGGATCCTTGATGTCGGCGAGACTGTAGAAGGAAAGCGACGTGCCCTTGTATTTTTCGTATCGACCGGCGAACACAGACAGATTGGCATCGAAGGTCTCCTCCACCCGTTCCAGCGCCTTTGTCGTTGCGTAGTGGCCGCTCTTGTGTTCGTCGGACCCTTCCCAGGTGTCCACGCATGTCCATCGCGAATCGCTCATGGTCCTCAGGAAGAAACTGGTTGAAACCCCTTGCCAGCAACCAATCTCCAGACAGTTCAAACCTGTCCTTTCCGCCAGTCCTGTCTTGTCCATGGCACGCAAAAGAGTCGGGATGCTTCCGCTGAACCAGTCCTGGTCGAACTTCAGGTTCTGCAAGCTGAGCCTGAAGTCATCGCGGGCGCTCCTGTAGCGCTGTCCCGCTTCGGAGGAACGTTCGAACCGCTTGCGGAAAAGATCCGACAGGAAATGGGCGCGCACCACCCAGAACGGCGCGTTGGTGCGACGCATCAAGCGGGCTTTCCACAGAGCGTATTTCCAGGCGCGAAGATTTATCATTTTATCTTTCGACCTTCGGCTGGCGCGCGCCTTGACGGCTGCAACACAAACGGACCGTGTGCGAAAGACGCGTCAATCCGCATCCTGTTCCGCAATCGGCGTGGACCGACTGGACCCGCGTCAGCCGACGACGTTGCCGCCAGTTATGCGAAGATGCAAATACGCCCGGGCTCAAGACGGGCGGGACGTCGCGCACAGGTCATGCGTTTTCGAACCTCGCATCGCAAATGCCTGCCGGATCCCGCTCATTCCCACTCTAATATTTTTTCCGTCCTAAGGAATTGATTTTCCTGCAGAAAAACTTCATTTCGGTGCCCAGATCCGTGACACAGGCCGTCAAAAAGTTATCCTTTTGATTTTGTTGATTTTTCCGGAAACTTTTGCACAGAAAAAAATCTGTGAACTATCGGCATCTATCGGCCGTTTCCCGGTGAGGCATAGACCTCAGACCTCGAATCTTTTTCCCTCGATAAAGTACCGTCAAAATCAGCGAAATCAATGCAGCCAGCACCATCCTTAATCGCTGAGGAGGCCTGCCTCCTCTTATGTTCAAGAACAGGCTAACCCAAAATCGGGGACAACTCAGGTTGCACGTCATTACCCCCCAGTCGGCCGTCCGCCGACGGTCCCAAATGACCCAAGGGCTGGATATAGGTGCGCGTGCGATCCCGGTCGGCTACGCCGGTTCGATTGAATGGGGCTTCCTGGAAAATCGCGCCTTTCTGCGCGCGGCCCATCGCGTCGTCCTGTCGCAGCTCCGGCTTGGCCAGCGCAAGGACGCTGTACGACTGATGGAAAAGATGCTGGCCTGGAATCCCAACGACAATCAGGGCATCCGCTACCTGATTGGCTCGGAATATCTGCGGGCTGGCGAAACGGCAAAGGCCGAGTGCATCTTCACGGATGAAGCCGCACACTACCCGCCTTATTACTATGAGCATGCGCTGCTGCACCTGAAGGCCGGTGATCCCGTCTCTGCCGCGACTAAGCTGCGCCATGGTTTTGTCGCGAACGGCTATATCGCAGAGATGTTGTCAGGGAACCCGGAGCCGGCGGCGCTTGCGATTTGGCACGGCTCGAACCTTGCCGAACCGGAGACGGCTCGCAGCTATCTGGATCAGTGCGGCGACCTTTGGCAGCGAACGCCAGGTGCGGTCGCCTTTGTACGTTGGCTGCACACGCATCCCAAAGTCCTCGCCGAAAGGGCCGCGGTCCTCGAATGCCAGGAGGCGCTGTTGTGGGAGCACGACTTTGAAAAACGGCAAGCGTTGGTCTTGAGAGAGGAGGCAGCACGCGCACGGATAGATGACGTTCTTTCGGCGGAGATCGTTCGGAAGAAGCCCGACCGTCACGGGCGCCTGATCGAACCATGGCCATATCAACGCACGCGTTTTTGAAGCCTTGAGTACGGTGCCCCGGCTTCATGGTTCTTTGGTTCGTCCCATGACCATCGAAGCAGCGTAACCAGTGTTCATGAGGCAGATCTGCCCTCGAAGCCGATCATTTTTGACTAATTATCTGAATTTATCCGTCAGATATGACTTAAAGAGCGTACGCCGTTTCCATCTCAGCGCCGACGAAAGCAGCCTCATAGTCACGCGCCAGCGCGCCGGAGACGCCAACCTGCCTAAAGGCTTCCCGCCATCCGTCCGAAATGCGCTGCGCCATGTTCCGGATCGTCTCCCGTGCCTCTGCGTCGGGAATCTCGAAAAACTCGCAGGATTCCAGTGCGAGGTTGATCGACCGATCATGGGCGCCGCCTTCGAGGATCGCTGTCTCGAGATGCGGGTTGCGATCAGGCGCCGGGTTCACATCGAATACCGGCGACAAGCGCCACTGACCCGCCCCCACATAGAGGAACCCATGGTTCTTTAGATGATCGTCCTTGTTGGACACGAGGATCGTGAAGATCAGACGCCGGTAGAGTTCGCGGAAATCGTCGGAAGGATCGGGTGAATAAGACCGCATGAAATCGACGATCTCCGTATAGGAGCCCAGTTCCACCCCCGTCTTGCCGAGTGCGGTGCGCGCGGAGATGTAGGGAATCCGTGAGGCCCCGCGTCGGTCGAACCGCTGGATCAGTGCAACTGGAAACGGCGTGTCCGCCAGTTCCAACCGCGCCTCGGGTGTACGGATACCGCAGGCTGCCGCCAGGCGCAGCGTCGCGACCTCGACCCGCTCGATCGGCTGCTGATCGTGGACGGAAGTGAACTTCGCCAGCCACAGCGCGTCGCCGTCCCTGACATTGGCTTTGGGGCGAGCGCCGCCGGAGCCGCCCGCGCCGGCGAGCGCCTGCATCTGCTCGGGCGAGATTTCCTTGCCTTGCTCATAAGCCCACGCGATCGCCGTGATGGTTTCGAGATCGACCAGACGCGGAATGGCGTCCGCTGCCTTGCCGCGAATGACCTCGCCCTTGTCATCCAGAAAGCGCAATGCGCCTTGCCGGCAGGCATCGTCGGAAAGCGTCAGATACTCGAATTCGTTGAGACCGTTGCCATAGGCGCGTTCGAGCAGCCTGCGCCCCCAACTGTCCGGAGCCGCATCCGCGAAAACGCCGGCCAATGCGTCGCGCATGTTGCCGGGCTGTCGCGAAGTGTGGAACGGGCCGGCCTCAAGAGGGAAATCGGGCTGTATGGCGAAGGAGCGCGGGTTTTCGATCCATTCGGTACCATAAGCGAAAGTCGAGAATTGCCGCGGCCCGGTATGGGTGAAACGCAACTGGCCCACCGATGTTCTGCTTTCGCCAAGCGCGACGTGAGCGAAGAAATCGGCCATCAGAAGGAAGCGCCGTCAGGGTCCACAACATCCTGCCGATCCTGCGTCTCCTCTGTCTGAGCCTTCTGCTTTTTCAGCCTTGCCGCGAAGGAGCGGCCCCGGCGCGGTCCATGCTCCGCTGCCAGCGCCAGCCCCAGATCGTCCTTGCGGATATCGACCAGGTCAGCAAGCCGCTCCAGAAGGCCGAGCACAACGAGAACGTCGGCAAGCGTTCCGATGGCAACGCCGGGATCACCTCGTTCAAGGCGGGCGATGGAACTTGGCGAGGTTCCCGCACGCACGGCGAGATCCGCCACGGCGATGCCACGCCGCAGACGCGCGTTGCGGATATCCTGGCCCAGCCGTTCCAGTGCTGGTTTCGCCTTGGGGGAACCCATATCAATCATCCATATTTGATGGAATTCCGTCAACAAACGATCATATATGACAAATTATGCTATTGGTCAAGATTTCTAGCCAGTGCCCCCAGCAGCGCGAGCGTTTCGGTTTGATATTTGCGGCCAGAAGGTGGGGAAGGCTTTCCCCTGCGTCCGAGCCTTGGGTCTCGGCCGACCCCTTCGAGCGGGGAGATCCCCGCAACGCCACCAGAGTGAGAGAGCGGATCGGTTTCCGTGACGGGTGACTAGCTGGGAGAGAGGCTCCCGCGCCCGTCGTGGAGATTGGTCCCATGAACATGCAAGTACGCGATGCGCGCCGTGACACGAGCGGCGGTTACAAGGTGGACGTCAGCCGTGGCGAGCGGATCGGCCGCGTCTCGTCCGAATGGTTCTCGCGCCCAGCCGACGAGCGCTACCTGTCGCTGTCCGAGTTGGCGCGATCGGTGCGCGATCGCGCCGATCGCAGCCGGACCCGCGTGGTGGAGAGTGCGCTCATCCACGTCGAGGCGAACCGCAACGACCCGGAACGGCTAGCGCTGATCCTGCCGGACACCGACACGGCCACCGCGCCAACGCACTGGTCCTTTGGACAGCTCGCCAGCCTGGTCGGAGCGCCCGCCGCCTATCTCAGGCAACTCCCAGCCGCACTTGCCGCCATCAACCTGCAATACGGTCTGACCTCCAATCGGGCCGAGCAGATCAAGACACTCGAAACCGATACTGGCCGTGTCGAACTGCGCGCCGTCACTGGCCCGGACTATGGCCGCATCTTCGACCACGAACCGGTCGAGGCGGTGCAGCGCATCGCCGGCAACGGCACGGGCGACACCCGGTGGAAGGTGCCGGACGTGCTCGACTGGTCGACCGGGATCTGCAATCCGCGCGTCGACATCACCAAGGATACGACCACGCTCTATGCCTCCGACCGCGACGTCTTCCTGTTCCTGGTCGACGACCTGAATCCGATTGAGGCCGGCCGACTGCCGGACGGATCGCCCGACCTTTATTTCCGGGGCTTCTATTGCTGGAATTCCGAGGTCGGCGCCAAGACGCTCGGTATGGCGAGCTTCTATCTGCGCGCGGTCTGCCAGAATCGCAATTTGTGGGGCGTGGAGGATTTCGAGGAAATCACCACCCGCTACTCCAAATATGCGGCCAATCGCTTCGCGCACGAAGCGGCCCCCGCGCTGCTGAACTTCGCGAACTCCTCGCCCCTGCCCTTCGTCAACGGCATCAAGGCCGCCCGCGAACGGATCGTCGCCAGGACGGACGAAGACCGCACAGACTTCTTGCGTCGGCGCGGTTTCTCAAAGGCCGTGACCGGCAAGATCATCGACAGGGTGCTGGCGGAGGAAGGCCGCCCGCCGGAGTCCATCTTCGACTTCGTGCAGGGCATCACCGCCGTCGCACGCGACAAGCCGCATCAGGACGCCCGCCTCGACATGGAGGGCAAGGCCAAGAAGCTGCTCGATCGAGCCGCCTGATTTCCGCAAAGCCGGGGATGCGGTTTCCCATGTCTCCGGCTTTGCGCTTCCGTGCTTTTCTGGTTTGCCGGTCCGTGGCGCTGCCCCCTATAGAGGAAGAGGGCGGCGCTTCGCTTCGTGACGGGTTTAGGGTCGAGAGAGAGGCTCTCGGCCGTCCGTCGCGGAGTATATCCCGATGGCTACTGCCGTTCAAAAGATCACCCTGTCGTCCTCGCGCGACATTTCCTTCAAAAAGCTGGTGCTGAGCCAGTCCAACGTCCGGCGCATCAAGGCTGGCGTGTCGATCGAGGATCTGGCAGCCTCGATCGCCCGTCGCGGCCTGATCCAGAGCCTCAGCGTCTTCCCCGTCGTTGACGCCGAAGGCGTTGAGACCGGCATGTTCGAGGTGCCGGCTGGCGGCCGCCGCTTCCGCGCACTCGAATTGCTGGTGAAGCAGAAGCGTCTCGCCAAGGTCGCGCCCGTCCCCTGCGTGGTCCGCGATCGCGACGGCGCCATCCTCCCCGAGGAGGTGTCGCTCGCCGAGAACATCGAGCGCGCGCCGCTCCATCCGCTCGATCAGTTTCGCGCCTTCCACGACATGCTGACCAAGGGCATGACCGAGGAGGAGATCGCCGCGGCGTTCTTCGTGCCCGTCAACGTGGTCAAACAGCGGCTGCGCCTCGCAACCGTGTCGCCCGCGCTGCACGACCTCTATGCCGACGATGGCATGACGCTGGAGCAGCTCATGGCCTTCACCGTGTCCGGCGACCACGAGCGTCAGACCCAGGTCTGGGACGCGATCAAGGACGCCTGGTCGAAGGAGCCCTACCAGATCCGGCGCATGCTGACCGAGACCACGGTGCGCGCCTCGGACAAGCGCGCCGTCTTTGTCGGTCTCGACGCCTATGAGGCCGCCGGAGGTGTCACCATGCGCGATCTCTTCCAGTCCGACGATGGCGGCTGGCTGCAGGATCCGGCGTTGCTCGACCGCTTGGCCGCTGAGAAGCTGAGGGCCACGGCCGACGAGGTCGCCGCCGAAGGCTGGAAATGGATCGAGGTCGCTATCAGCTTCCCCTATGACGCGACCCGCGGCCTGCGGGAAATCCCCGGCACGCCAATCGATCTGACGGTCGAGGAACAGGCGACTATCGAGGCGCTCACCGCCGAGCAACAGAAGCTCGAGGAACGGCAAATCCGTTGCATCGCTCGGGAGCAGGCCGCGTGCAGATCGGCTGCAGCCCGATGGCGATCCGACTGTACCACCTGCCTCGGGGTCTAGGAGCGATCCGGCGCTGCCTGCGGCGCGATCGGACGGCCTCTTTGTGGCGCGCAGCGACAGTGCGGGACTGCGCTCGACCGAGCGGACCTATATCCGGCCCTGGTCAACAGCGACTTCAGCGGCATGACGACGCCTTGTCTGGTCGTGACGGGCGACAAGGACATCAACCCGATGTTTTCCGAGCGTGCGGACTGGCGGGCGGATGCGTATCGGCTTGCTCCCGGCCCCAAGTCGCTCCTGTCGGTGAACGAAGCCGGGCACATCTTCGGCGGCATATCGGGCTATGACGCGGCAGAAACATCGGACGAAAGCCCTGAACGCGTTGCCGCCGTCCAGCGCATCACCTGGGCCTATCTCAGGACCGCCCTTTATCCCGATGATCCGGCCTGGAGCACGATAAAAAGCGAAACTGAAACTGGCTCCAGGGGCGGATCGAGAGCAAATAGACCAAGGCGTCAGCAGCCGGTCTCCTGGCTCGGCGGCGGACTATTGTGCCGCCGAAGTGACTTCTGCCACAGATCTGTCAATCCCGGCGCATTGGCGTCGCCTCGATAGTTTCGTGGCTACGGGGGCAGGCATGGTCTCGGACTCCATTCGCGGGATGATGCTTCAAGGGGGTAGGCGTTCGTTCAGATCGAAGCCAGAATGTCCTGGATGAGGTCGGCCTTCTGCATGGATTGCCAGTTCAGGTTTTGCCTTGTCAGGTCACTGGATGCGGGAACGTCCATTCGCGCGATCCGGTCAAGCCAACCGAAGTGGGATGCCGAGTCTTCTTCGGAAAGTGACGTCACCGGCACATCCAGCCTTTTGCCGATCGCTTCGGCGACGTCCCGGACCGCAACGCCCTCCTCGCCGACCGCATGGTAGCGTTCGCCACTCGCATCATTGTCGAGGACAAGGCTGTAAAGCCGGGCGGCGTCGAGCCGGTGAACCGCCGGCCAGCGGTTTTGTCCGTCGCCCACATAGGCCGAGACACCGTGATTGCGCGCATGATCCATCAGGTAGGAGGCAAATCCCTGCCGGCTCTGATCGTGGACCTGCGGCATCCTGATCACCGACACGCGAACGCCACTGTCGGTCAGCGCCATGGCCACCTGCTCCGACACGCGCGGCAACCCATGAGCGCCGGCCGGCAGAATGTCGGTTTCGGTCGAAACCCGTCCCATCAATGGCGGCAGGCCTGATGTGACGATGAACCTCTTGTTCGATCCGGCAAGGGCGCTGCCCATCGCTTCGATCGCGATGCGGTCCATGTCGCAGTTTTCCGCCATGCGGGAGAAATCATGATCGAAGGCCGTGTGAATGACGGAATCGGCCTGCTCTGCACCACGGCGCAAGCTCTCCAGATCGCGCAAATCGCCCGGTAGGACGTCGCAGCCGGCTTGCCGCAGGGCATCGGCTGACGTGTCCGAGCGCGCAAGTCCCAGCACCTGGTGCCTGTCGTTAAGCAGGTTGGCGACGATCGCCGAACCGATGAACCCGGTCGCGCCGGTCAGAAAAATTCACATTCCATATCCTTCAAGTTGGCTTCCGTGGAGGCTTGCCTCTCTCAGAGCAGACCGTCCTTCCGTGCGTCTTCACCAAGGCACGGTTCCATTTTCATCGGAGAAGGTTCCGGTTGGTCCGTTGTCGCCGATCAAGGCAAGCCGTACAGGCTCGCGCGCGCCTTCTTCGACGCTGCGCGTGCCGTTGAAGTTGTTGAGCGCGGTCGAGGTGAAGCCGGGGCAAGCAGCGTTGACCTTGATGTTGGTGCCTTCGAGTGCGAGCGCAAACGCCAGCATCACGGCGTGTGCCGCTGCCTTTGACACGGAGTAATTGCCAAACATCCGCCGATGCGGATTGGCCGGATCGGAGTTGTGCGTCAGCGATGCGCCCGAGCTCCCGGTGATAACGATGCGGCCTGCAGGCGACTCGCGCAGAAGCGGAAGCATTGCCTGCGTCGCGGCAATGACGCCGAACACATTGGTCTCGAACACCGTCCGGATATCGGTAAGAGGCGCGTCCGTCAGCAGGTTTCTTCTGACGGCCTCCGCAAACTCCTGGTTCGGCTTTGCCCGCGATATCCCGGCATTGTTCATCAGGATATCCAGGCGGCCGAACCGGGTGCGGATGAGAGCGGCCGCCTGAGCTATCGACGCTTCATCCGTGACGTCGAGCTGAATGGCGTGGGCTCGCCCGCCAATGTCCCGGGCCGCCCTCTCTCCCTTTTCAAGGTTGCGCGCGCCGACGATCACCGTCAGTCCTTTTGCAACCAGCTCCTTGGCTATCTGGAGGCCGATGCCTTGAGTGGCTCCGGTTACGAGAGCGATGCGTTCGTCCGACATGATGAAGTCCCCTGGTTTCTCTGCTGGCTTTTTGAAGCCCGACGGCGTATTAAACGGAACAGTCTTCCGCCTATATACGGAACGTTGTTCCGCTTAACAAGCGCGTATTGGAGAATTTTGGAATCCATGGCTGGCAGGTCGTCGGAACGGAATGTGCGCGCAGATGCGCAGCGCAACATTGAGACACTGGTGCGCACGGCACGGGACGTGTTCGCCACATCAGGGGTCGAGGCTCCGATGCGCGAGATCGCCGAAAAGGCAGGTGTCGGCGTCGGGACCATCTACCGCAACTTTCCCCAGCGCTCCGATCTGATTGCAGCGGTGTTTCGCAGTGAGGTTGACGCCTGCGCCGACGCCGCGGCCAATCTTGCGGAAGCCTTCCCTCCCGGGGAAGCGCTCGACCGCTGGATGCAACGCTATGTCGACTTCATCGTTGCCAAGCGCGGACTGGCTGCAGCCCTGCATTCGGGCGACCCCGCGTTCGAGGCCTTGCCGGCCTATTTCGACAGCCGGTTCGAGCCGGCCTTGCAAAGGCTGCTCGACGCCGCCGTCACCGCCGGAGAAATACGCCCCGACGCAAATCCCTATGATCTCTTGCGAGCGGTCGCGAGCCTGTGCATGCCGTCAAGCGATGGAAATCCATCAGCCGCTCGCCGGCTGGTCGCGTTGCTGGTCGACGGGCTGCGTTATCGCGCGGCCGTTCCACAAGGCACTGCGAGCCCCGCACATAAGCCCGACTAGACACTGGGCAAATCTTCTCAGGTAGGTTATACGCGCTGGTTTTCCGGGACCCCGCCAGGCCGCCTCAAGAGAATGGCGTCCGATATGATGTCGAAGAGGTGATCCGCGCGCGGGACGAGCGGAGGCTGGTCGGCGAGCCAAGCCAGAGCGCTGATCAGTGCGAAGAGATCGTTGCCGTCCATGTCATCCCGCGCCAGCCCCCTGGCCTGCGCCCGCTTCAGAAGCTCCGCTCCCGCCTGGCGCAGATCCACGCATGAGGAATGCAGGGCCGAATTTTCGTCGGCAATCGCCGCCACCATCGGCGCGATGACGCCCTTGTAGCTGTGTGTCACCGCGATCGCCTCGCGCAGCCAGCTTACCAGCGCCCCGTCGGCTTGTTCGCACTTTGCCAGTTCGCCGGCCCTCGCGCTCAACGCGTCGAAGCTTGTGCGCAGCAAGGCCTCCAGCAAGGTTTCGCGCGTTGGGAAATGGCGATGCAGGGTTCCATCGCCAACTCCGGCCTTGCGGGCAATATCACGCAGCGACGCATCGGCACCGTCCCCGGAAAGAAGGTCGCGGGCGACAGCGAGGATGTGGTCGTAGTTCTTCCGGGCGTCTGATCTCATGAAATCACTTAACAAGTGGAGCGACGCACCGTCTAAACGGGGTATCGCTCCATATAATGCGGGGCAGTGCTCCAGCTGTAGCACGCTTGCCTCGACAGGACAAAAGCCATGCCAAATGAAACACTGAAAACCCTCCGGATTTTTGCTTTCGGCGACAGCGGGTGGATTTCCCGTCATTCTGGGCACCGACCTCTCAGAGGTGGTCGAGGCGGTTGCCGAGGATATTGAGGGTTTTGCGACCGGCGACGAGGTCTACTCCATGGGAGCAATCAACAGCTTTCCTTTGGGGTTGCCCGTCTTTTCGAGCGCAACGATGGCCGGGATCGCTTCTGACAGCGGCACGACGCGACCAATCACCGGGGCGAGCTTGCCTTGCTCGGCCGCTTCAGAAATGCCCGCGAAGCTTTCGGGGGTGGGATTGGCGATCACGACGTGATGCCGCGGTGAAAGCAGGCAGCCGATCATCTTGGCGGGCGTGGGGACGATGTGCAGTGACATGCCGCCCTTCTTAAGCATCGCGCCACACTGGCGCAGCGACAGCGCGCCTGCGGTATCGAAGATGACATCGAACCGGCGTCGATAAGACCCGATATCGAAGGCGTTGTAGTCGACAACCTCGCTCATGCCCAGCGCCTGAGCGTCCTCGCGTCCGGATGCACGACAACTGCCGGTGACGATTGCCCCTTGCATGCGTGCGATCTGCACCGCCGAACGCCCCACGCCTCCCAGACACCCGGTGATGAGGACGGACTGACCGACTCTCAGTTTCGCCTTTGCGATGAGGCCGATCCAGGCTGCTGAACCGACAACCGTCATGGTCGCCGCCTGCTCGAAAGTGATATTGGAGGGCTTCAGTGCAACTGTTTTTGTTTCCACTACGACATAATCCGCGAAAGCGCCCGCTTGCCGGATCGAGGCGGCGCCGAAGACTTCGTCACCCACCTTGAATTGCTTTACGTCGGGCCCGACGGCATCGACCACACCGGAAAAGTCATGGCCCAGGCCGCGCGGAAAGTGCGAACCGGACAGCATTTTCATTTCGCCACGCCGGATCTTCCAGTCCATCGGGTTGACGGATGCAGCCTTGACCTGGACCAGAATCTGGCCGCGTCCAGGTGTCGGCCGATCCACATCGGCGAGCGAAAGCACTTCCGGGTCGCCATACTTGAAATACTGGATGCGCTTCATGAATTGTTCTCGTCCGTTTGCTCAGCTCTAAAATCAGTTCGCAGCGTAAAACGCATCGTGCTCATCAGCCCGCCCACCAAACCCAGATGAAGGCTGCCCCAAGCACCGCCTCCGCGACGGCCGAACGAAAAATGCCCGCACTGGCACGTCGAGCCAAAAATTCGGACAGCCCAAGACCCGCCAACAGGAAGGACGTTCCGCCCATGACCAGGCACACCATTGAGCGGATTTCCGAAGGGGCGGCCGTTCTGCCGAGATAAAACATCAGAGCGAGGGCGAGATACATCGCGCCCATCCGGCGAAACAGAATGATCGCTCCAGCCGTGCTTTCGAGCCCCCACTCTTTGAGCACGCTCCCGCCGAAGAAGATGAAGCGGACGCCGAGAGCGCAACAGGCGGCCGTCATGACGAGCGCCAACATCTCAAATGTCAAAGCCGATCTCCTCGAGAAAATATTCGCCGAACCGGAAGAGCATCCAATTATAGGTAGTCGACTTCAGACGATCTATGCGCCAAAATCCTATCTTTGTTGGAGATCATCCAGGATGGACCCGCTATCCGATATCATCTCGTTTCTGCGACTGCGAAGCTATCTCGTGGGCGGCTTCGAAGCCGGTGGGAGCTGGTCGATCGGCTTTGACGCCCAGGAGGCCATCAAATGCTACGCGGTAACTGCCGGCGCGTGCTGGATCGCGGTGGAAGGCGCGGGCGAGCCTGTGTTTCTGCAGAAGGATGATTGCTTCATGCTGCCGCGCGGCCGGCCGTTTCAAATCGCCAGTGACCTGAGCCTGCCTCCCGAGGACTGGCGGCGCCACTTTCTCGGTGCTGAAGAGGGAGCCCTCGTCAAGCTCAACGACGGCACCGGAGTGACGGTGCTCGGCGGACATTTTGCGCTCGCCGGGCCGCAGGCGGAGATTTTGCTCGGCACGCTGCCGCCAATCGTCCATTTGCGCGGCGAGACCGAGGCCGAGACGCTGCGCTGGGCCTTCGAGCGGATGCAGCAGGAACTGACCGATCTCAAGCCGGGCGGCATCCTCATCGCACAGCAACTCGCGTGCATGACCTTCATCGAGGCGCTCCGTCTCTATCTGAATGACAACAAGGGTATCGGCTGGCTGTTCGCGCTGTCGGATCAACGGGTGGGGGCAGCCATCGGGGCGATCCACCGAGAGCCATCACGGCGCTGGACGGTGGAAACGCTCGCCACTGAAGCCGGCATGTCGCGCGCCAGCTTTGCCGCGCAGTTTCGCCGGTTGGTCGGCGAAAGTCCGATCGAGTATCTCACGCGCTGGCGAATGCTCCTCGCCGGACGCAGTCTGGAGCACGGCGAACCCATCGGCGCGATTGCCCATTCCCTCGGCTATGAATCGGAAAGCGCGTTCAGAACGGCCTTCAAACGCGTCACGGGCACGACGCCCCGCCATCACGCGCGTACGTTCGGCCAGTGTGGTACCGCGCGGTTCCCCCTGCAGGGCAGTGCGTAGTCGCGGCGTATACTTTGGGCGACGTCGAACAGGTGTCCGGACCGTCATCCTCAGCAGGCGGCTTCAAAGAGAAACCAGTTCTCGTTGACAAGGGAGATGCGTTTCGCGACGCATCGGCGCCCTCCCCGGATAGAAGGTCGCGGGCGACAGCGAGGATGTGGTCGTCGTTCTTTCGGGCGCCTGATCTCATCACATGGCTTGACAAATGGAGCAGTGATCCGTTTAAACGGGGCATCGCTCCACATAATACGGGGCAGTGCTCCAGCTGTGGCACGCTTGCCTTGAAAGGACAAAGCCATGTCGAATGAAACAATGAAAGCCGTCCGGATCCATGCCTTCGGCGGCCCGGACGTCCTGCAATACGAAGATGCGCCGAAACCCGTACCGGGGTCGGGCGAAGTCCTGGTTCGCGTTCATGCCATCGGCATCAATCCTCCCGACTGGTACCTGCGCGACGGCTTCACGACGCTTCCGCCGGAATGGCGCCCGCAGGTGGACTTCCCGCTCATTCCGGGTACCGACATCTCAGGTGTTGTCGAGGCGGTCGCCGAGGATGTCGAGGGCTTTTCCGCCGGCGACGAGGTCTATTCCATGGTGCGCTTCTTCAGCGTCGGGGAAAGCAAGGCCTATGCGGAATATGTCACCGTGCCGGCGTCGGAACTTGCGGGGAAGCCTGCCGGCATCGATCACATTCATGCCGCCGCAGCCCCCATGTCGTTGCTCACCGCCTGGCAGTTCATGGTGGAACTCGGGCACAGCGAACCGAACCCGCTGCAGCCCCTCCTGCATCAGCCGGTCCCGCTTGAGGGCAAGACCGTGCTGGTGAACGGGGCCGCAGGCGGCGTCGGCCATTTCGCGGTGCAGGTGGCGAAGCTGAAGGGCGCGCGGGTCATGGCTGTAGCCTCAAGCAGACATGAGGCCACCCTGCGCGACCTCGGGGCCGGCGAGTTCATCGACTACACCAAAACCCCTCCCGAGGACGTCGCCCACGAGCTCGATCTTGTCGTCGATGCGGTGGGTGGTCCGACGACGGGTCGTTTTCTCCAGACCCTGAAGCGCGGAGGCGCCCTGTTTCCGGTCTATCCGCTTGGCTTTTCGGATGCCGAAGAGGCCGAAAAGCGAGGCATCACCGTGTCCGCAACCCAGGTCCGCTCCAGCGGTGCTCAACTGACGGAACTCGCCCGCCTGCTCGATGACGGGACGATCCGCACAGTCATCGACAGCACCTATCCGCTCGCCGAGGCACGCCAGGCACATGAACGCGCCGCCAAGGGTCATATCCAGGGAAAGATCGTGCTGACGGCCGACAGATAAACGGGAGGTTACCGACATGCTGATACTCATGGGTTACATCCACATTGATCCGCTGAACGTCGACGCCTTCGTCCGCGACGTTCAGGCGATCAGTCTCGGCACAAAGACCGAAGAGGGATGCCTGTTCTACGGCTTCACACTGGATGACGGGCCAACGGGACGCTTCCTGGTTGCCGAGCGCTGGCGGGATCAGGACGCGCTCACGGCCCATCTTGCAAGAGCGGAGACGCTGGTGTTCCTGAAGACCTGGGGTGACCGGATGAAAGGTGACCTCCAAACCTACGAGGTGATGGAGGATCTGCCCAGATCAAGTTGAACCGCCGGCTCCTGGCCAAGGCCCGCGCATCGTCTTATGACCCCTCCGGCGCCGCGACCGACCTCAGGTCGCGCGCCAGCTCTATGTCCGGTGTGCGTGCCAGCTCTTCGATGAAGCGATCCATGAACAGGCTGACACGGCGACTGGCAGCCAGACCGGGCGCGCGGATCAGGTAGAGCAGCTTGGGGACCAGAGGGCGCTCGGGCAGAATGATTTCGGCATCGCCGCGAGCCAGAAGGTCGGCCATGAGATATCGGGGCGCCTTCGCGAAGCCCAGATGGTTCTGCACGGCGTGCAGAATGAGATTGGGCATCTGTGCAGCAAAGGAAACGGTGACAGGAGCAGTCCCACCATCGGCAAAGACGATCGTATTTTCGGCAGGATCGTCCCGGTACTGGATGTAGTCGAGGGGAAGCAGGTCCGCCGGTACTTTCGGTCTTCCCACACGGTCGAGATAGCTGCGCGATGCGACAAGGCAAAGCTCGATCTCGGCCAGTTTGCGCACAGTGCCGTTGCGGGCGCCATCAGTGCTTGCCTGGATCGCCAGATCAAGTCCGGCTTCGACAAGATCGACCAGATCGTCGGTGGCACGGAACTCGATCTTCAGCTTCGGATGGGTGCGGCGCAAATCGGCAAGCACGGGCACGAGCAGGCTTTGCGCCACCAGAAACGCGCAGGAGAGACCCAGGCGACCGTCGGGTGAGGACCGCAGTGCGGCGAGCGCATCCTGCATCTGTGACAGCCGGGCGAGCACCTCGACGCCATGGCTGACGGCCAGGCTGCCCGCTTCGGTCGGGCGCACGCCGTTACGGCCGCGCACGACAAGCGTGAGCCCCAATGACTGCTCCAGGGCGGCAATCTGCTGGCTGACGGCAGGCTGGGTGATGCCGAGACGTCGGGCGGCGGCCGAAAGGGAGCCGGTTTCGCAGGCGGCCACAAGCGATCGCAGGGCGGCAATGTTTTCCATAAGCATGCCTTATGTCTTCTATAAGAGTATCAGTGATACCGTAGATTTATCATTATCTCTACTTATGGGTCCAGACAACACACTCAATGGAAGGATCGATGATGACAGTTTCCAGACGGATTTTCATGCGGGGCGCGGTACTGGCGCCAGCAGCACTTGCAGCGCCGGCGTTGTTGCGTCTTGCACACGCGGCAGAAGCGGAGAGTGTTCGCGCGCCGACGACACCGCAGTTTCAGCGCCGAATGGTGGGCAAAATCGAGGTGATCGCCCTGATGGATGGGATGATCCAACGCCCGAAGGAAATGATTCCCGGCTACGACGAGGCAAAGGCGAGCGCTGCGGCCAAACTGGCGCACAAGCCGCATGATCCGGCAGCCATCGCCATCGGCATCAACGGCTATGTGATCCGCGCCGGGGGTCGAGTGATTGCCGTGGACACCGGTTCCCCCGCAGGCCTGGCGCCGACGCTTGGCGGATGGCACGCGGCGCTGGCGGCGGCAGGCATCGCGACAGATGAGGTCGATACGGTGTTTCTCACCCATCTGCACCCCGATCACGTCGGCGGCATGACGGACCCAAACAGCGGCGCGGCGCGACTGCCCAAGGCACGGATGATCGCATCCGAGGCGGATTGGGCCTTTACCTTCGATGCGGGGGTCTACGCGTCGATGCCGAAAGAGGTTCAGCAGGGACTTGATATGTCACGCGCAATGGTCGCGCCTTATGAAGCAGAAAAGACATTGATCACGCCGGGGGACGAAATCGCGCCGGGTCTGACGAGTGTTGCGATGCCGGGCCATACGCCGGGGCATATGGGGCTGCGGTTGGACAGTGGCCGCGAAAGCCTCCTGATCTGGGGCGATCTGCTGATTGCGCCTGCCTACCAGTTCGCCAATCCGGACTGGGGGTTCGCGCTGGATACAGACAAGGCGGCCGCTGCAGCCACACGGGCCAGGGTCCTGGATATTACGGCGACGGTCGGGATGATGGTCGCAGGCATGCATCTGGATTTTCCGGGCTTTGGCTATGTCGAGCGCGCCAAACAGGGCTATGGCTTTGTCGCGGCGCCTTGGGACTACCGGACCTGAAGACATGCCTGCGCTCCCGACGGGATGCAGGCTTTGGGCGCGGGCTGGATGCTGAAGGGAGTTGTGTCTGCCTCGGGCTCCCGTCTAGTCTCGGGCCTCTCACCATCCCGGCTCGTCCATCAGCGCCTATTCGTCGTATGCGGCAACTAGCAGCCGAGAGAAACCCGCCGATGTGTACGCTATAGCCCGAAATCGCCGCACGGCAGTTCGAAGGGGCTTCCAGCATTGACATCTATCGTTCTCAATCGCCTTGGCAATGAAGGAGATTGAGAATGCCGAAGACGGAAACCACCCAAATCAGGCGAACAATCCGGCGCCACCAACTGCGCGAGATGGTGCCGATGGCTGACAGCACGATTTATGAAATGGAGCAGCGTGGCGAGTTTCCCCGCCGGTTCGCGCTGTCTCCGCGTTGTATCGTATGGGACTTGGCCGAGGTCGAGGCTTGGCTCACGGCACGGCGGGCTACGCCGATCCGTCGAGCACAGCACCCTGATGTCACCAAGCGCAAAACCCGACCGGTCAAAGGGCGGGATCAAGCTCCATCACAGGCATGGTTGGCGGCAGAAGCGTTGGGGCGTGCTTCCGACCGTCGATCCAGGCATCAACGGTATCCGCCCACTGCCGCATCATATGCCGACGCTGCACCTCATACTCAGCCTTGTTATAAACGCCACGTGATGAACGCCCGTCCTCGTGCGCAAGGCACTTTTCGATCCAGTCGCTGTTAAAGCCCAGCTCGTTTAACAGCGTCGAGCCCGTTCGACGCAGATCATGGACCGTGAAAGGCTCCAGCGGCAGCCCCTCCTTCTTGGCCAAGTCGACGACGGCATAGGTGATCCGATTGAAGGTCGCGCGCGACATCGGGGCGTCCGCATCATAGCGGGAGGGCAGCAGATACCGTGAGTTGCCGGCGCAGGTCTTGAGCGCGATCATGATATCCAACGTCTGTCGGCACAGGTAGACGTTGTGCGGCTTCGATCGCTTCATGCGCTCCTTCGGGATCGTCCAGACGGCGTTGTCGAAATCGATCTCGGCCCATACTGCATCCTGCAGCTCGCTCTTCCGGACCATGGTGAGGAGGTACAGCTTCATGCCGAGGCGGATCGTCGGCAGCGTCGCGACATGCTCGAGCTGTTTGAACATGATGCGGATCTCTGCGGGCGAAAGAGCGCGGTCCTTCGGCGTAAAGGTGGCGATCGAGGCCGGGCCGACGTCATCGGCCGGGTTGGCGACCTTCTCGCCGTGCAGAATGGCGTAGCCGTAGATCTGCTTCAGGATATCCCGCACATGGATAGCAGTTGCAGGCGCACCCCGTTCGACAATCTTGCCGCAGTGAGCGCGCAGTTCATCAGGTGTGATCTCTGTCAGGAGACGATTCCGCCAGACGGGCATGAGTTCGCGTTCGAAGATGGAGCAACGCATCGCGCGCGTGCTGTCGGCCATGGTCGCGTTGGTCAGCCATTTCTCGCCGAACTGGCCGAAACTCTTTGCTTCCTTGATCCGGCGCTTCTCCCGCTGCTTCTCGATGGCGGGGGACCGCCCTTCGGCGATCGCGCGCCGCGCGTCGATGCATAACTCGCGAGCCCTGGCGAGCTATATCCCGTCACGGGCATACCTACCGAGATAGACGGTCTCCCGCCTGCCGTTCAGCCGATAGTCGAGCCTGACCGAGATGGCGCCCGACGGTGCAACGCGCACATACATGCCGTCACGATCAGATACCTTTTACATTTTGGCTTTTGGTTTCAGGCACTTAAGTGCTGCATCGGTCAACATTTCGGGTCTCCTCGCGGAAAAGTACCGTCACGCGGTTTTTGGAGGCCGATGGCGTAGAAAACGCTTATACTTCAGTGCTTTATATCGAAAAAAGTACCGTCATGAGCCTCATTGCTCCTGACGGTACTTTCGTTTTTCCGGTTGATCAATGGGGGCGAGGCCCGTCAGCGAGGCCGCCGAACCCGATCTATGCCCACCGATAGATGTCGATAGGCATAGGAGGAATTTATTTTTACTTTCAGTGTGTTAGGTCGTAGAGCAGCGTAAATTCGGCGGCGTTCGGATGGGCCTGAATCATTCCCACTCGATGGTGCCCGGCGGCTTCGACGTCACGTCGTAGACCACCCGGTTGATGCCGCGCACCTCGTTGATGATGCGGGTCGCGGCGCGACCGAGAAAGTCCATGTCGAAATGGTAGAAGTCCGCCGTCATGCCGTCGACAGAGGTCACGGCGCGCAGCGCGCAGACGAATTCATAGGTGCGCCCGTCGCCCATCACGCCCACGGTCTGCACCGGCAAAAGCACGGCGAAGGCCTGCCAGATGGCATCGTAAAGGCCGGCCTTGGCGATCTCGTCGAGGTAAATCGCATCTGCCTGGCGCAGGATGTCCATCTTCTCGCGGGTGACGCCGCCCGGACAGCGGATCGCAAGCCCCGGCCCCGGAAAGGGATGACGGCCGACGAAGGCGTCCGGAAGACCGAGCTCACGGCCGAGGTCGCGGACCTCGTCCTTGAAGAGTTCGCGCAGCGGCTCGACGAGCTGCATGTTCATGCGCTCCGGCAGACCGCCGACATTGTGGTGCGACTTGATGGTCACCGAGGGGCCGCCAGTAAAGGAGACGCTCTCGATCACATCGGGATAGAGCGTGCCCTGTGCCAGGAACTCCGCGCCGCCGACCTTCTTGGCCTCGGCCTCGAACACCTCAATGAAGAGCCGGCCGATGGTCTTGCGCTTCTTTTCCGGGTCGGTCTCGCCCTCGAGGGCGGAAAGGAACGTGTCGGCGGCATCCACATGCACAAGCGGAATATTGTAGTGCTCGCGGAACAGCGACACCACCTGCTCGGCCTCGTTCAGGCGCATCAGGCCGTGGTCGACGAAAATGCAGGTGAGCTGGTCGCCGATCGCCTCGTGGATCAGGACGGCGGCAACCGCACTGTCGACGCCGCCGGACAGGCCGCAGATCACGCGGCCATCGCCGACCTGGGCGCGAATCGCCTCGATCGCCTGATCCTTGTAGGCGGCCATGCTCCAGTCGCCGGCGAGCTCTGCCACCTTGTGCACGAAATTGGACAGGAGCTTCGCCCCGTCCGGCGTGTGGACCACTTCCGGGTGGAACATCATGCCGTAGGTCTTGCGCTCGGGATTGCCGAAGACCGCGAAGGGGGCGCCATCGGAGCGCGCGAGGATCTCAAACCCTTCCGGCGGCTCGATGACCCGGTCGCCATGGCTCATCCACACCTGATGGCGCTCGCCGTCCTTCCACACGCCTTCAAACAGCGGGCAGTCCTTCTGGATCTCGACGTAGGCGCGGCCGAATTCGCGGTGATCGGACCCTTCCGCCTTGCCGCCCATCTGCACGCACATGGTCATCTGGCCGTAGCAGATGCCCAAAACCGGCAGGCCGCTGTCGAACACGAGCTGCGGAGCGCGCGGGCTGCCCATCTCCGAAGTGGAGGCCGGGCCGCCCGACAGGATGATCGCCTTGGGATTCAGGCGGTGGAAGCCTTCCTCGGCGGACTGGAAGGGAACGATCTCGCAATAAACGCCAGCCTCGCGCACGCGGCGCGCGATCAGCTGGGTTACCTGGGAGCCAAAATCGATGATGAGCACTTGGTCGGTCATGCGCAGCTTCTACCCAAAGATTTCGCGGTTTTGAACCGAAATCTGCACCGGGATCGCAACAGCGCCGCATTGTCGTTCGAAGGCTGCGGATAACCTGGGTTCCGACGCGCCGATTTCGCCTTGTCCTTTGACCGACGCGGCGCGTCCCCCTACGCTTTGTTCCGTGCTTTGCCCATGCGCGGCGGTGCCCATCGGCGCCGCAGTCCGGGAAACGCCGATCCTGCGTTTCATCTCATCGCGCAGCCAAGGAGCCCCGCCGGCCATGTCGTCTTCTCTCCCGCCGTCTTTCGACGGTCCCGCCGCAGCCGGCCTGTCCCGGGCGCTCAACGATGCGATGGCGCGCGAAAGCGCCGGCGATCTCGACGCGGCGCTGCGGATCTATCTCGATATCGTCAACCAGGAGCCGCAAGCGCATGAAGCGCGCTACCGCGCCGGCACGGCATTGCTCAGGCGCGGCGATCTGGACGAGGCCGTCACGCTGCTGCGCCAGGTGGTGTTCTCCTGCCCCGACCATCTCGCCGCACGGGCGAACCTCGGCAACGCCCTTTTGCTGATGGACCGCCTCGAACCCGCGCGCGACGCCTTCTTGGCCGTGCTCAAGGCAGAGCCGGACAACCGCAATGCGCTCTATGGTCTGGCAACGATCCTTTTGCGTCTCGACGAACCCCGCGAAGCCGCCCCGCTGACCAGACGCCTGTTGCAGGCGCTGCCAAACTCCGCCGCCGCCCTCACCCTGGATGCGGACGCGCAAGGCCCGATCGGTCAGGTCGCGGCGGCAATCGCGCAGTACCGTCAGGCCTTGCGGATCGACCCCGGTTATGTGCCGGCGCTGTCGGGCCTTGCCACAATCCTGTTTCGCCAGAGCCGGTTCGACGAGGCGGAGGACTATGCCCGACAGGCGGCCCTGGTCCACCCGACGGACCTCGCGCCGCTGTCGTTGCTCGGCACCATCCTTCTGGCGCGAGAGGACTGGCCGGGCGCCATCGAGGCGTTCACCGCCGCACAGGAACTCGACGCGACCGACGCCACCTCGTCCATAAACCTGTCGAATGCGCATCGCCGCTCCGGCAATCTCGCCTCCGCGCTGCATCATGCCCGCGCGGCCTGGGATCTCGCCCCCTCCAGCAAGGCCGCCGCCAATGCTCTCGGCACGGCCCTTGCGGCTGCCGGCGCGGGAACGCAGGCGCGGGCCGTCCTGATGGCGCAGGGCGAGCGCGACCAGCTGGCCCTCAAGGTCTGGCAGGATCTCGATGCGCTTGGCCGGCACCTGGAAAAGGCTGCGGCCGAGGCACAAGCTGAAGCCGCGCAGACCGGTGCGCCCGGGAACGCACAAGATCCGGAGCGGACCGACGCGGCAGCACCGGAAACGGCAGCCGACGAGGCACCGCCGCAAGAGGACCCGCAGGCACCCGGTGAGCCGGACACACTGCCGCTGTTTCCCGAAGACCGATGATCTCCAGGGTGGGTGCCAAGGTGCCAACAAGCTGATATATTCGTTTCACGGAATGCGTCTGGGAGGAGCATCATGATTACACGCAGGCAATTCGGGCAAGCGGCTCTGGCGGGCGGCGCCCTGGCAGCGGGCGGCGCGCTGTCGCTCGGGACCGGCACCCGCACGGCGGGCGCGGCAACCCTTGGCGACGACGGGCTCTACAATCAGGACTGGTTCGTCGAAAGCTTTCTGGAGCTTGAAGACGATCTGGCCGAAGCGCACGACGCGGGCAAGCATTTGGTCGTCATGTTCGAGCAGGCGGGCTGTCCGTTCTGCCGCAAGACGCATGAAGTGAACCTGGAGCGGGACGACTATCTTCCCTATCTCAAGGAGAACTTCGCGATCCTGCAGCTTGATCTCTTCGGTGCGCGGGAGGTCACGGACTTCGACGGAACAACGCTGGAGGAACGGGCACTGGGCCGCAAATGGCTGGTGAACTTCACGCCGACGATCCTGTTTTTTCCCAACGACCCGCAGGCGGTCGCGGGCAAGTCGGGACGCGAAGCGGAAATCGCCCGGATTCAAGGGTATCTCCCACCCTTCTATTTCTATCATTTCTTCGAATGGGTGCGCAGCGGCGCCTATCGCGACGAAGGCTTCCAGCGGTATTCCAACGACCGGCTCGAGGAAATGCGGGCGAAGGGCCAGACCCGCGAAACCTGGCGTCTGGGATAAGGACGCCATACGCCACCGCCATGTCCGACCGGCCTTCCCCTTTGCAAAACCGCGTGGCGCCGGACGGAACGCTCCACGCCGTCACCGCGCGTGGCACACTGATGGGCAATCGCGGCGGGCGGCTGCACGATCGCGCGAGCGGTCGCCTTAGCCGCGCCCGCTGGACATCCAGACGCTGGATCGCCTGCTTGCTGTGCTTCAAGCAGCGCAAGCGCGCGGTGATGGCGGCCGGATACACGGAGCTGTTCTTTCTCGACGAAACAACCGCGCTCGCGGCGGGCCACCGGCCGTGCTTCGAATGCCGGCATGCCGACGCGCTGGCGTTTCAGGCGGCCTGGCAGCGGGCGGAGGATCTCGACGCTCGACCGGGCGCCGACGCGATGGACCGCGAGCTACATGCCGAGCGCGCGGTCTCCGCGCGCGCCTCCCTGCCCGTCACCGCACTCGACGACATCCTGCGAACCTGTCCCGACGGCACGATGGTGCGGGCGAAAAGCGGCTTTTTCGCCAAGCGGGACGGCGGGCTGCTTTCCTGGCAGTTCGACGGTTACCGCCGAGCTCCGCCCCTTGACCCCGCGACGCCGGTCAACGTGCTGACGCCGGCTGTCGTGATCAAGGCTCTCGCAACCGGATATCCGCTCGGCTGGCACGCAAGCGCGGGGTGAGGCGCGCGTCGATTGCGCGTTGCGGATATCAACAGCGCTCATCGATCCGGCCACATATCCTGATTGGTCGAAAAGGTGCGGATCGGGCATCATGAAACGCTCAACTCTTTTCTCCCGCCGCTCCTTCGACAGGCTCCCTCATGACCACGCTCGCTCCCGCCGCCCCGCTTGGCGGCGATCCATCGCTGTCGCCCGCCGATGCAGCCCTCTACGCCATGACCGTCCTCGTCTGGGGCGTGTCGTGGTATGCGCTGAAGCTCCAGCTCGGCAGTGTCGCGCCGGAAGTCTCGGTGTTCTGGCGTTTCGTGCTGGCAGCCGCGATCATGATGGGCTGGGCAATGGCGCGCCGCGCGCCGCTGCGGTTTTCCTGGCGCCAGCACCCGCGTTTCGCCGGGCTTGGCCTCTTCATCTTCTCGACCAATTTCACGCTGTTCTACTACGGCGGACAGCACGTGCCGTCGGGCCTTCTGGCGGTCGTCTTTTCGCTGACCTCCGTGGTCAACCTAATGCTTGGATACCTGTTCTTCCGGCAGACGATCAGCCGCCGCGTCCTTGTCGGCGGGTGTCTCGGCGTGGCCGGCGTGGCGCTGTTGTTCTGGCCCCAGATCTCGGACGTCGGCGGCATCGACGCGGGCGCGCTCGCAGGCCTCGGCCTTTGCCTGGCCGGGACGCTGTCTTTTTCCCTCGGCAGCATGGTGTCGGCGTCGAACCAGAGGGCCGGCATTTCCGTCGTTTCGGCGAGCGCCTGGGGGATGGCCTACGGGGCGCTGTTCCTCGGGCTGTTCGCGGCTGTTCGCGGCGTGTCCTTCGCGGTGCCGATGACCGTCGCCTATCTCGGCAGCCTGGTCTATCTGGCGATCTTCGCCTCGGTGATTGCCTTTGCCTGCTATCTCACGCTGATCGGGCGGATCGGATCGGCGCGGGCCGGCTATGCCACCGTGCTGTTTCCCGTCGTCGCGCTGATGGTCTCCACGGCGCTTGAAGGCTTCGTCTGGGGCACGGCCGCGCTGCTGGGGCTGTGTTTCGTTCTGGCCGGCAACATTTTGGTATTGCGCAGCGGGCGCGCCCGCGTCTGAGGCGTGGGCGGCCTATTCCGCGGCGGCCGACATCTGCATCGACACATTGCCGATCGCCGCCTGGATATGCGCGCAAAGCGCATCGTGCACCGGATCGACCGCGGCGGCGGCACGGATCAACGTGATGTCGCAGGGCGGCAAGGTCGGGAAGCCATCGCTCTCGCCAAGGATCCGCATGCCGGAGCGCACGGCACTTTCCGGCAGCACGGCAATTGCCAGACCGGCCTGAACCGCACCGATGAGAGCGGCCGCGCTCGAGGAGCTGTAGGCGATGCAGTAGCGCCGGTTGATGCGGTCGAGCAGCGAGATCGCCTGCGTTCGCCAGGAGCAGGAGGTCGGGCCGAGTGCAAGGCGCACGATCTCCTCGCAATGCAGGCAATGATGCGCCGGCGCGACCCAATGCAGCGGTTCGCGACGAATGACCTCGCCGGGCATGCGCGCACAGTCGCCCGAGGTGACGATGGCGATGTCGAGGTCGCCGCGCTCGATCATCTCGCCGGTGCTCGACGAGGCCTGGCATTGCACCGCAATCTCGATCGCCGGATTGAGCCGCGCGAAAGCCGCAAGCACCTGCGGCAGCAGCCGGTCGGCATAGTCGTCCGGCAGCCCGAGACGGACCCGGCCGACGGTCGTCGAAGCTGCAAAGGAAGCCATCGTCTCGTCGTTGAGGCGGATCATGCGTTGCGCATATTCGATCAGGCGATGTCCGTCCTCGCTCAAGCGCGACTGGCGCCCGTCCTTGACGAAGATCGTCCGCTCAACCCGGTCCTCCAGCCGCTTCATCTGCATCGAGACGGCGGACTGCGTCTTGTTCACGGCCTCCGCCGCCTTTGTGAAACTGCCGAGTTCGGCAATGGCGAGAAAGGTGCGCAGCTGGTCGATATCGAGGGCCTGGGGCATCACTGTTTCCATTGCGTCAGATAGTGCACTTGTCGAATACATCACAAATCGAGATCGGTATCCATTCAAAACATTCGTTTGAGAAATACATCAGGCACGCATAGGTTTTGTCATACCAAAGGGAACGCGGCCCCTCACTTCTCCTCCCCCACCGCCGCATCCAGACCCCAGGCATCCAAACCCGGTTGCCGGAAAGGAGAGACGTCATGTCACATGCCATGGACCCCTGTAGTTCACCCGCCACCCGGTCTCCCGCAACCGCCGCGCGCCCGTTTCTGGCGGCCCTCTCCTTTGGCTTCGGCGCACTGGTCCAGACCGTCTGGCGACGGCGGCGCAATCGTCGGATCGTTGTCGGTCTTCTGGAGATGGACGATCACATCCTCGCCGACATCGGTGTCACGCGCGGCGATGTCGCGATTGCCCTGTCGGGCGGCGACATCCGCGATCCGAGCGTTCAGCTCGCACTCATGCGCAACAACAGCCGCCCGGTCGGCCGGCCCGTTCGTCGCCGCTGACCGGTTTCCCGACCCGTTCGGGACCCTTCCCCTCACCGCACGATGACGGCCCGAACCTTCCCGTCACCGTGTGCCGAGGCCCTGTCGGCCCCTCGCCGACACACCTGCCCGCCTCATCCGAGGCGGGCTTTTTTTTGGGAAGCGGCCTGCCTCAGGTGTCGGATCCACCGCGCGGCCCGCGCTCAAAGAACCGTTCGAACCCGCGGATCTGGCTGTCTTGAAGATCGCGGCCGAGCGCCATCCAGTTGTCGACCAGAGCGAACGTCTCGCCCGGCGTATCCTCCGCCTCCGGCTCCGTGTCCGGCACGGTTTCCGGGGGCACCTCCGGGACAGCGCCGGAGTCCGCGCTGTCAGCGGGCGTCTCATGCGCCTGCGTCGCACGGTCGAAGAGCCCCATGTAGCCGTCCCAGAACGAGCGCATGGCCTCGGTATAGGGTTCCATCATGCGCATCGGATTGGGAATGGGCTTGGGCCGGCCCCTCGCGTAGCCGGATAGGAAAGCGTCGAGCAGATCGCGGGCGGGCCCCGCGGTAAAGCGGCGGGCGACCTGGCCGAGCGCCAGCGTCGCCACCACCGGCATCAGGGTTTCCACGCCCGGCCGGTCGAGGCCGGTCTGCTCGGCGATGAAATCGGCAAGGGCCGCCTGTGTCTCGGCAGGACCGAAAAAGAGCGCCAGCGGTTCGCCGACGAGACTTTCGGGCCTCGGCAGGCCCGACGCGCGCCCCGGTCCGGGAAGAAGCGCCATCAGCGCCTCGAAACCGGAGGGCGAGGAGCCGAAATGGCGCATGCCGGCAAGGGCTGCCGGCATCAGCGCCTCGGCGGCGCGCAGGGTATCGGCATCGCCCCAGCCGAAGCGGCTTTGCATGTCCCGGGACAGGGAGGCGGGATCGAAGGCGGCGAAGGGATTGAACGAATCTGACATTTGCGCGGCCTTCCTGTTCGGGGGCCGCCATCATCGGGCGTCCGTGGCCGACGGTCAAATCGCCGGTTGTCTCCGGCCCGGATCACCCGGCAGGGCCTTGCATGTCAGTAGGCATAGTCCTTGTAGGCCCTGGAGAGATCGCCGCCCCATTCGCCTTCATAGCGGCGCAGCATGACGTCGGCAGGCGACAGGCCGCTTGCCAGCGTTTCCTCGACCGCGGCCAGATGCACGCGCTCGTCCTGGCCGCCGTCGTTCACATTGGCGCGGCGCTTCAGTCCCTCGCGCGACAACGCCAGCATTTCCTTGGCGAGGTCGAGCACCCGCCTGTTGCGGAACGGCGTTTCCAGCCCGCCCGCGGGCACATCGTTGCGAAGCGCCAGCCGCTCCTCCGCGCTCCAGTCCCGGATCATCTCGTGAGCCTGATCGAGCACGCCGTCATCGTAAAGCAGCCCGACCCAGAGCGCGGGCAGCGCGCAGATCCGCCGCCACGGACCGCCGTCGGCGCCGCGCATTTCAAGATACTTCTTCAACCGCACGTCGGGAAACAGGGTCGAGAGGTGATTGTTCCAGTCCCCGATGGATGGGGTCGGATCGGGGATGACACCGTTGAGCGCCCCGTTCATGAAGTCGCGAAAGGTGGTGCCCGTGACATCGTGATAGGTCGACCCGCGCTTGACGAAATACATCGGCACGTCGATTGCCCACTCGACATAGGTCTCGAAGCCGAAGCCGTCGTCGAATGCGATCGGAAGGCCGCCGGAGCGGTTGTTGTCCGTGTCCTTCCAGATTTCCGCGCGGAAGGAGCGGAATCCGTTGGGCTTGCCCTCGGTGAACGGCGAATTCGCGAAGATCGCGGTCGCGACCGGCTGCAAGGCCAGACCGACCTGCATCTTCTTGCGCATGTCGGCTTCGCTGGAAAAATCCAGGTTCACCTGGATCGTCGAGGTCCGGTACATCATGTCGAGGCCGAGCGTGCCGACCTTCGGCATGTAACGCGTCATGATCTGGTAGCGCGACTTGGGCATCGCGGGGATTTCATCGCGCCGCCAGGTCGGCGTCATGCCGAGGCCCAGAAAGCCGATGCCCAGCGGCTCGGCCACTTCACGCACCTGCGCCAGATGGCAATTGGTTTCGCGGCAGGTCTGATGCAGATTTTCCAGCGGCGCGCCCGACAATTCGAACTGACCGCCCGGCTCGATCGATATCGCGCCGCCGCCAACGGGATCGGCCAGGCCGATGATCAGGCCGTTGTCCTCGATCCGCTCCCAGCCGAGCAATTTTTCCATGCCGGTGAGAACGGCCTCGATGCCGCGCGGCCCCTCATAGGGAATCGGCGACAAATCGGCGAGATTGAACCCGAATTTCTCGTGTTCGGTGCCGATTCGGAACGCGTCCGCCGGCTTGCATCCTGCCTGAAGGGTCGCGGCAAGTTCCGCCACCCCCGTGATCGGAGTGGAATCGATGGTGTCGCGGGCCATGCACGGTAATCCTTCGAATGGTCGGCGGGCACCATACTCAGCCGCCCCTGTCAAGACAAATGGGTTTTTTCAAAAGCACCCGTCAGGCACGTTGCGCCTTCTATTCCCAGTCGCCGCAAACCGCCTGCACAACCGCTATCGCAGCGACGGCCGCCGTATCGGCGCGCAGCACGCGCGGCCCGAGCGGGATCGCGGTCACAAAGTCGTGCGCCCGCAACAGAGCGCGCTCGTCTTCGGAAAAGCCGCCTTCCGGGCCAATCAGCACCGCGAGCGGCCCGCGCTCCAGCCGCTCAAGCGCGCGAAGCGGGTTCTGCGTCGCCTCGCCCTCGTCGCAAAAGATCATCCGCCGTCCCGGATCGCTTTCAGCGAAGCCGCGCACAAGCGCCTCGAGTCCGACCGGCTCGGAAATCTCCGGCGCGCTGAGCACGCCGCATTGCTCGCAGGCCTCGATGGCGTTGGCCTGCATGCGCTCCAGATTGACGCGGTTTGCCTGGGTGTGCTGCGTCAGCACCGGGCGCAGCGCGCCGGCGCCCATTTCCACCGCCTTTTGCACCATGTAGTCGAGCCGCGCGTGTTTCAGCGGCGCAAACAGGTAGTGGAGATCGGGCGCCGGCGCCTGCGGCCGCGTCCGCGCCGTGCACTGCAGGGACGCCTGCTTGCGCCCGGTCACGGTCAATTCCGCCCGCCATTCGCCGTCGCGCCCGTTGAACAACAGCACCTCGGCGCCGTTCTTCAGGCGCAGCACATTGACAAGGTAATTGGCCTGCGCACGGTCGGCCTCGAGCATACGCCCCTCACCCAGGTCCCCGCTCACGAACAGGCGTTGCATGCGAAACTCGTAACGCGGCATCGAAAATCCCCATTGATGGCGGCTTTGATCCCGCCCTCACCACTTGGCTGTCGAAAGCCCGGACACGCCCCTTGACGGCGGGCGGCGGGTGCGCTCCCCTCGCGGTCTCCCAACCGCGCGCAGGACACGCCTTGGCCGACAGCAGCAACATCGCCGAATACTCGGTGTCAGAGATTTCCGGCGTGATCAAGCGCACGATGGAAGACACCTTCGGCCATGTGCGCGTGCGCGGCGAGTTGGGGCGGGTCTCGCGCCCGGCGTCGGGCCATCTCTATCTCGACCTCAAGGACGAGCGCGCGGTGCTGTCGGGCGTGATCTGGCGCGGTCAGGCGGGACGGCTGAAGATCCAGCCCGAGCAGGGGCTGGAGGTTATCGCCACCGGCAAGCTCACCACCTTTCCGGGCCAGTCGAAATACCAGATGGTGATCGACACGCTGGAGCCTGCCGGCGTCGGCGCGCTGATGGCGCTTCTGGAGGAGCGGCGCAAGAAGCTCGCCGCCGAAGGGCTTTTCGCGACGGAGCGCAAACGCGCGCTGCCCTATCTGCCGCGGGTGATCGGCGTCGTCACCTCGCCGAGCGGCGCGGTGATCCGCGACATCCTGCACCGCATCTCCGACCGGTTTCCGCTCACTGTCATCGTCTGGCCGGTGCGGGTTCAGGGCGAGACCAGCGCGCGCGAGGTCGCAAACGGCATCGCCGGCTTCAACAAGCTTGAAAAGGGCGGCCCGATCCCACGCCCGGACCTCATCATCGTGGCGCGCGGCGGCGGGTCGCTGGAGGATCTTTGGGGCTTCAACGACGAGATCGTGGTGCGCGCGGCCGCCGCCTCCGACATTCCGCTGATTTCGGCGGTCGGCCACGAGACCGACTGGACGCTGATCGACCACACCGCGGACCTGCGCGCGCCGACGCCGACGGGGGCGGCCGAATTCGCCGTGCCGGTGCGCGGCGAACTGATCGCCACGCTCGACGATCTCGCGCGGCGGCAGATTTCCGGCCTGTTGCGACTGGTCTCGGCCAGGCGCACGGAGCTGCGCGCCGCCGCTGCCGCCCTGCCCTCACCGCGCGATCTGCTGGCGCTGCCGCGCCAAAGACTCGACACTTACAGCGAACGCCTTGCGCCGGCGCTCAAGACCTCCTTGCGCGACCGGCGTTCCCGGCTCACGACGGCCACCGCGCGGCTGTCGCCGCACACGTTGTCGCGGGCGGTGTCGCTGGCGCGCGAGCGGCTTGCCGGGCTTGAGGGCCGCATGGCGCGTGCGCACCGGCAACGTCTTTCAACCGAGCGGGCCCGGCTCACCGCCTCCGCAAAGCTCCTGGACAGCCTGTCCTACCGCAACGTGCTGGCGCGCGGCTATGCGCTGGTGCGCGACGAGACGGGCACGCCGGTACGCTCCGCCGGTCAGATCCAGCCCGGCTGGCGGCTGTCCATCGAATTCGGCGATGAAAGCCGGCTGGACGCCATGGCTGTGTCCGAGGACGCTGCCGCTCCCGCCGTCAAAAAAACGCGCAAGACGAAGCCGAAGGCCCCCGCCACGCCGAAGGATCAGGGCTCGCTGTTTTGAGGGGGTGGGATAGCTAAAGTCAGCTTGGGGCCGCCGGAGGATCCTGGAGACGGATCTTGCGGAAATGAACCATTGGACGCGTGGCACTCATGGTCCGGGCCAGGACATTCCCGGTCAGAAGTTCACTCGTCCGAACCAATATTTATGACAGCTGCCAATCGCTCGGAGCCCCCTTTCGATTCCCGAACAAGCGCGTCAAAATCGTCCGGTGGATTGCCGTCATCCAACATGCCCTTGAAAATCAGATATGCATCCTTCTTGCTGCCATAGGCCCGCAAGGTGTTCTGGTCATTTACCCAGGCAAGAACGATAATCCTGGACTTGCTGTCGAAGCGAAAAAACAGTCGGTACTGCTGAAAGAACTTCGCCCGGAACCAGTGCTTTCGGTCGACACCGAGCGTATCGCCTTGCCGGAATTTGGCGTCAGCAGGATTGGAAGGAATCACTTCAGTCGCGAGTTTCACAATCGCGGCAAGCCGTTTCGTGCAGTTCTTCTTCTTGTAGCCGTCGGGATCGAGCGCCCTGCGGCGCTCCACTTCTTCGATCAGACTCTTGAGCTGATCGAGAAAAACGGGGTGCCCATAGAGAAACCAGCCGTTGACAATCAAGGGCGAATTGCCGCCTGACGCCGCTGTCATTCGTCGTCGGGCGACAGCGGCGCGTCCAAGTCGACATCGACACCCTCAACCAGGTCGACGGCGTGCCGGACCGTGTTTTCGTCGACCGCCCGCAGACGCTCAGGATGCGCTGCGATGTCTTTTTCAAGGAAATCGAGGAACGCGCCAAGTGCAGGATCAGGTTCGGGCTCTCGAACCGCTTCGATATAAACGCGACCGTTCGCCTCGGTGCAGTAGCGAATGCGATCACCCTTGCCGAGCTTCAACTGGTTTCGCACGCCACTTGGCACCGTCGTCTGATAACGACCGGTAAGCTTGGAGATCTCGGGTGCGAGCACAGTCATTTCCGTTTCCCTGAAAGTACGGCATAAAACGCAGGTTAAGGTAATGCAATTGCATTACCATGTAAAGATCAATGGGGCACCTCGCCTCATCCCGCCGTCGCGCACTCATCTCATTCCCATGCCCTACCCACGAAATGCCAAGATAAAAAAGGCGCCCGTTTCGTGTCTTGGAAAGGCAGGCACGGAACGCGCCGGCCCCAGCCCCTCACATGATCGACGGCAGAAAGGTGACGATCGAGGGGAAGGCGACCAGTCCGCCGATGGTGAGAATGTCGGCGATGAAGAACGGCGTGCAGCCGCGAAACACTTCCTGTACGGGGATGTCGTCGCGCACGCCGGCCACCACGAAGCAGTTCAGCCCGATGGGTGGCGTGATCAGACAGAGCTCCGCCATCTTGACCACCAGAATTCCGAACCAGATCGCGCACAGCTCTCCCGACATGCCGAAGGTGCTGTCGGCGGCCGAGACCGTATCGCCGCCATTGAGCGCCATCACCGCCGGATAGACCACCGGCAGGGTGAGGATCAGCATGCCGATGGCATCCATGAACATGCCGAGCACCGCATAGGCGCACAGGATCAGCACCAGCACCAGCCAGGGCGAGAACTCCAGCGAGACGATGAAATCGCGGAACGCCTCGGGCAATTGCGCGAAGCCGAGGAAGCGGACATAGACCAGCACGCCCCAGATCAGCGTGAAGATCATCACCGTCAGCTTCGCCGTCTCATGCAGGGCCTGCCACAGCTGCTTGCCGCGCATGCCGTTGACGAAGGCGGAGATGAGCACGACGAAGGCACCGAGCGCACCGGCCTCCGTCGGGGTCGCATAGCCGAAGTAGAGCGAGCCGAAGATGATCACCACCACCGCGATGATCGGCAGCGTGCCGGGCACGGAGGCGAACCGCTGGCTCCAGGTGAAACCGCGCACCGGCGGAGCGTCGCCTTTCCAGATCGCCATGCCGACGATGATCGCGACATAGACAATCGCCGAGAACATGCCGGGCAAAAAGCCGGCGATCAAAAGCTTGGCAACCGACTGCTCCACCAGGATGGCGTAGATGACGAGGATCGCAGATGGCGGAATGAGCGAGGCGAGCGTCCCGCCGGCCGCAACCACCGCCGAGGACAGGCGCTTGGAATAGCCGACCGCGAGCATTTCGGGAATGGCAACCCGGGCAAAGACGGCGGCTGTTGCCACCGAGGCGCCCGACACCGCGGCAAAGCCGGCCGTGGCGAAGACCGTCCCCACCGCCATGCCGCCCGGAAGCCAGCCGAGCCAGCGCTTGGCCGCCTCGAAGAGCTGGCGGGTGAAGCCTGCGTAGAAGGCCAGAAAGCCGATCAGGATGAACGTCGGCAGCACCGACAAGGAATAGGTGACGGATTTGGAATGCGGGATCGTGCCCGCCATCTTCAACGCCACGATGAAGCCGCGCTCAAAGCCAAGCTTCTGGGTGAAGATCGCGATCAGGCCGACGACGCCGACAAGGGCGGCGGCAAAGGCGACGCGCATGCCGAAGATGACCAGCACCAGCAGCACGCCGGTCATGATCAGGCCGATATCGAAGGGGGTCATCGGCGCGGTCCTTTCCCGGAGCCGGCATCAGGGCCGTCAGTGTTCGCATCACTTGAGCCGTCAGCGGCTCCGTCGAAGGTTTCCTCGATCTCGTGGCGTGCCTGGGTCTCGATATCGGCAAGCACCGGAACCGCGATCGGTTCCGCTTGCGGATCGCGCACCAGCCGCAAGTAGCCGTAGATCTGCAAGGTCAGGCGGAGCAGCAGCACGGACAGCGCGACCGGGATCACCAGCTTCGATGGCCAGGTCGGCAGGCCGATGTCGATGGTGCTGTCGCCAATGCTCCAGGAGCGCTTGAAATGGAACCATGACCCGTAGACCAGGGCAGCGACGACCAGCCAGATCAGCAAGACGCCGACGCATTCCGCGATCCACAGGGGGCGACCGGAGAGTTTGCCGAGGAAGAGCTCCATGCGGATGTGTCCGCCCAGACGCTGGCAATAGGCAACGCCCATGAAGGCAAAGACGGCCATCGCCTGTTCCGTGATGTCGATGAAGCCGGGGACCGGCAGGTTGAAGGCGTTGCGGCCGACGATCTGCATGACGGCGAGCAGCATCAGCGCGAGAATGCTGGCGGCGGCGACCATGTTGAACGCGTTCTCGACCGTGGCCAGCCATCCGTCGAAACGGATGTAGGTCTCGGGCCGTCCACGCGTGGCGGAGGAGGATGTCATGAAGAACTCCAGCCAGCCCGCTCGATGCCGAGCCGGGTCGGGACTACAGGGATCCAGACGCAAGGACACAGGGTTTCGGTGGGGCCGGGCACCGCCTCACGGCGCGACAACGCAGAACAAGACCACAACGCGCGGAAGCTGCAAAAGGCCGGAACCGAAAAGGAACCGGCGCAGGCTGCTGCGCCGGTCTTTTGCGCTGGATATCAGCGCGTTGGATCAGTTCAGCTTGGACTGAACCATATCTAGGAGTTCCTGTCCGGGAATGCCCTTGGCTTCCATTTCGGCGACCCAGGCATCCCAAAGCGGCTGACCGGCCTTCGCCTTGAAGGCGTCAAGCTGGTCCTTGGGGAAGGTGATCTGCTCGATGTTCATTTCCTCAAGCGTCGGGTACCACTTGTCGTAGACCTTGGCGTAGGTCGCCAGATAGTGGTCGATTGCCCCTTCGATAGAGGAATCGAACGCCTCGCGGTAGTTGTCGGGAAGCGCGGCATAGGCGTCCGCGTTGACCACGATCGGGCAGTTCACCGTGCCGGGGTTCAGGTTTGTGGTCCACCAGCTGCCGGCTTCGACCGTCTTGAACGCCAGATGGGCATGCGGCGCGAAGGAGGCGGCGCGCACCGTGCCGGAATCGATCGCCTGGAAGGTTTCCGATGCGGTCACGGTGGTGGGTACGGCGCCGATGGTCTCCATCGCGCTGCCGATGCCGCCGAGCGCGCGCACGCGCATGCCCTCGAAGTCAGACACCTTGGTCGGAGCCTCGCCCTTGCCGACGAAATTGTACTGCGGCATCGGCGAAGACATGATCAGCTTCGCGTTCCAGCGCGCCAGATCCTTCTCGACCGCCGGATGGGCATAAAGCGCGCGGTCGAGTTCGACCTGCGTCTCAAGGTCCGGCACGCCCAGGAACGGCAGTTCCAGAACGGTCAGCGTCGGGTTCTTGTCGGCATGGTAGGAGGCGCAGAACTGCGCCATCTCGAAGGCGCCGATGGAGATGCCGTCGAGGTTTTCGCGCGACTTCGACAGGGATTCGCCATAGGCAAGGTTCAGCGTGAACTCGCCGTCGGTCTTTTCGCTGACGAGTTCGGCGAGCTTTTCGACATGTTCGGTGAAGGCGCGGCGCTTGCCCCAGAGCGAGACGTTCCACTCAAGCGCGATCGTCTCGCTGGCGAAGGTGAAGCCAAGAACGGCAGCCGTGCCCAGCACGGCCAGCTTGCGGCCTGCGGTCATATCAGTCCTCCCAAGAATTTCGTTCGGTTATGCACCGGCCCTCCCAGGCCGGCGTCCGATATTGTTCACGCAAGCACCATGCCAGCATCTTCGTCGCTCATGCAAGAGAGCGCACGAACACGACGTCAACCGAGCGATATCCCCGCGTTTCCGCTTGGGAAGCCCGCCGCGCGACCGCCTTCTTTTCAAGTGAAATTCAGATCAACTTCGGCAATATCTCGCCTACTCCGAGTCAATATCGGCAAATTATTGCTTATTTTGAGCGCTCCGCGTCCGCCTCCGCGATCTCGCCCCGGCTCAGGCCAAGACGCGCCATCTTCTCGTTGAGCGTGCGGCGTGGCAGGTCAAGCTCGACGAGCACCGGAGCGATGCTGCCCGCGTGACGGGCGAGCGCATCGGCGATCACCCGGCGCTCATGCGCTTCCATCATATCCTTGAGCCGCCCGCGCGGGGCGGGGTCGCCGCCCGCGTCGCCGATCACCAGCGAGCACAGCGACCGCGCGCCCATCGCCGCGTTGAGCACGAAGCGTTCGGCGGCGTTGCGCAATTCGCGGACGTTGCCGGGCCAGTCGTGGGTCGCGAGAAAAGCGGCATCGTCGGCGGTCAGTTGCGGGTGCTCGCAGCCATAGTCGACGGCAAAGCGGTTGGCGAAACTGTCGAACAGGAGCCGCGCGTCGCCGGCCCGCTCCCGGAGCGGGGGAATGCGGATCTCGACCGCGTTCAGCCGGTAAAGCAGATCCTGGCGCAGCCGTCCCGCCGCAACGCTCGTCTGGGGATCGACATTGACCGCGCTCAGCACCCGCACATCGATCGGGACGGGCCGCGCGCCGCCCAGCCGGTCGACCTCGCGCTCCTGCAGGACGCGCAGGAGTTTCGGCTGCAACAGCAGGGGCATGGCGGAAATCTCGTCGAGAAAGAGCACGCCACCGTCGGCCTGCTCCATCCGCCCCACGCGCAGTCGCTCGGCCCCGGTGAAGGCGCCGGCCTCATGGCCGAAGAGCTCCGCCTCCACCATCGTCTCCGGCAGCGCCGCGCAATTCACCGCAACGAAAGGTCCCTTTGCGCGTACGGACAGGTCCGACAAGGCGCGCGCGACCACTTCCTTGCCGGTCCCGGTCTCGCCGACGATCATCACAGAGGCATCGGTGCGGGCGAAATGCGAGATCTGCTCGCGCAACCGGCGCATCTCGGCACATTCGCCGATCAGTCGCGCCTCCAGCCCCTGGAGATCGTCGAGCCGACGGGTCAGCGCGCGGTTCTCCAGAACGAGGTGGCGGTGCGCCACCGACCTGCGCACGACAGCTGCGACCACGTCCGGATCGAACGGCTTTTCGATGAAGTCGGCGGCGCCGTGGTGCATTGCCTCGACCGCCATCGACACATCGCCATGTCCGGTCAGGAGCACCACCGGCAATTCCGCATCGATGGCCTTGACCTTGCGCAGGAGATCGACGCCGCTGGCGCCCGGCAACAGCACATCGGTGACGAGACAGCCGGCGAAATCAGGTGTGAGCAGCGTCAGCGCCTGTTCGGCATCCACCGCCTCGACCGGTTCGAAACCGGCAAGCCGCATCCATTGCCTGAGACCGGCCCGCATCGACGGATCGTCATCGACGATCAACACGGGCGGGCGATCGGACGGATGGTCGGCCGGGCGCGCAGCCTCGCGGTCCGGCGCGTTTGCCGCAGCGGTGTCCAGGTCTCTTGAAGAGTCGCTCACGTTGCCTCGATCTCTCGTTCGGCAGGCCGGGCGACATTGCCGGGATTCCGGTCTTCCGTCCGCCCCGTCGCCTGCCGCGCCTGCGGCAGCGACAACACGAAGGCCGCACCCCCGCTGACGCTGTCGTGAATTTTCAGGGTTCCGCCAAGGTCATCGACGATCCGCGCCGAAATCGCAAGCCCGAGCCCGAGCCCGCTGGCCGCCGGCTTGGTGGAAAAGAATGGCTCGAAGATCCGCTCACGCAGGTCCTCAGGAATGCCCGCTCCATTGTCGGCGATCTCGATCAGGATGTGGCCGTCTTGCGTCCAGGCCCGCGCCTCGACACACGGGGCGGGAGCAAGATGACAGGCATCAATGGCGTTGCGCAGGAGGTTGACCAGAACCTGCTCGACGCGCAGCGGCGCGGTGGAGGCGGGAAGCGCGGCCCCGGTCAGATCGAGATGCAGCGCAACGCCGGTTTCCTCGATGCGCGGGCGGACCAGCTTGGCGCTGGTCTTGAGACAGTCGCGCATGTCGACCGTCTCGATGCGCGATTCTCCGGGCCGGGCCAAGCGTTTCAATTCCTGCGTCAGGCTCGCCATCCTCAGCCTGAGCGCATCGATCTCGTCGAGGTTTTCCAAAACCGCTGTCGCCTCGCCGCGTGCCTGATAGAGCCTTGCGCCGGAGACGAACATGCCAAGCGCCGCCAGCGGCTGGTTGAGTTCATGGGCGACCGCCGCCGACATTTCGCCAACCGCCGCCAGACGGCTCGCACGGGCAAGCCCGGCCTGCGCCTCGCGCAGTTCCGTTTCCACCCGGCGGCGCTCGTCGATCTCCCCAACCAGACGGCTGTTGAGATCGCGCAGCCCGGCGGCATCGCGCTTCAGGCCGGCGGTCAGTTGACCGAGGCGGCGACCGCGCACCACCAGCATTGCGACGACATACAAGAGGATGAGGGTCAGCGCGCCGGCCCAGACGATCCCCCTCACCGCCTCGATCTCGGCGCGCGGCGTGAAATAGTGAATGGTCCAGTCCAACAGGCCGACCTTCAGCCGCGCCTGGCGATAGGGCGTTCCGGCGATCGCGATTTCCTGCGCGTCGGCATCGCCCTCCTGGAGGCTCGACAGGCGCACCCCGCCGTATTGCCGGTTTTCGCGGATCGCGGCCACCACCATGTCGGTCAGCGGGGCGATGGAGGCATAGCGCCAGGCGTCCTGCGTTCCGAGGAAAACGACGCCATGGACGTCGGAGACGATCACCGTCTCGCCGCCGTCGCGCCAACTCTGCTCCAGCCGGTCCATATCGACCTTGACGACGACAACGCCTTGCACGGCCGCGTCTTTCGGTGTGGCGCGGGCAAAGAAGAACCCGGGCTTTCCGGTGGTGGCGCCGACCGCGAAGAATTGCCCCTCGCCGCCATCGCGTGCGGTCTGGAAGTAGGGGCGGAAGGCATAGTTGCGCCCCATGAAGGAGCTGGCCGTATCGAAATTGCTGGCTGCGACCGTGCGCCCCTCGGCGTTCATGACGTAGAGCGCTTCCGCGCCGGTCGCCGCCGTCAGATCCTTGAGAAAGAGATTGGCCGCCTCCGCCTGCTGCGGGTCCTCCAGAACCGCCGTCGCGCGGGGATCGCGCGCAACGAGATAGGGAAGATAGCGGAACTTCTCCAGCTCCCGCAGCAGGGTCTCGCGATAGAGGGTGAGCCGCTCGCGGGCGCGCGCATCGCTGCTGGCCTCGGACTGGCGCTCGACCCAGTCGGCGGCGAAAACCGCGGCCGCAAGCACGCCCAGAACGGGAAGAATCAACAGGGCAAACCGCAGAAACCCCTGCGGCGCATCGCGGTCCGGCGTGGACTTGCGCGGCGCTAGATCATATGTCTTTGCTCTCGTCATGGTGCTTCCAGCGGCACCGCGCCCCAGGGCCGTCGAAGACCGGAAAGGACGCCGATGCAGTTTTCATTGAGCGAAGAAGAGTATCTCATCCAGGACACCGCACGGAAACTGGCAGACGACAAAATCGCACCGCTGGCCGAAGGGCTCGACCGGGGCGAGGGTCGCGAAGCGTTTCTGGCCAATCTGAAGATGCTCGCCGAAAACGGCTACATGGGCCTGAACGTATCGGCGGACCATGGCGGCACGGAAGCCGGAACCGTGGCCTTCGCGCTGGCGGTGGAGGAGATCGGGCGCGCCTGTGCGGCGACCGGCGTCACCGTCTCGGTCTCCAACATGGTGGCGGAAGTGATCCAGGCGGTCGGCTCAAACGAGCAGCGCGAAGCCTATTTGCCGAAGCTGACGGACGGCACCTATTCCGCCGGCGCCTTCTGCCTGACGGAAGCGGGCGCGGGATCGGATCCCTCGGCGATGAAGACCCGCGCCGTGCTCGACGGCAATCACTATGTCCTGAACGGAACGAAGCTCTACATCACCTCGGCCGAATACGCCGGCGTCTTCATTGTGTGGGCCGTCACCGACCCGGACGCTCCCAGGGGCAAGGGCATCACCTGTTTTCTGGTGGAGGCCGGCACGCCAGGGCTCGTCATCGGCAAGGAGGAAAAGAAGATGGGGCAGACCGGCTCGGCCACCAATGAGGTCGTGTTGCAGGATTGCCGGGTTCCGACAAGTGCTGTGATGGGCAAGGAAAACGAGGGCTTTCGCATCGCCGTCGGAGAGTTGGCCGGCGGGCGTATCGGCATCGCCGCCCTAGCGCTTGGCATCGCCCGCGCGGCAATGGAGCGCGCAAAGGCCTATGTCGCGGAGCGCCGCCAGTTCGGCCACGCCATCGCCGACATGCAGGGCGTGCAATGGATGATCGCGGATCGCGAGACCGAGCTGGAAGCGGCACGGCTGCTGATCCTGCAGGCAGCGGCGCTGAAAGATGCCGGCAAGCCGTTTGCCCGCGAAGCCTCGATGGCGAAGCTCTTCTCCTCCGAGGCCGCCCAGCGCGCCACCTACAGCGCGCTCCAGCTTCACGGCGGGGCCGGCTACATACAGGACTATCCGCTGGAGCGCTTCGCCCGCGACGCCCGGATCACCACGATCTACGAGGGCACCTCGGAGATCCAGCGGCTGATCATCGCGCGTGAGGCGATGAAGGCGGTCTGATCCGGGCGCGGCGCGCCCGTCGAACGGAAAAAGGGGCCGGGACGGCCCGACCCCTCTTTTCGACGCGCGTCAGATGGTGCGCGGCGATGCGGTTCGCGCTCAATCGGACGGCAGGATGACCTTGTCGATCACATGGATCACGCCGTTGTCGGCCGCGATGTCGGCGTTGACGACATTGGCGCCATCGACGGTCACGCCGGTGGAGGACTTCACCACGGTGATGGTGTTGTCGCCGCCGGCCTTGAGCGTCTCGACTTCCGTCGTGTCATCGGGAATGTCGCCCGCCATGACTTTCTGACCGACCACATGGTAGGTGAGAATGGCAACCAGCTGATCCTTGTTCTCCGGCTTGAGCAGGTTTTCGACCGTGCCGTCCGGCAGCGCCGCGAAGGCCTCGTCGGTCGGCGCGAAGACGGTTAGCGGACCCGGCGCGCTCAGGGCCTCAACGAGACCCGCCGCCTCGGCTGCCGCAAGCAGCGTGTTGAACGATCCGGCATTCTTGGCCGTTTCGACGATGTTTGCCGCATTTGCCACGCCGCCAATTGCAAAGAGTGCCGCTGTCGCGATTCCGATTGTTATTTTACGCATTCTTGACTCCGTTATGACTTTCGAAGTTCGGCGACTTACGTTTTTAAGCCGCCATCAATACATTTTACGTTCCATTCAATTTATGGATTTTCATAATTCGTACAAAATGACACTCTATTTACACTTGATCCACAATCCTGAAATTCGCGTAGTCGCGGGCCTGCGCACTGCCAATAAAGCCGTTGGAACCGCATTCGCAAATCGCCATCAATTGATCCCGGTCAAGGATAGGATGCTCGCACCGGCCTAGGGTCAGTGCCTGTTGCTATGACTGAAATGGCGTTCGAGATGACGAGAGATGCAAGGAAAAGCCCGAAGAGCGGGACCGTTCCCCCGGTCGAGGGCTTTGACGCCGCAGGTCGACGTCAGCCCGAGCGTCCTTCGGATCGGGCGGATCCGCACGGGATACCATGTCGCAATCCCTTGAAAGGCTCCAGCCTTCCGGCGGGCTTGCTCCTCGTATCCGCACACATCCGCTCCGACCATCGCAGTCATATCAACAGGTCCTGACCCTAGGGTCTGTTGCGAATGCGACGGCTACTGGCTAACGTGCTGAACCGGCCACGGAACGGAGGGAATTCTACATGGCAATCAAAGACATCCTCACGCTCGTCGATCTGAACGGGAAACAGAAAACTGCACAGGTCGCGCTCGATCTCGCCGCGCGCACGGGGGCGCATGCGACCGGACTGACCGTTGCGTTCGAACCCGTCGTGCCGGGGTTCATTGCGGCACCGATGCCGCCCGACTATGTGGAAATTGCTCGCAACCAGGCCTTGAAAGCGGCAAAGGCAGCCGGAGACGCGTTCACCGAGATGGCGCGCAAGGCCGGTGTTTCCGCCGAGGTTCGCACCGCGGAACTGATCACCGGCGGATCGACGGAAACCATTCTGGCGCATTGCCGGCTCACCGATCTCGTCATGATCGGCCAGGAAAACCCGGACGATCCGGAGCCCATGCGCGAAATGCTGATTGAATCCGTTCTGTTCGAGGCAGGCGTTCCCGTTCTGGTCGTGCCGTATATCGGCAGTGCGCTTCCGCTGAAGAACGTGATGGTGGCCTGGGACGGAAGCCCGACGGCGAGCCGGGCGGTGCATGCCGCGCTGCCCATGCTGCAAATGGCGGAAAAGGTGACCGTCATGATCGTCGAGACCGGGCGCCGAACGGCCGGCGAACCCGGAGCCGACATCGCCACCTATCTGGCCCGCCACGGCCTCAACGTGACCATCGATGTGGTGCCGCGGCCGACCTCCGGCGTTGCGGACGCCATTTTGAACTACGTGTCGGACAACGGCATCGACATGGTCGCGATGGGCGGCTACGGGCATTCGCGCATGCGCGAGTTCCTGTTCGGCGGTGCGACGCGCGACATTCTTGCGTCGATGACCGTTCCGGTGATGTTGGCGCACTGACCGCACACCACAGACTGGGCCTGTAGCGGGGGGAGCCTTTGCAGGCCCACATGGCACCGCCGCCGCGATCACGCGATGCGGCGGTGCCATGGATCTTTCCGGATTTGCATCCACATTCACGGGAGGCGTGGCCGCACAATCGGCCCCGGTGCAAGCGCAACCTCGATGCATGGCGCATCGACGGGTGAAGGATCCCGCTCGTGACCATTCGCAATCTCGAAGGCCTGTTTCGTCCAAGCTCGCTTGCGGTCGTGGGACCGAACCGGTTCGGATCCGATGCGCTCGACCTTTTGCTCAACCGCCTCGCCGACAGCGGGTTCCCCGGCTCGATGACACTGGTCGGTTGCGGCAAGGACGCGCCGTCCGGATTCCGCACGAAACGGCGCATCGAAGACCTCGACACCGCACCGGACCTGTTGCTCTATGTCGGCGATCCCGGGCGGGCAGCGCAGACCATCCGTGCAGCCGGCGCCGCGGGCGCGCGCGCGGCGGTGGCGCTTGCAAGCGGCTATGATCGCTGGAGCGATGCGCAAGTGAACGCGGCCCTGGCCGCGGCCCGGCCCAATACGCTGCGTCTGCTTGGTCCCGGCAGCCTCGGCATCGCCGCGCCGGGCGCACGCCTGGCCGCCCACCTTGGCGCCACCGGCGCGCAGACCGGCGACCTCGCCTTCATTGCCCGTTCCGGAACCATCGTGAATGCCACGCTTTCGTGGGCTGCCTCCAACCGGATCGGGTTCTCCGGAGCGGTCTCGCTCGGGCAACGCACCGACATCGACGTCTCGGACCTGCTCGACTGGTTTGCCCTCGACTACAAGACCCGCGCGATTCTGGTGCATCTGGAAACCGTCGCCAACCCGCGCAAATTCCTGTCGGCGGCGCGCGCGGCGGCCCGGTCGAAGCCCGTGATCGTGCTGCGCTCCGGGGCGAGCCGCGAAACGCGCGGCGAAGGACGCACGCATGCCGGACGGATCGCCGCGCCGGACGCCGTCTTCGATGCAGCCCTCGCCCGCGCGGGCGTGCTGCGCATCGACGACATCGACGAGATGTTCGAGGCGGCGGAAACCGTCACAAGGGTCAAGCCGGTAAAGGGTCGCCGTCTGGCCATCGTTGCCACCGGCGGCAGCCTGTCGACAATCGCAGCGGATCAATTGCAGCGCCAGGGCGGCACACTGGCCCTCCCGGGACGCGAGACCCACGACAGGCTCGCCGGCCTCCAGCGCCCCGGTGTGACGCATGTCAATCCGCTCACCCTGCATGAAACCGCCCAGGCACAGGCCTACGCGCAAACGGTCTCCGCGCTGCTCGACGACAGGGAGGTCGACGCCGTGCTGGCGGTGGTCGCGCCGTCCGCCTTTTCCCCCGTCTCCGCCATTGCGGAGGCGCTGGCGCATGCCCATGGGGCCCAGGGCGGCAGCCATGGATACGGGCGCAAGAAGCCCTTGCTGGTCGCGCTTGCCGCCGGTGCGCCCCTGCCGCGCCAGGCACTGGATGCAGCCCGGATACCAACCCATGCCAGCGCATTCGACGCGGTGCGCGCCTTCATGCATCTGGTACGCTACGCCGAAGGGCGCGACATGCTGATGGCGGCCCCGCCGAGCCTTCCGTCGGATTTTTTCCCCGATGTGAAAGCCGCGCGCGAGGTTGTGCGGTTCGCGCTCGCGCAAAACCGCACGTGGCTCATGCCGGCGGAGATTTCCAGGGTTCTCGATGCCTATGGCATTCGCCAGGTGCCGACCCGGCTCGCCGCCAGCCCCGCCGAGGCTGCGACACTTGCCGAAGCCATCTTGCAACAGGGATCAAGGGTGGCGCTCAAGCTCGTGTCGCCGGACCTGCCCTTCAAGTCCGATTTCGGCGGCGTGCTGCTTGATCTTGCGACGGCGCGGGCGGTGGAGGACGCGGCGGGCGCGCTGGCGGACCGCGTGCGACGCGACCATCCGGGCGCGGAGATCACCGGCTTCGCGCTGCAGCCAATGCTGAGCCAGGCCCAGGGCCACGAGCTGTTCGCCGGCCTTGCCGACGATCCGACCTTCGGGTCTGTGCTTGTCTTCGGACATGGCGGAACGGCGGTCGAGGTCATCTCGGACATCGCGCTGGCGCTCCCGCCGCTCGATCTGAACCTTGCCCATGCGCTGATCCGCCAGACCAGGGTCAGCAGGATGCTGGCGGGGTTTCGCAATCTTCCCCCAGCCGACATGAACGCCATTGCGCTGACCTTGGTGAAACTCGCACAGATCGCCGTCGATCTGCCCGAGATCCGCGAGTTGGACATCAACCCGCTGGTGGCGGATCGCTCCGGCGTTTGCGCAATCGATGCGCGTATCGCCGTTGCCGAGCCGACCACGCATGCCGGCCGGCGCGGCAGGTCGCGGCTGGCAATCGCGCCCTATCCCAAGGAGTGGGAACGCACGCTCGACCTGAAGGACGGATCGCACGTCCGCGTCACACCGGTGCGACCGGAAGACGAGGACCGCTACCGCACGTTCTTCGAAAGCGTGTCACCGGAAGACCTGCGGCTCAGGTTCTTCGCGCCCGTCAAGGAGTTCAACCACGCGTTCATGGCAAGGCTGGTGCAGCTCGACTACTCGCGCGCGATGGCCTTTGCGGCGAGCGATCCGCGGAGCGGCGAGATCCTCGGCGTGGTGCGGCTGCACGCCGACCCCGACCACCGCAGCGGCGAATACGCCATCCTCGTCCAGTCGACCCTCAAGGGACGCGGGCTCGGCTGGGCCTTGATGCAGCTGATCATCGACTATGCCGCCGCCGACGGCATCGAGACCATCAAGGGCGAGGTGCTGAAGGAAAACACCACGATGCTGGCTATGTGCCAGGCCCTCGGCTTTTCCGTGCGCTCCGCGCCTGACGACGATGCCATCGCGGAGGTGACGCTACCGGTCAATGCCGCGCCCGCAGGCCCCTGATCACGACACGGCCGGCTATCCCGCACGGATCTCGCTCAGCGACTTCACCGGCGTGATTGCTTCCGGGTCGAGCTTCAGATGCAGCAGCGCGGGTTTGCCGGAGGCTGTCGCGCGCTCGAATGCCGGGCCGAACTGCTCCGCCGTCTCCACGGTTTCGGCATGCGCGCCATAGGCGCGCGCAAAGGCCGCAAAATCCGGATTGACCAGCGTGGTTGCCGAGACGCGGCCCGGGAAATCGCGCTCCTGATGCATGCGGATCGTGCCGTACATGCCGTTGTCGACGGCGACAACGACGATGGCCGCGCCCTCCTGGGCAGCCGTGCCGAACTCCTGCATCGTCATTTGCAGGCAGCCGTCGCCGGCGAAGCACACGACGGTGCGCTCGGGATACTTCAGTTTGGCCGCGACCGATGCCGGCAGGCCGTAGCCCATCGATCCGCTCGTCGGCGCAAGCTGTGTGTTCATCTCGCGGAAGCGATGGAAGCGGTGCACCCACGTGGCGTAGTTGCCGGCGCCATTGGTCAGGATTGCGTCGGCGGGGAGGTTGTCCTCCAGCCACTCCATGACGTCCGCCATCTGCAGCGCGCCCGGCACCTTGGGGCGGGCCGAGGACCAGGCGAGATACTCATCATGCGCGGTCCTGGCGAGCCCCGCCCAGGACGTTTCATTGGGCGGTTGCAGGCCTTCAAGTGCTGCGCAAAAGCCGTTGGGCGAGGCGTTGACGGCAAGTGCCGGGCGGTAGACCCGGCCCAGCTCCTCGGCGCCGGCATGGACATGCACCAGATCCTGGGCGGGACCCGGGATATCGAGAAGCCCGTAGGACTGGCTCGGCATTTCCGAAAGCCGCCCGCCGACGATCATCAGCAGGTCCGCCTCGCGCACGCGTTTCGCCAGCGCCGGATTGACGCCGATCCCGACATCTCCGGCGTAGTTGGGGTGGAGGTTGTCGAACAGCATCTGCCGGCGGAAAGAACAGGCAACCGGGATCCCGAAACGTTCGGCAAAGCGCTGAAACGCTGCGCGCGCCGTCTCGCTCCACCGGCTGCCGCCGAGGATCGCGAGCGGTCGTTTTGCCGCCCAAAGACGCTTTTGCAGATCGGCCATCTGCGTCAGGCCGGGATGGGTCTCGATCGGCGTGAAGGGTGCGAGCGCCTGCGGCGCTGCGCATCGCGCCAGCATGTCCTCGGGCAGAGCCAGCACCACCGGCCCCGGCCGGCCGGAGGTCGCGGTGTGATAGGCCCGCGACAGCATTTCGGGAATACGCGCGGGATCCTCGATCTCCGCCACCCATTTGGCAATTCCGCCAAACATCTGCCGGTAGTCGACCTCCTGAAAGGCGTCGCGACCGCGCATGCCGGTCTCGATCTGGCCGACGAACAGGATCATCGGCGTGGAATCCTGCTGCGCGACATGGACGCCGGCGGCCGCATTGGTTGCGCCCGGGCCACGCGTCACCATGCAGATGCCCGGACGACCGGTCATCTTGCCCCAGGCATCCGCCATCATCGCCGCGCCGCCTTCCTGACGGCAGACGGTCACCGGAATGCTGGCGTCATGCAGGGCATCGAGAACGGGCAGATAGCTCTCGCCCGGCACGCAAAACACCCGTTCCGCGCCGAGCTCTTCAAGCGCACGCACGAGCAAGACGCCGCCGCTTGCCTGTTGTGGAGAAGGGGCCGATCCGTCAGCGCTTGTCATGATGCGTGTGTCCCCGATGTGTCGCTATGCCATTGCTCAATCCGGGGATATACACCGCCCACCGGGGGCCACGCAAAAGCGCGACCCTCCGCACCCTATTCCAATCCGGAATACCGGCGTGCCCGGCGGCCGGCCATTGAAGGATCTCAAAGATCCTGAACGGTCACGACCTGAAACGTGTGCAGCTCGCCATCATCATCCTTGATCGAGACATATTCACCGGGACGGAAGGGATGCGTGTTGAAGCGGTAGCCGGCTTCGTCGTCCTCGTCGCCCTCGATATCGTAGTGAAAGCCCCAGGAACCGCCCGGACGATGGCGCAGATGGCCAATGTCCTCTTCCTCGTCGGCCCAGAACCGGCGAACGCGGCAATGCTCCTTGTGCGCCTTCCAGGATGCGGGATCGATGTGATCCTCAGCATCGAGCGGCGCGATGAACTCATAGCCGTGACGAGCGGAGCCGTTCGGAAACTCCTTGGTGCGGGCGAGATTGAGACGGATTTTCTTCAGGCCGAAATGTGCGGTCATGAACGCACGGCTCCTTTCATTCGCAAATACTGAAACAACACGGTTGCCCGAAGCGGGTCTGAAGGCAATGAGCAAAATCAAACGGAATGGGTTTTGCGCGGCCGGAACACCGGCCCCGCGCCCCGCCGGGCGCAGATCAAAAATGGCGCGGCCCGAACACCGGCCCCGCGCCCCGCCGGGCGCAGATCAAAAATGGCGCGGCCCGAACACCGGCCCCGCGCCCCGCCGGGCGCAGATCAAAAATGGCGCGGCCCGAACACCGGCCCCGCGCCCCGCCGGGCGCAGATCAAAAATGGCGCGGCCCGAACACCGGCCCCGCGCCCCGCCGGGCGCAGATCAAAAATGGCGCGGCCCGAACACCGGCCCCGCGCCCCGCCGGGCGCAGATCAAAAATGGCGGGGCCGGAACACCGGCCCCGCCGGGGCAAACATCGGCTGCTTGGGAGGGAGATCAGACGACGCGTACCCGAACCATGCCGCTAGACCGCAATGGCCCGCATCGGAGCAATCCGCTTGACGTCAGGCTGCGTTGCACCGCTGCGACGGCGCCGAATGCCCTGATAGGCAAGACGATGATGAAACTCGCAGTAGGAACGATTGTTGTCCGCATCGCGGCTGCAGAAGTGGAAATCCGCGTCTGCCGGATCGCCGATCGGCCACTTGCAGGTCTTGCTGGTCAGCGTCATCAACGTGACACGGTCTTCCGAGGACACACTCGAGTGCTCGCTCTCGAAGGCGGAGGCCTCGAGGTCAAGGTCGTAGCGCGGGGTGGACCGGACGTCCGGTGCGCTGTCACGAACGGCCGGCTTGCCGCCGACACATGCAAGTGACGGCTGGCCACGCTGGACCCGCTGCTTGGGGCGATGGCTTGTCGACGGCGACCGTTTGGGAAGGCCCATGCGATGCGCCTTGCCGATGACCGCATTGCGCGTCACACCCGCCATGACATAAGCGATCTGGCTGGCGCTCAGGCCCTGAAGCCACAGTTTCCTCAAAAGATCTTCGCGTTCGGTTGTCCAAGCCATGTGTAGCCCCTGGTCTTTTTGGGTCGGCAGATCGCGGAACGCAGATACAGAGGATCTTGTTTCGCCGAGACGTCTTGCAGCGCCTCCGGCGATTACCGACTGTTGTTTGTGCACATTTCGCGATTGAGATCGCGGTGATCGACGATGCGCGGACCCTGTCCGCATTGCTACGTTGCCTTCGATGAACTCGCCATCGACTATGGCTAATTTATAGTGAACAAATCATTAATGGGTCAATTGATATTCATTTTCATTTTGATTATTACTTCTTTCTTTCCAGTATTATTGAATTTATCGAGCCAACAACAATATCCATTACTTCATTCTGAAATCTTTTATTAATATTTTCTTCAATTTGATCAGGATGTGCAAACTTCATTGAATTCGATATCGAGAACAGAAGTTTCTGATTCTCTTTCCGCATATCCAAAACACCCTCGGAGCACATTCTCTCGATCTTTCGTCGTGCCGTAGAGTAAGGAATGTTTGTTTCTTCAGAAATCGTTTCGATATCCGGGTCGACCTTGTTTGCATTTGCAATCGCTATTGTGGTCAATATCATAAGCTGACCAAGATCATCTACTTCATACTCTTCCATGAAACGAAACATGAGACTGAAAAACATTTCGTAGAGGCGCAGAATACGATGCGCCTGTGTCGGCAACTCTTCGTTCTGAGTCGGCACGCTCGCACCCCCCTCGTTTGTTTCGTCAATTTGACGAAGTTTGAGTGATTTTCAGTGTGTTTCAACCTCCTGCAACGCGCAGGCGTATCGTTGCCGCTAGGTTACATACTATAAAACAGTGGGAAATCATGGTTTTCCACATGTTTCGCACTGATTGCACTTGCGTCGGTCAATCTGTTGCAATGTCGAAAACCGTCGCCATGAGAACCCGGACCATGCCAACGGTCATGTCTGCGTCGGCACCTGGAGCTGCTTGCGTCCCGTCCTCGCGGCGGAACTCCCGGGCCGCATCGAAGAGATAGACGACGGATTTGCCGCGCCGACCTTTTCGAACCGTGCCAGAGGCCAGATAGGGTTTCAAACCACGCTCGACGGTCGAACGGGAGCTTTCCAGTTTTTCGGCGAGAAGTTCGGCATCCATCGGCGCACCGCGCAAGTCGCCGATGGCGACAAGGACCAGCATCAACACATCGCTCGCGTCCGAGGCCCCCAGACGCTCCTGCATTTGGAGGGTCAGATCGTAATAGACCTCGAGAAGACGTCTCAGGCGATAGTCGGTCGGGGCGGCGCCATCATCCATGGGTATGCTCATCACGCCTCCGATTTTACGGATCCAAGTGTATCGGAGCATATAGGAAGTGTAACCCTCGTTGGCGAAAAGCCCTTCAGGCGCGCGCTTGCGCTTTCCCGATCCTCAGGTCCTGGCGCAGCCTGCGATCCGTGCCCGGATGCCAGATGTAATGATCGAGCAGAGAGGGATGCATCTGAAATCCCGCCGTGAAGATCACGAAAAGGCGATCCATGTTGTCGTGCCGAGGATCATTTCCGTGCCCCCGACAGGCATCGATAGCGCGATGATCGCGAACCCGATCACAAACACAATGTCCCGGCGGGCGCTGAAGGCCCAGTGGGCCTTGGAAAACCGGACCAGAATGCCCGGATTGCCGGAATCACCACCCTGTTCGATCACCGTCACGCCGTGACCCCCTAAACTCCCTGCGATCATCATGCTATCGCAATGGTGAAAGTGTCGAAGACGCCCCATGGTCGCGTCTTTGCGGAACGCGCGCACGCGGCGCGTCTTCGAACGCGAAAAATGAGAGAGTGACGTTGCTCCGCGGAATCGGGGCGTCAAAGCGGACGACCTGCCAGCCCTGCAGACCTTCATCGTGACGTCTTGTCACTTTCATATTGCATAAACCCGATCGGCGGCTCCTGACCAGGGGCCGTGAAAATCTGCTGAATTCCACCCGGAGGTTCCATCTTGCGTCAGCTCGCTGCGTTTCGAAATTCACTTGCCGGATTGCGATTCGGGCTCTTGCGCGAGGCCGCCCTGCGCGAGGAGATGACCCTCATCGCCGCGTCCCTGCCGGTCGCGCCCCTCATCGCGCGCGATCCGTGGACGCTCGTCGCCCTATGGGGATCGCTGTTGCTTTTGTTGAGCATCGAACTGCTCAACACCGGTATCGAGAAACTGGCCGACCGCGTGACCCGTCAGGACGACGAACTGGTCAAGGCCGCGAAAGACTGTGGCTCGGCGGCGGTGCTGATGGCCATCCTGATTGCGGCGATGGTCTGGGGCGTTGCGCTCTGGGACCGGGTTTTTGCGTAAGGCATGCGAGACGCGCGGGCGTGCGCTCCACGGCGATAAAGACGCGTGTGTTCCAACACCTTCCTGAGGCCTCCACTGTAGCAGTTGCCTGTAGCAGGGGCCGCAAGTGTGTCTTGCATTTCAATAAGTTACTGACGAATAAGGGAGAAAAAGGCGAATGGTACAGACGGTTGGAGTTGAACCAACGACCTTCGGAGCCACAATCCGACGCTCTAACCTACTGAGCTACGTCTGCACGTCAATTCGGAGGCGAAAGCTAGTTTGAAACCGCCGCGAATGCAAGAGGCCGAATGAGGCTGAATGCGCGCTCTTCCACAGCTTCCGTCACGCCCCGGCGAACGCGGCCGCATATGGGCCATTCAAACGTCTGCGCACCGATCGCGACCCGCGTGTCCGGTCGCATGGATGCGCGGCGAGAGCGCACATGAAAAACCCGGCGCCGATGGCGCCGGGCTTCCAGAACCCTCGAAAGGGCTTGTCATTTCGGGCAAGGCCCGTCGGACACTGCGGCAATCAGGCTGCCTTGAAGTCCTTGCTGGCCTTCTCGTAGGCGCCCTTGACCGAGTCGGTCATCTCGCCCGACAGCTTGGTCGACAGTTCCTGCATGTCCTTGGCCTGACCCGTGAAGGCTTCGAACTGGGTGCGGGCGAAGGAGCTCTGCAGCTCGAACATCTCCGCAAGGGTCTTGACCTCGAACATGTTCTTGACGAACTCGAAGGTGGCGTCGCTGTTCGACTTCGCCGCATCGACGGCCTTGTGGTTGAAGTCGACAACGCCGCGACGGGTCGTCTCGAAACCGTCTTCCATCATGTCCGTCGCCTCTTCGGCGGCGGTCTTCATCTTGGCGTAGGATTCACGCACCTGCTCGATGCCCTTTTCGGCCATTTCACGGGTGGCGGTGGGGATTTCCATCTGGGGCATGGAGAAGGCCTCGAAGTTCGGGAACGGGGTCACCGTCGAATCGGTGGATTTGGTGGTTTTCGCGCGTGCAGCCTTGGGGGCCGTTGCTGCGGTCTTGGTCTCGGTCATGTGTATGCTCCTTTGGCGGGGCGGCCTTTACGGAAATGCCCGCAGGCGCCCGGTAGTGATCCTTGCGACCACCAGCCAATGGGACCAGTGCTCGCCGATTACATGACGCAATATAGGGAGACTTATTGTGCAATGCAACATAAATATTGCGACGCACAAATGACGGGGCCTCGACACCGCGGAAATCAGCGGTTGCCGCAGCGGGCCTCGCGGGCGACACGGGCGAAAATTTCCCGCACCGCCCGGAGCCCGTGCCGATGCCGTGGCAGCGGCGTGCGGCACTGCAATCCTATTTCTGCGAGGAGGCGTCCCTGGCGGTCTTGGTGGCCTTGTCGCCCAGATCGCGGACCTGCTCGCCCAGCGCCTCCATCTGCTTGCGCAGGTAATCGCTTTGCAGCTGCATCATCTCCTGGGGCGTGGACGCCCGCACCATTTTCTGCGCCAGATCGAAGGCTGCCGAGATATGTTCCTCGGAATACTCCATCGCGGTGCGTCCGAAATCGTCGGCTCCGGCCCTCACGGTGCTGGCCGTTGTCTCGACGTTGCCGACGGTCTTTCGCGCGGCGCTCATGTAATCGTCAAACGCCTTTCGCGCCTGATCGACGCTCTGGTCCGCCATCTCGCGCATTTGATCGGGGATCTCGAAACCGGTCTTGTTACTCTTCGTCACGTCGTTCTCCTTTGCCTGGCGTTTCCGCCGTGCCTGGTTTGGCTGGCGCTGCCGCAGCGTCGGGCGCGGCCGCACCCGCAGGATCGCATACCGGCGCCACATCGCAAAAACGACTTTGCAATCCTAGATGAAATCGCGATGAAGAGCATCCCGTCGTTAACCAGCATGCGAGACAATAGGCCAGAATCGCGTTGCCGGCGTGGACGAGAGGTCCCGAAAACGATATTTACACTTTGTTTACCGCAAACGCGTTTACCGAACATGGTTCCCGGCCTTGGCGGACAGGATTGAGACGGGCTGCAACGGCGGAGAAAGCGTGCCCATGAACAGCCAGTTGAGCACCTTCATGGCGTTGAGTGGTCTTGCGACCGCCAACTCTCATCTGACGGACCCGCGTCCGGCCTGGATCTGGGCGGAGGACGGCAAGACGATCCTGTGGGCAAATCCCGCCGGAGCGGCTTTTTTCGGCGTGCGCTCGCTGCGCGAACTCGCCGACCTGACCGGGCTGGCGCGCGCTCCGGCACGCCCCCACATCATGCGCATCGCGGCTTCCGGACCCGACGACCGCGACACCACCGACCGATTGCGATTTTACCGCGGCCTGCGTGTCATGCTGCTGACGTGCACCTGTCGCCGGCTGGTGCTTGCAGACGGGAGCAGCGCCGCACTGATCGTCGCCAATGACGCCCCGCCCGCCCCCCAGGAGGCGCTGTCCGCGCTCGTGCCGCTCGTGGCCGATGCGGACGCCGGCACGGCGGTTCTCTACGACACCGCAGGCACGGTCGTGGCGGCCTCGGGCGCACTCGACGCGCCCGGCTTCGACGCCGTTTCCGCGCGATTGCGCAGTGCCAAACACGCACCGGTGCGCGCACATCTTGCCTTTGATGACGGCGACCATGCCGCCATGCTCCTGATGCTCGACAGCGGACATACGCTCGCGGTGATCGCGGCGGATCCGGAGGCCGCCGTCGAAAGCCGGGATCCAGCGATGTCGCACGACGGCGAGCGCGACCAGCCCGGGACGTCTGACACCATACCGGACGCGGACGACATGCCCGCGGCGGGAGACGTGCCCGAGGCGGACGTCACGGCGGACACTGAAACCGTTCCCGAGACACTGGATGTCGTCGACGCAGAGACGCCCCCAGAGCCCGCACCGGCGCCGCAGCGCCGCAGATGGGGCATGGCCGGCGGCGGTCTCTTCGGATTTGCAAGCGCCACACGCTTTCTTTCCGGTTCGCGCACGTCCAGCGCGGATGCCGATGCGCGCATCGATGCCGAACGCGCGCAGACGGCCGCTGCCGGACAAGCGTCCACGCCCGACGAGAGGGTGATGGACGACACGTTCGACGGCGCCGAGGCCCACGACATGATGACCGGCGAAGGTGAACCGTTCGAGGAGATCGAGGCAGGCGAACCGGATAACGCCGAGCCGCACCCCGACGACGCCGATGTCCAGGCTGAAGACGATGAGAACGCGGAAGACCGGCTGGCCGAGGCCACCGCGGATGAAGGGCTTTCGCTCGACCGGTTCGCGCCAGAGGACATGCAAGACGACGCTTCGGCGGACGCGGACGAGCAGGCTGAAGCGGTTGCCGATGCGCCCTCCATGAAGGACGACATGCCGGCGCTCTCCGATTTCGTCTTCGAAGCGCGCGCGCGGCCGGTGCGCTTTGCCTGGAAGATGGACATCGACCGGCGTTTCACCTTCCTCTCGACGGAGTTCGAGGACGCGCTCGGTCCCGAAGCCGCCGATGTGGTCGGCCTGACCTGGGACGAGGTTTGTGAACGCTTCGGCGTGGACCAGGACGGACGCGTGGCGGCAGCCCTTCAACGCCGCGACACCTGGAGCGGACGCTCGGTCGACTGGCCCGTCAGCGGCGCGCCCCTGCGCGTGCCCGTCGACATGGCCGCCCTGCCCGCCTTTGACCGCAACCGTACCTTCGAGGGATTTCGCGGGTTCGGCGTTTGCCGCACGGGCGATGCCGCAAACGATCCCGACGCCACAGGAACGCATCTGCGCGTGCGCCCGCCGCTCGAGGCTCTGGGCGTCGCAGCGCACGCGGACAGCACCGCCGACGCACACGACCTCCCTGACGTGTCACGGCCCGACGATCCTGCACCAGACGACGATCCTCTCTCCGCCGCAGACGAAACGGCGTCGGAGGATGCCGTGCTTGAGGAAACCGGCCCCGCCGAGGATCCGCCGGAGACCATTCTCCCGGTCGAGCCGGCCGGTTTCGATGACGCGGCGCATTCGGAGATCACGGACACGGCATTCGTGTCCGACGACGAGGACGACGACACGCCCCCCGAGCCCGAGGAAGAGGACTTGGGCACGGACGCGGGCGAAGACACGAAGGCCGAGACCGACGGCGACGATCCGGAGACGGATCCCGATAGCGATCTAACAGTGACAGCGCTTGCCGGCGCCGCTGCGGCCGCTGCACTGACGGCCGGCACATCGCACGACAGCGACGACGCGGCGGCGGAAGACGCGGCCCTCGCGGCATCGCGCCTGTCGAAGCCGGAACGCGAGGCCTTCCGCAAGATCGCTGAGGCACTCGGCGCAAACTCCGAATCCGACACGGCGGCGGCGTCCATCGACGAAGAGAGCGACAACGACGCCAGCGACCGGCTTGCGGCGCTGGATGACACGGCCGAAGACGAAGCCGGCGAGGCGGCCCTCGACGGCGGGGACGGCGAAGAAACCGCGGATGAAAGCGATCCCGACGACCACACCGCGGACGCGGATGCGGAGCCTGCCGACGATGAGGGCATAGCGTATGACGACACCGACGCGGAGCCGGTTCCCCGGGTTCCGGCCCGGCCCTATCTGACCCTTGCAAGCAGCAAGGACGCGTTGACGCGGGATGAAGATGCTGACGACGACGCCGGTGTCGAAGACAGCGAGTCGGCAATTGACACTTCCGAGGTCGGAGCCGACACCCCGCCGCCGACCCGCGCCCAGCGCACTAGCCTTCTCGACCGGCTGCCGGTCGGCGTCGCGATCATCGACGGCACGGATGTCGACTACGCCAATGCCACGCTTCTCAACCTTCTCGGCTATCCCGACACGCAGGCGCTGAGTGCCGCCGGCGGTCTGGAAGCGCTCTTCGCCGAGCCGGAGGAGTGGCCCGCCACGGTTCCAGGCAAGATGTCGGAGCGCACCATGCGCCTGCAACTGGCCGATGGCGGTGCGCGCCCGGTCAAGGCGCGGCTGCACACCGTCCCGTGGAAGGGCGGCAACGCGCTGATGATGTCGCTTCTCGACCGTCACGATCCGGGACAGGAAGCCGCGCTCGACCGGCTGCATGAGGTGCAAAGCGCGCTGGCGCTTGCCGAGGCGCGCGTGTCGGAGATGGACGGGGTTCTGGAGACCGCGACCGACGGCGTGCTCATCCTCGACGAGGACGGGCTGATCGTGAAGGTCAACCGCTCCGCCGAAGCGTTGTTCAACGCCACCCGCGAGGAAATGGCCGGCGTTGCGCTGGTCGATTATCTGGCACCGGAAAGCCGCCGCGACGCAACAGACTACCTTGACGGGCTCGCGCGCAACGGTGTCGCCAGCGTGCTGAACGACGGGCGCGAGGTCATCGGCCAGATCCGCTCGGGTGGTCTCATTCCGCTGTTCATGACGATCGGCCGCGTCGGGCAGGACGAAAAGGGCCCGCATTTCTGCACCGTGCTGCGCGACATCACCCAGTGGAAGACGGCGGAAGAAGAACTCACCGACGCCAAGCGCCAGGCGGAAAACGCCAGTTCGCAGAAATCGGATTTCCTCGCCAAGATCAGCCACGAGATCCGCACGCCGCTGAACGCGATTATCGGCTTTTCGGAAGTGATGATGGAAGAGCGCTTCGGCCCGGTCGGCAACGACCGCTACAAGGGCTATCTGCGCGACATCCACAATTCCGGCTCGCACATCATGAGCCTGATCAACGACCTGCTCGACCTGTCGAAGATCGAGGCGGGCAAGCTGGAGCTGACCTTCGAGGCGGTCTCGGCCAACGACATCATCCGGGAATGCGTCGCGCTGATGCAGCCGCAGGCAAACCGCGAACGGGTGATCATCCGCGCCAGCCTGCCGGGCTCGGTGCCCAACATCGTCGCCGACGGACGCTCCGTGCGACAGGTGATCCTCAATCTCCTGTCCAACGCGATCAAGTTCAACCAGCCGGGCGGTCAGGTGATCGTGTCGTCTGCGCTGGAGGACAGCGGCGAGGTGATCCTCAGGGTGCGCGACACCGGAACGGGCATGAGCCACAAGGATCTGGAAGCCGCGATGGAGCCGTTCCGCCAGTTGCACACCGCGCGCCATGGCGGCGGCACGGGCCTCGGCCTGCCCCTCACCAAGGCGCTGGTGGAAGCGAACCGGGCGAACTTCCGCATCGATTCGGAGGTCAATCAGGGCACCTTGATCGAGGTCACCTTCCCGCCGCAGCGCGTTCTCGCGGAATAGACACGCCCGGGACCGCTTCCGGTGCGGCTTGCGGGATTGACCGTAGCCTTTCACGCACGCGAAACTGCCCATGATCGACACCCGGCGTCACGACCGGCCCGGGCGTCGTTCATCCCGCCCGCGCAGTCCGCGCCGCCTTCGGAGATTGCCATGCTGACCCTCGCCGCCATCGAGGACGCCGCCGAAATCGTCTATCGGGCCATGCGCCCGACGCCGCAATATGCCTGGCCGCTGCTCGGCGAGGCCATCGGGCGCACCGTCTGGGTGAAGCACGAGAACCACACGCCGACCGGAGCCTTCAAGGTGCGTGGCGGCCTGGTGCTCTTGCAGGGACTGGCTGAAAACGCGCCGCGCGGCACGGGTATCATCTCCGCCACGCGCGGCAATCACGGACAAAGCCTTGCCTTTGCCGCCGGGCGGCTGGGACTTGCCTGCCATATCGTCGTGCCGAAGGGAAACTCCACCGAGAAAAATGCGGCGATGCGGGCCTTCGGTGCAAATCTCGTCGAGCACGGGGCCGACTTCGATGCCGCCAAGGCGGAGGCCATGCGCCTTGCCGAGGAACAGGGCCTCACCATGATCCCGAGCTTTCATGCCGATCTCGTGCGCGGCGTCGCCACCTACGGGCTGGAGTTCTTCCGTGCGGTGCCCGACCTCGACGTCGTCTATGTCCCGATCGGTCTGGGGTCGGGCATCTGCGCGCTGATTTCCGCCCGCGATGCGCTTGGCCTCAAGACCAGGATCGTCGGCGTCGTGTCGGACAAGGCGGATGCCTATGCCCGCTCGCTGGAAAGCGGCAAGCTGACGGAAACGGCCAGTGCCGCCACCTTCGCGGACGGCATGGCCGTGCGTTGCCCCGACGAACAGGCGTTCGCCATGATCCGCGCCGGCGCGGAGGACCTCGTGCGCGTCAGTGACGACCAGGTAGCCGAGGCGATCCGCCTCTACTACCGCACGACCCACAATGTGGCGGAAGGCGCAGGTGCGGCTCCCCTCGCCGCGCTGATGACGGACAAAAAACGTGGCGAGACCCCCGGCGTGATCCTGTGTGGACAAAACATCGATACGCACTGGATGGCGGAGGTACTGAGCGGCAAGACGCCAACTCCCTGACCCGGCTTCGCTTTTGCGAGCGCCTTGCAGCACATGCGGCTCGGCCAGTCCCCGCGAAACCGGACGCCAGAGCTCATGTTAGTTTGGAATAATTCCAAGGTATTGATTTTGCACGCTTTTATTGTTGACACAGAAACTCCTGTTTTTATGATGCCTCCAGTCGCGGCGTCCCCTGAACAGGGCGGCGCGACCATGACATCCGCCTCTTCGGCAGGGCCTTGCCCCCTGATCGTCTGGAGTTCGATATGACCAACAAGACCACGGGCGTGCGCGTCTGCACGCTTGCAGCACTTTTCCTGACATCCGCCAGCTTCGCCATGCCGGCGGCCGCGGAGGGCGAAGTGAACATCTATTCCTACCGTCAGCCGTTCCTGATCGAGCCGCTGCTCGACGCCTTCACCAAAGAAACCGGCATCGAGACCAATGTGATCTTTGCCTCCAAGGGACTTGGCGAACGCATTCAGGCGGAAGGCGCGAATTCTCCCGCCGACGTGCTTTTGACCGTCGACATCGGTCGCCTTGACGGCGCGAAGGAGATGGGCATCACCCAGCCGGTGACCTCCGATGTGATCGAGGCCAACATTCCGGCCGAATACCGCGATCCGGACGGTCACTGGATCGGCCTCACGACCCGCGCGCGCGTCGTTTACGCGTCGAAGGACCGGGTCGAGCAGGACACGATCACCTACGAGGAACTGGCCGACGAGAAGTGGCGTGGCCGGATCTGCACCCGCTCCGGCCAGCACGTATATTCCATCGGCCTGTTCGCCTCCGTCGTGGCGCATGAGGGCGCCGAGGCGGCCGAGCAATGGCTTGCGGACGTGCGCGACAATCTCGCCAACAAGCCGTCGGGCAATGACCGCGCGCAGGTCAAGTCGATCTACGCCGGGGAATGCGACATCTCGCTGGGCAACACCTATTACATGGGCAAGATGCTGACCAACGAGAAAGAGCCGGAGCAGAAGGACTGGGCCAACTCGGTCAAGATCCTGTTCCCGAACGCGGACGGCCGCGGCACCCATGTGAACATCGCCGGCGTGGTGATGGCGAAGCATGCGCCGCACCCCGATGCCGCGAAGAAGCTGATCGAATTCCTCACCTCCGAGGACGCCCAGCGCATCTACGCGGACTCCAACTTCGAATATCCGGTCAAGCCGGGCGTGGCCGTGTCCGATCTCGTCGCCTCCTGGGGCGAGTTGAACCCGGACAGCCTGCCGCTTTCGGAAATCGCCGAGAACCGCAAGACCGCCAGCGAGCTGGTCGACAAGGTCGGCTTCAACGACGGACCGTCGAGCTGATCCAGACCGCTCAATTGCAGACCGACGGCGCCCGGCCACATCGTCCGGGCGCCGTTTCCCGTTTCCGCTTGCCGCCAGCCGCGCCGAGCCGTCAGGGCACCCGGGCATGACCGACGCAACCCACACCGAAGCGCCGGCCGCGGCGCGTCCGCCGAAATCGGCGGCAACGCTCACCGACCGCATCTGGGTCGGCACCGGCTTCGTTGCAGCCGCCCTGACGCTGATGCCGGTGATCGCACTCATTGTGCTGGCGCTGCCATCGAGCGGCAACGTGTGGAGCCATCTGATCGCCACGGTGCTGCCGCGTTCGTTGTGGACCACGTTCCTCCTCATGGTCGGCGTGGGGGCGATCACGCTCGTCGTCGGCGTCGGCACGGCGTGGCTCGTGACCATGTGCCGCTTTCCCGGTCGCGCCCTGTTCGACTGGGCGCTGCTCGTGCCGCTTGCGGTGCCGACCTACATCATCGCCTATACCTACGTCGAAATCCTCGACTACACCGGCCCTGTCCAGTCGGCGTTCCGGGCGCTTTTCGGTTTCCAGACCTCCCGCGACTACTGGTTTCCCGAGATCCGTTCGCTCGGCGGGGCGATCTTCGTGATGAGCTTCGTGCTCTACCCTTACGTCTATCTGACGACGCGCGCGTCCTTCCTGCTGCAGTCGGCCTGCGCGCTCGACGTGTCGCGCACGCTTGGCGCCGGCCCCTTGCGGCTGTTCTTTCGCGTCGCGCTGCCGCTTGCCCGCCCCGCCATCGTCGTCGGCCTGTCGCTTGCGCTGATGGAATGCCTGAACGACATCGGCGCGGTGACCTTCTTCGGCGTGCAGACGATGACGTTCTCGATCTACGACACATGGATCAACCGCTCGAGCCTGGGCGGCGCGGCTCAGCTCGCCGTCGCCATGCTGGCGCTCGTCTTCGCGCTGCTGTGGGTGGAGCGGCACGCGCGGCGCAAGCAGCGCTTCCACATCACCACCTCGCGCTATCTGGCGCTGCCAAGCTACAGGCTCACCGGCTGGCGCGCCGGGGCCGCGATTTTCGCCTGCGCCACACCGGTCGTGCTCGGCTTCGTCTTTCCGGCAAGCCTTCTGGTCGATTACGCAAGTCGCCGGCTCGACGAGCTCTCGGATCCGAGACTCCTTTCTGCCGTCGGCAACAGCCTGACGCTCTCCATCGCCGCCGCTCTGCTGACGGTGGTCCTCGGCGTGGTGCTGACCTACTCGCAGCGCGTGCGCCCCAACGCGGCGACGCAGCTGTTCGGGCGCATTGCGTCGATCGGCTATGCCATTCCGGGCACGGTGCTCGCCGTCGGCATTCTGATCCCGCTTGCCACTCTCGACAATTTCGTCGACGGGATCGCCCGTTCCACCTTCGGCTTTTCGACCGGGCTGCTGCTCGTTGGATCAGGCGCAGCACTTGTCTATGCCTATATGGTCCGCTTCCTGGCGGTCGCCTACGGACAGGTGGAAGGCGGATTCGGAAAGGTGACGCCGCATCTCGACATGGCCGCGCGCACGCTCGGCCGCAGCTCGGGGCGCATTCTCTTCGAGGTGCATCTGCCGATGATCCGCCCGGTGCTGCTGACCGCGCTGCTCCTCGCCTTCGTCGATTGCATGAAGGAGCTGCCGGCGACGATCCTGCTGAGGCCGTTCAATTTCGAGACGCTGGCGACCACGGTCTACAATGCCGCCTCGCGCGAGGCGGTGGGCGAAGGCGCGCTCGCGGCGCTCGCCATCGTGCTTGTCGGCCTGCTGCCGTCGATCCTGCTGGCGCGCACCTCGGCGAAGAGCTTCCGCGACCACAGCACCGCGCGCACCTGAGCGCGTACCTGATACTCGCCTTGCCCCTACAACCTGTCGCGCAGCGCGAACCAGCTCATCGCCAGCACCAGGATCGGCCAGCGAAACGCCCGGCCACCCGGAAAACGCGGCGTGGGAAGGCTGGAGAACACGTCGAAGCGCGCGCTGTCGCCGATCATCGCCTCCGCCGTGACATGACCGCAGAACCCCGCCATGGCGACGCCATGGCCGGAAAAGCCGGCCGCGACATAAACCCCGGGCTGCGTGCGTTGCAGGCAGGGCATGCGCGTCTGGGTGACGCCCAGCGTTCCGCCCCAGGCATGGGACACCGGCGCATCGGCAAGTTGCGGATAGACGTTCCTCAGGTGATTGCGAACAAACGCCTGAACGTCCGGCGGAAAGCCGCGCCGATAGGTCTCGCCACCGCCAAAGAGCAGGCGCCGGTCCTGGGTCAGCCGCCAGTAGTAAACGACGAAGCGGCTGTCGGAGACGGCCTCGCGTCCCGGAATCAGCGCGTCGGCCGCAGCCTGCGACAAGGGCTCGGTCGTGAGGATGTAATTGTTGATCGGCATGATGCGGGCGTCGCTCTCGCGGTCGAGCCCCGACACATAGCCGTTGCCGGCAAGCAGCACGGAGCCGGCGTCCACCGACCCGTGGGTCGTTTCCACGAAAACCCGCCCGGCGCGCGGGGTGACGCGCGTGACTTTCGTCGCCTCATGCACCACGCCGCCGGCGGTCTCGACCGCATCGGCCAGCCCCTGCGCCAGTTTCAGCGTGTGCAGATGCCCCGCCCCCGCATCGCGCACGCCGCCGAAATAGGAAGACGTTCCGATCGCCGCCGCCAGTTCCTCGCGCGACAGCAGCGAGAGCTTGTCGTAGCCGTAGTCTCTTGCAAGCTTCTCGGCATAGGCACGCTCGTCGCCGACGAAGCCCTTCTTGTGGGCCGCCTCGATCAGCCCGGACATCCACTCGCAGTCGATGTCGTAACGCGCCGCACGCTCATGCAGAAGCGCCTTGGCCTCTTCCGCCATGTCCCAGAGCCGACGCGCCGTCGCCAGACCATAGCTGCTTTCCAGATGCTCCTGGTCGCGCCGCTGGCCGCTGTGAAGCTGGCCGCCGTTGCGCCCGCTCGCCCCCCAGCCGACCCGGTTCTGTTCCAGCACGACGACCGAACGGCCGGCTTCCGCCAACGTCAGGGCCGCATTGAGGCCGGTGAAGCCGGCGCCGATGACGGCGACATCGGCCTGAACCGGATCCGCCAAGGCCGGACGCGCGGAGCGTTCCGGCGCGGTCGCGGCATAATAGGACGGGGCATGGGCCTCGGTGATGTCGGTCATGGCGCGCAGGTCTTTCAGGCGGCGATGCGGCCGTCGCGCTTCAGCGCAGCATAGGTGTCGTCAAGCGTCTTGTGCGCGCGGGCGACGAGATCGTCGGCCTCCTCATGGGTGAGCACCAGCGGCGGCGAGATGATCATGCTGTCGCGGGTCGCGCGCATCACGAGACCGTTGTCGAACGACAGGTCGCGGCACAGGTTGCCAACGGTTCCGACATCCGGGAACGTGCGGCTGCGGTCGCCCTTGGCCGGCACCAATTCCAGAGCGCCGATCAGACCGACCATGCGCGCCTCGCCCACCAGCGGATGATCGCCGAGCGCCTTCCAGCGCGCCTGCAGATAGGGACCGATGTCGTCGGCGACCCGCTCCACCAGCTTTTCACGCTGCATGATCTCGAGATTGGCAAGCGCCGCCGCGCAGCAGGCGGGATGACCGGAGTAGGTGTAGCCGTGGTTGAAGTCGCCGTCCTTTCCGACAAAAGCCTCGCCGACGCGGTCGGAGACCATCACGCCGCCGATCGGCAGATAGCCCGACGACAGGCCCTTGGCGATCGACATGAGATCCGGCTCGAAGCCGTAATACTGCGAGCCGAACCAGGTGCCGAGGCGCCCGAAGCCGCAAATCACCTCGTCGGCAACCAGCAGGATATCGCGCTCCTTGCAGATGCGCGCCACCTCCGGCCAGTAGGTGTCGGGCGGGATGATGACACCGCCCGCACCCTGGATCGGCTCCGCGATGAAGGCGGCAATCTTGTCGGCACCTGCGGCATCGATCTCGCGCTCCAGCTCGCGCGCGGCCCACAGGCCGAATTCCTCCGCCGACATGTCCCCGCCTTCGCCGAACCAATAAGGTTGGGCGATGTGGCGCACGCCGGGCACCGGCAGGTCGCCCTGCTCGTGCATGCCCTTCATCCCGCCCAGGCTGGTGCCGGCGAGCGTCGAGCCGTGGTAGCCGTTCCAGCGCCCGATGATGATCTTCTTGTCCGGCTTGCCCATCCGGTCCCAATAGGTCCGGACCATACGAAACACCGTGTCATTGGCCTCCGACCCGGAGGAAGTGAAGAACACACGGTTGAACTGCGGCGGCGACAGCTCCGCGAGCTTTTCCGACAGCGCGATCACCGGCGGATGGCTGGTCTTGAAAAAGGTGTTGTAATAGTCGAGTTCGCGCATCTGCTGGCTCACCGCATCGGCAATCTCGTCGCGTCCGTGGCCCACCTGACAGCACCACAGGCCTGCCATCCCGTCGAGATAGCGGTTGCCATCGCTGTCCGTCAGCCAGACGCCGCTGGCGGAGGTGATGATGCGCGCGCCCTCCGCGTTCAGCGACTTCGTGTCGGAGAAGGGATGGATGTGGTGCGCAGCGTCACGCGCCTGCAACTCGCGGGTCGGATAGAGGTTGGAGGCCCCGGTCATGGCGTGATGTCTCCCGGTTGTGGCGCGCTTCACACGGAGGCGCTGCGAATTGAGTGTCGATGCGCCTGCCCGTAGCGAAACAGGCGCGTGAAAGAGGTTGTGTGGTGGACGCGCTCCGCCCGCTCAGACGTTGAGCAGCAGGTACTCGCGCTCCCAGGGGCTGATCACCGACATGAAGGTCTCGAATTCCTCCTGCTTGATCGCCCGGTAGGTGGCGACGAATTTCTCGCCGAACACCTCCTGCAATTCCTTGCAGTCTCCGAACATGGCGACCGCCTCGAGCAGTCCGCGCGGCAGCGCATGCATCCGGTCGCTGGAATCGCCGGTGCGCGGCTCATCCGGCGTCAACTTCTGCTTGATGCCGAGATAGCCGCAGGCAAGCGAGGCGGCGATCGCCAGATAGGGATTGGCATCCGACGAGGGCACACGGTTTTCCAGCCGCCGTGCGTTCGGCTTGGAGTTGGGAACGCGCAGGCCCACCGTGCGGTTGTCATAGCCCCAAAAGACGTTCACCGGCGCGGTCGAATCGCGCGTGAAGCGGCGATAGGAATTCACATAGGGCGCCATGATGCAGGTCACGGCGGGCAGAAAGGCCTGATGGCCGGCGATGAAGGAGAGAAACTCCCGGCTCGCCTCGCCGTCCTCGCGCGAGAAGATGTTCTTGCCGGTTTCCACGTCCACCAACGACTGGTGGATATGCATCGAGGAACCGGGCTGGTTCGACATCGGCTTGGCCATGAAGGTGGCATACATGTCGTGGCGCAGCGCGGCTTCCCGGATGGTGCGCTTGAACAGGAATACCTGGTCTGCAAGCTCCAGCGGATGACCGTGGCGCAGATTGATTTCCATCTGCGCGGCGCCTTCCTCGTGGATCAGGGTGTCGATCTCCAGCCCCTGCGCCTCCGACAGGTCATAGATGTCGTCGATCAGGTCGTCGAACTCGTTGAGGGCGGAGATCGAATAGGACTGGCGACCGACCTCCGGACGTCCGGAGCGCCCGGTGGGCGGCTCGAGCGGATAGTCGGGGTCGGTGTTCGGCTTGACCAGATAGAACTCCATCTCCGGCGCGACCATCGGAGCCCAGCCCTCGTCCTCGTATAGCTTCAGGACGCGCTTGAGAACATTGCGCGGCGCCGTCTCGACCGGAACGCCCTCGCGCGTGTAGGCATCGTGAATGAGCTGGGCGGTCGGATCGCTCTCCCACGGCACGGTGGTCAGGGTCGAATAGTCGGCCCGGAAGAACAGGTCTCCGTCGGTCGGATTGTGCTGGAAGCGGTCGTCGTCGGGCGGATAATCTCCGGAGATTGTCTGCGCGAAGATCGACGAGGGCATGGTCATCACCGGTCCGGAGAAGAACTTCTCCGTCGGCATCATCTTGCCGCGGGCAACGCCTGCCAGATCGGGCACGATGCACTCGATGTCCTCGATGCCACGCTCGACCAGCCAAGTGCTCGCCTCCTCCAGCGAGGCAACGCCGCGACGGCTCTCGAACTTGGGCTGCGTTTTCTTCTTCTTGCTCACGGTCTCACCTGCTTTTTCCGCACGGCGTCCGACTGTCCCGCGCCGCACGCCCGATCCGCCGACTGCGCAGCGTGTCCGGGCACCTCGATTTGTGATCACATTTGGCCGAACTGTCAATCCGGACTCTTGCCTCGGCTTTCTGCAAGCCCATCGCCCGCACTTCGATCGAGCAGATCCATGCCGCAGCGGATATCGGCGGCGACAGCCTCGCGTAGCGCACCCGCGTCCCGGCTGTGCACCGCCGCGATCGCCTCCTTGTGGTGATCGTCGAGCGCCGCCGTTCCGACCCGACCGTAGACCGTGCGCATGAAGGGTGCGAACTGCAACCAGAGACTTTCCACAAGCGGCATCAATACCTGCGACCTGGCCGCCCGGTAAATATGGAAATGAAAGGCGAAGTTTTCCTGCATGTAAGTCTCCGCATCGCCGCCGGAGAGGCTTTCGTCGACCCGGTCATCGATCTTGCGCAGCGCCGTCGCATCGGATGCATCGAGATTTGCGGCTGCCGCGAAAGCAAGCTCCGGCTCCAGCAGAAGACGGGCCGTGAGGATTTCCGACAGGCGTGACTGCGTCATCTGCGGCACCTGAATGCGCCCATTGCTGCGGATCTCCAGAGCGTTTCCGGCCGAAAGCGCCCGCACGGCCTCGCGAACCGGCATGGGACTGACGCCAAGCTCCTGCGCCAGCCCGCGCAGGGTGACGGAGCGTCCGGGAACGAAGCGACCCGACAGGAGCGCCGCACGCACGCTCTGCTCCACCGCGTCACGGACGGACTTGCGCGGTGCCGGTGCATCGGTGACCGTGGCGGTACTCTTGAAAGGGGAAACCGGCATCTCGGTCATGGACCTCCTGACGGGCTTGCTTGACAGCCTCGCTGCTACGTGATCACATTTTTATCCAATCGGCAATTGTCGCGGCCGCACCGGCCCGGCGTCTCGGAGGATTTCATGCTTCACACGTCCCGTTCCGCCTGGGCACGTCCGGATGCCGGCGATGCCTGGCAGGAGGAACTCGCGCGCTTCGAGGCCGAGCACCCGGATCTGGACACGCTGGAAGTGATCCTGCCGGACAGCAACGGCGTGTTGCGGGGAAAGTGGCTGCCGGGAAGCGCGTTGCGCAAGGTGTTCGAAAACGGGGTGGCGCTCCCTTTCTCGCTCTTCGGGCTCGATGTCTGGGGCCGCGAGGTCGAGGAAACCGGGATGCATATCGAGACCGGCGACAAGGACGGCGTGTGCTGGCCGGTGCCGGGGACGCTGCGCTCCGTTCCCTGGGCCACGCGGCCGACCGCGCAGGTGCTCTTGTCGATGCACGACCGCGATGGCGGCGCCTTTCTCTGCGACCCGCGCCATGTGCTGGCGCGCATGACCGACCGGCTCGCCACGCACGGGCTGACCGCGACCGCCGCCTTCGAGCTTGAGTTCTACCTTTTCGAGGACCAGGACGACGGCGACTGGAGCGGCGCGCCCCAGCCGGTGTTTTCCACCCATCTCGGCCCGGCGCGGCAGAACATGTACGCGCTTTCCGATCTCGAAGCCTTCATGCCGCTGGTCGACGAGATCCGCCGTTCGGCCGATGCGCAGGACATTCCAGCCGATGCGGCCGTTTCCGAGGCCGCGCCCGGGCAATTCGAACTGAACCTGCACTACCGCCGCGACCCGCTGCGCGCCGCCGATGACGCCGTGCTGCTGCGCCGGCTCGTGGCCGGCGTCGCGCGCAAACACAATCTCAAGGCCTCCTTCATGGCCAAGCCCTTCGTGGAATGGCCCGGAAACGGCATGCACGTGCATTGTTCGCTGGAGGATGGCACCGGCAACATCTTTGCCAATCCGGACACCGGCGAGGCACGGCTCGGCCATGCCATCAAGGGCCTGCTTGACACCATGCCGGAGGCGCATCTCCTGTTCGTCTCCACCTTCAACGGTTTCCGGCGCATGCAACCAGGTTCCTATGCGCCGACATCGATCTGCTGGGGACACGACAACCGCTCCGTGGCACTGCGGGTGCCCGCCGGCACGCCGGAATCGGCGCGCATCGAACACCGGATCGCCGGGGCGGACGCCAATCCGTATCTGGTGCTGACCGGCGTCTTGTCGGGGATGATGGATGGCGTGCTTGGCGAAACGGCCCCGCCGCCGCCCGTCGACGGCAACGCCTATGAGACAACCGCGCCGCGCCTCACCCCCTGGATGGACGAGGCGATCGATGCCTTCGAGGCGTCGGAGCGCATGAAGGAGGCCGTCGGCTCCGAGATGCACAAGGTCCTTACCGACATCAAGCGTCACGAGCTCTTCGCATTCGGGCGCGAGATATCGACGCTGGAGCGCCAGACCTACCTGTGATCGCGCCCCGGCGCCGGCAAGACCGACGACGGCACATGCGCCTTGCAGAAGATGTTGGCAAAACGGTCAAATTGGCGGCATGCCCGCGACCGCCCCTTGAGACCGCGGGGGAAATGCTTCTAGGCTGCCCGAGGGTCAAGTCCGCCCACGGGCGATCGGCAAAGACAACAAGACGGCCGCACCCAACGGCGCGCGGACGACACGACAGAGCGGAACGCCCCTGGCCGGGACATGGCTTGGGGGCCAAATGGAGGTGAACGAGATGAAAAAGCTGTTTTTGACAGGGGTGGCGCTGGCTAGCGCCTTGGCGATCGGCGCGGCCTCGGCGCAGGAACGCACGGTGCGTGTGTTCAACTGGTCGGATTATATCGACGAATCCATTCTCGAGGACTTCACCAAGGAAACCGGCATTTCGGTGGTCTACGACGTCTTCGACAGCAACGAGATGCTGGAGACGAAGCTGCTCGCCGGCGGCACCGGTTATGATGTCGTCGTGCCGACGGGCACCTTCCTCGGCCGCCAGATCCAGGCCGGCGTTTTCCAGAAACTGGACAAGTCGAAACTGGAGAACATCGACAATCTCTGGCCACAGATCATGAAGCGCATCGAAAAGTTCGATCCGGGCAATGAATACGCTATCAACTACATGTGGGGCACCACCGGCATCGGCTACAACGTCGAGAAGATCAAGGAACGCATGCCCGACGCGCCGGTCGACAGCTGGGACATGATCTTCGATCCCGAGGTCGTCTCGAAGTTCGCCGATTGCGGCGTGCATATGCTCGACACCGCCGACGAGATCTTTCCCGCCGCACTCAACTATCTCGGTCTCGATCCCGACAGCGACAATCCGGAAGACTTCAAGAAGGCCACGGAGCTCCTGCTGAAGGTGCGTCCCTACATCCAGAAGTTCCATTCCTCGGAGTACATCAACGCGCTCGCAAATGGCGACATCTGCCTGGCGATCGGCTGGTCCGGCGACGTGCTGCAGGCCCGCGACCGCGCGGCGGAGGCCGACAACGGCGTGACCGTCAGCTATGCCATTCCCAAGGAAGGGGCGATGATGTGGTTCGACAACATGGCCATTCCAGCCGATGCGCCGCACACCGAGGAGGCGCATGTCTTCCTCGACTACATCATGCGCCCCGACGTGGTCGCCAAGGCGACAAACTACGTGTTCTACGCAAACGGCAACAAGGCGAGCCAGGAATTCGTCGAAAAGGAAGTGCTTGAGGATCCGGCGATCTACCCGAGCGAGGAGACGGTCGACAATCTCTTCTCCACCACCACCAAGTCGCCCCGCGCCATGCGGTCCCGCACCCGGGAGTGGACGAAGGTCAAGACCGGTCAGTGAGTGCGTGCGGAAGGCCCGGTTCGCGGGCCTTCCGGCAACGAACGCCAGTGGTTCGCTTCTGACATTTGCCTCCCCGTGCAACGCCCTCGCAGCAAATGTCGAAATCAAATAACCACTGGATAAATACATGGTTTTGGTGGAGCTGTTGAATTTGACATTTGAGCGGGAGCGTCGCCGCCAGCGGGACTCAAATGTCAGATTCGCTCCACTAGGGAGGGGTTGAGCTTGGCCAAGAAACCGATCGGACCGATCCGCCGCGACTTCGCACCCTGGGACGATCCCCAGGCCCGGCCCTATATCGAATTTCGAAACGTCACGAAGAAATTCGGCGACTTCATCGCCGTCGACAACCTCAGCCTCAAGGTCCACGAACGCGAGTTCTTTGCCCTGCTTGGCGGCTCGGGCTGCGGCAAGACCACGATGATGCGCATGCTCGCCGGCTTTGAAACACCGAATGCGGGCGAGATCTATCTCGACGGGCAGAACCTTGCCGGCGTTCCGCCGCATCGCCGCCCCGTCAACATGATGTTCCAGTCCTATGCGCTGTTTCCCCATATGAGCGTGGAGGCGAACGTCGCCTTCGGCCTCAGGCAGGAGGGGATGCCGAAGGCGGAAATCGCCGGCCGTGTCGAGGAAATGCTCTCCCTCGTCAAGCTGCAGGACTTCGCCAAGCGCAAGCCGCACCAGCTTTCCGGCGGCCAGCGCCAGCGCGTGGCACTCGCCCGCTCGCTTGCCAAGAAACCGAAGGTGCTGCTTCTCGACGAACCGCTCGGCGCACTCGATCGCAAGCTGCGCGAGGAAACGCAGTTCGAACTGACCGACCTGCAGCAGGACCTCGGCATGACCTTCCTGATCGTCACCCACGACCAGGAAGAGGCCATGACCATGGCCGACCGCATCGCGGTGATGGACAAGGGCCGCATCGTCCAGATCGCGACGCCTGCCGAAATCTACGAGGTGCCGAACTCGCGCTTTGTTGCGGACTTCATCGGCGACATCAACCTGATGGAATGCAAGGTCATGACGCGTGACGGCGACATGACGAGGCTGCATGCGCCGTTGTTCGACTGCGCCATCGAAGTGGCGCAACCGGTCGAGGCCGGCATTGGCGAGACCGTGTGGTTCGCGATCCGCCCGGAGAAGGTGCGCATTTCCTTCGAGGAGCCGGAAGGGCCGGAAAACCGGCTCACCGGCGAGGTCTGGGACATCGGTTATCTCGGCGACGTGTCGATCTACCACACCCATATCGCCGAGGAGGAAACGGTGCGCGCCACGGTGGCCAACCGGACGCGCCAGGTGGAACGCCCGATCGGCTGGGAGGACAAGGTCTGGCTCTCCTGGGACCGGGACGCCGGCGTGGTGCTGGCCCAATGACGCGGCACAGGCGGAGGAGCCTGACGCCCATGAGCTGGAGGACCGGCAGATGACGAGCGCCGACAGGACTGCAGCCGAGACCACCACCGTCGCCAGCGACATTCCGCGCATTCCGCGTCAGCGGCGCAGCGCCGGCGGATGGCTCCTGATCGCCCTTCCCTATGCCTGGCTGATTGTCTTCTTTCTCGCGCCCTTCTTCATCGTCTTCAAGATTTCGCTTTCGGAGATCGCCGTCGCGATTCCGCCCTATCTGCCGACCATCGACCTGTCGCAGGGCTTGTCCGATGTCGTCGACGCCATCGGTCGCTTTTCGCTGGAAAACTACATCTGGCTGACCCAGGACGATCTCTACTGGAAGTCCTATCTGTCGAGCGTCGAGATCGCCGCGATCTCGACGCTGATCACCCTTATCGTCGGCTATCCGATCGCCTACGGCATGGCGCGCGCGCCCAGGGAATGGCGCGCAACCCTTCTCATGCTCGTGATCCTGCCGTTCTGGACAAGCTTCCTGATCCGCGTCTACGCCTGGATCGGCATTCTCAAGAACGAGGGCCTGCTGAACCAGGTGCTGCTGTGGATCGGCGTGATCGACGATCCGCTGACGATACTCAACACCAATGCCGCCGTCTACATCGGCATCGTCTATTCCTACCTGCCGTTCCTGGTGCTGCCGCTCTATGCCAGTCTGGAGAAGCTGGACGTAAGTCTGCTTGAGGCCGCGAGCGATCTCGGCTGTCCGCCGTGGCGCACCTTCTGGACAATCACCGTGCCGCTCTCGATGCCCGGCATCATCGCCGGGTGTTTCCTCGTCTTCATTCCCGCGGTCGGCGAGTTCGTGATCCCCGATCTTCTGGGCGGATCCGATACGCTGATGATCGGCAAGACGCTGTGGACGGAATTCTTCAACAACCGCGACTGGCCGGTCTCTTCCGCCGTCGCCGTGATCCTGCTGCTCATTCTGGTCGTGCCAATCGTGCTGTTCCAGAACCAGCAGCAAAAGGCGGCGGAGAAGAGCCAATGACCGGCCTCGGTCGACGAGAGGAACGAAACTGATGCACAAGGGACCAAGCTGGTTCAACGTGACGTCGCTGGTGCTCGGATTTTCGTTCCTGTACCTGCCGATCGTCCTTCTGGTGATCTATTCCTTCAACGAATCGCGGCTTGTCACGGTCTGGGGCGGCTTTTCGACCAAGTGGTACGTCGAGCTGCTCTCCAACCAGCAGCTTCTCGACGCGGCATGGGTCACTGTGCGCGTCGCGTTCTTTTCCGCAACGCTCGCCACCGTACTCGGCACGCTCGCCGCCATCGTTCTGGTCCGCTCCGGACGCTTCGCCGGTCGCACGCTTTTCTCCGGAATGGTCTATGCGCCCCTGGTGATGCCGGAGGTCATCCTCGGCCTTTCACTGCTTTTGCTGTTCGTGGCAATCGACCAGACGCGCGGGTTCTGGACCATCATGATCGCGCATACGACGTTCGCCATGTGCTATGTCGCGGTCGTGGTCCAGTCGCGCCTGGCCGGTTTCGACCGGGCGCTGGAGGAAGCCGCCCAGGACCTTGGCTGTCCGCCGCTGCGCACGTTCTTCTCGGTGACGCTGCCGATCATCCTGCCCGGCGTCATCGCCGGCTGGATGCTGGCCTTCACGCTGTCGCTCGACGATCTGGTGATCGCAAGCTTCACCACCGGGCCGGAAGCCACGACACTGCCGATGAAGATCTACTCGCAGGTGCGCCTTGGCGTGACGCCGGAGATCAACGCCGTGTGCACCATTCTGGTCGGTCTTGTGACACTGATCGTCGTCACGACCTCCATTGTCACCAAGCGCCAGGAAGTGGCGAAGGCGCGCGACATGCGCCGCGCGGAGGCGCAGGCCTGAGGGCCAACTGAGAGCCAACGCAACGGCGCGGATCTACCCGCGCGGTGGGCGAAACAGGTAGATCACCAGCCAGACCGGGACGACGATAAGCGCACCGAGAATGATGTTCGGCAGTGCCCACTGGTAGGTCCGCACGGCGAAATCGGCGATGTCCTGCGGGGTGAGGCCGGCCTGCGCCAGAAGGTCCTGGGCGGACACATCGAATTCGGCCAGAACCGCGCCCGTCAGGAGCGAGGCAAGCCCGATCTTCAAGAGTGTCGACAGCATTCGCAGCAAGAAATCCGCCCCCGGCTCCTGAGCCTCCAGCTCTTTCATACAACAGCCGGAAGGCCGCGCGAAGCAGCGTGTTTCACAGAAACCCGCTACCGGGTGGGCGATCCGCTCAGGCCGGTCATGTCGGGCAGAAGACGCGGCGCCGTGAGCGTGCCGCGCACAAGCACCGGCATCGCCTTTGCCGGCGGCGCACCCGCTTCGACCGGTTCGGCGCGACGTTCCGCCACCTCCCCGCGCAGCGAGACCCCGCCTTTGGCGCGCGCGACCCGGCCCGAGAGGGAAAGCCTGTGCCGGGCCGTCATGGCGTCCAGTTCGCTCACCTGTAGGGCATCGGCGTCGAGTTCGAGCCGCGCGGCAATTGTCTCGAACCGCGACACGCTGCTCGCGTCTTTTTCCATGTCGCCGGCCAGCAGGCCGTCCATCACCGCGTCAAGGTCGCCCCCACGAAGCTCGACGTCCTTCGCATCAGCGGCAACGACTGCGCGGTAGCTCCGGGCGAGCTGCGCCAGCGTTGCGCCGCGGGCATTCACATCCATCCGGCCGCTCACGTAGCCCGCCGCTATTCGCGGCCCGTCGTCGGGCGCGGACAGGGCCAATTCCGCCAGCGCGAGATCCTCGCCGATGAGCATCGCCGTCGCGACATAACCGCTTTCCGCCTCGGGTCTGGCACGAACCGTCAGTGCTCCCGACCCGCCGGCGAGTGTCGTTTCACTCAAATTGATCGACAGATCCCCGTCCCGCAAGAGCAGCGAGAGCGCGCTCGGGCCGGTTTCAAGCGCGGCGGCGACAAGGCGTGCGGCGGACAGGCGCAGATCGACATCGATGCCAGACAGAAGCTGGAAGAGCGGCGCACGAACCCAGTCCGGGCCCGGCACATCCTCCTTGGGAAGACCTCCCCACTCCTGCAAATAGGCAGACAAGTCGAGACGCTCGAAGGCCAGGGTGCCTTCAAGGCGCGGACGCAGCGCCCTGTCGGAGAGCGCCAGACGTCCCTCGCCGATGTTGCCGTCAAGTTCGACGCGCGCCGTATCCAACTCGATGGCGGAGACCGACGCGGACCCGATGCCCGTGAGCCGCGCCACCCCGAAAGCGGTGTCCCCGATCAGCGAAACGCCCAGACGCCCGGCAAGTCCGCGCAGATCGCTGGTGGAGAACTCGAAGTCTCCGGACAGGCGCGGCGCGCCACCCTCGCCCACCATTCCGTCGATGCGCAAGGTGGCAAGGGACGAGGCCAGGCTCACAGTCACATTGCCCGCGCCCTCGCCCGTCAAGACGGCGGTATCGGCAAGCGTCACGGTTGCCTCGACCTGTTGATCCGCGGCCTTGAACCCGCCACGAAGAGTTGCGCCCTCGCCACCGGGCGCAAGTTGGAAAACCATGTCCCGCAAGAGCGGCTCCGTCGCGTCATCCAGATAGACATCGGCGTTCGCGACGGACAGCGGATGGCGCAGGATCCGCTGCACGGCCCGACCGACGACGACAGCGGTTTCCGGGCGACCCTGAAATGGCGCGGAGATGCGGATCTGCGGGTTTGCGATGGCAAGGGAGGCAAGACGCGTGGTTCCGCTCAAGAGGGCGGACAGATCGAGCCGCGCCCTCATTCCGGCGTCTTTCAGGCTCCATCCGTTGCCCTCAAGGCTCACATCTTCAAGCACGAGGCTCAGGCGCGGGACGACGGAAATGCGCGGCGGCGCACCGACGCGCACCCGCGCGCCGAACCAGACCGACAGCTGCGCCTCGATGCGCCCGCGCGCGGCATCGCTCGAAACGAGCAGCGCCGGGGCGCTGACAAGCAACGCGCCGGTCACAATGATCGCAGCGAGTATCGCGATGAGGCGTTTCATATCCTGATCCGAATGGGTCGGCGGGTCCTGATCCGAATGAGTCGGCGGGGCGCGAACGCCGAATGCGCCGCGAGCCCCATGGTGCGGGAATAGGCGCTATCGCCTGTCGGTTCAAGGCGAAAGCCGCCCGAATGCGCCCGAGAACGCCCTGTCTGCGCTTGGCGCTTGAGGTGCGCGGCCTCTGGCGTTATCACAAGCCCCTGACGAGCGGTTCATGTTGGGACGAACGCCCGGCATTCATCCGATGCAAGGAGATCCCTATGAATAAGATTTACCCCGACGCGGCTGCCGCGATTGAGGGAGTGACCTTTGACGGAATGACGATCATGGCCGGCGGTTTCGGCCTGTGCGGCATTCCCGAGAACCTGATTGTCGCGCTGCGGGACAATGGCGCCAAGGAGATCACCGCGATCTCCAACAATGCAGGCGTCGACGACTTCGGTCTCGGCCTTCTCCTGCAGACCCGTCAGATCAAGAAGATGATTTCTTCCTATGTCGGAGAGAACGCCACCTTCGAGCGCCAGTACCTGAACGGCGAACTCGAGCTCGAGTTCAACCCGCAGGGCACGCTGGCGGAGCGCTGTCGCGCCGGCGGCGCGGGGATCCCCGGTTTCTACACCAAGACGGGTGTCGGCACACGCATTGCCGAGGGCAAGGAACACAAGGATTTCAACGGCGAGACCTACATTCTGGAGACCGGGCTGGTCGCGGATCTGTCGCTGGTGAAGGCCTGGAAGGCGGACAAGGAAGGCAACCTCGTCTTCCGCAAGACCGCCCGCAACTTCAACCCGGAGATGGCGACGGCCGGCAGGATCACGCTGGTGGAGGTCGAGGAGGTCGTCGAGATCGGCGAGCTCGATCCCGACCGTATCGATACGCCGGGGATCTACGTCGACCGCATCATCGTGGGCACCCACGAGAAGCGCATCGAGAAGCGCATCGTCCGCGCAGCCTGAGAAGACAAAGGAGAACAGACATGGCCTGGACTCGCGATGACATGGCTCGGCGCGCGGCGCAGGAGCTGGAAGACGGGTTCTACGTGAACCTCGGCATCGGCATCCCGACGCTGGTGTCCAACTACATCCCGGAAGGCGTTCACGTGACGCTCCAATCGGAAAACGGCATGCTCGGCATGGGGCCGTTCCCGACCGAGGACGAGATCGATCCCGACCTCATCAACGCCGGCAAGCAGACGATCACCGAATTGCCGCAGACAAGCTTCTTCTCGTCCGCCGAAAGCTTCGCCATGATCCGTGGCGGTCACATCGACATGGCCATCCTGGGCGCCATGGAAGTGTCGGAAGACGGCGATCTGGCGAACTGGATGATCCCCGGCAAGATGGTCAAGGGCATGGGCGGGGCGATGGACCTCGTCGCCGGCGTCAAGCGCGTGGTGGTGATCATGGATCACACCTCCAAGGCGGGCGACCCGAAGCTCCTTCCGGAGTGCACCCTGCCGCTGACCGGCGTGAAATGCGTCAACCGCATCATCACCAACTTCGGTGTCTTCGACGTCACCGACGAGGGGCTGGAAGTGGTGGAGCTGGCGCCCGACGTCACCATCGAGGACGTGCTCGCCAACACCAAGGCGAAGGTCAAGGTTCCGGCATAAGACTGGAACCGACAATTCTGTCCCGATCACAAACGGCCGGACGCCTCGCGCGCCCGGCCGTTTCGGCGCCTTGCCGCGCAACACGCTTCCGATCGAGGGCTCAAGGCCCGGCCCTTGCGTCTATCCCCGCCGCCCCTCCTGCTGCATGGCAATGACATCGCTGTCCTTCACCGTTTCCAGGACGGCGAAGGAATGCGTCTGCATGACATTCGGCAACTTGCTGATCTTGTCGCCCAGCAAGGCCCGGAAATGGGCGATGTCGCGCGTGCGCACCTGCAGCAGATAGTCGAACGAGCCGGCGATCATCATGCAGGTCTGGATCTCGGGAATGCGCTTCACCGCCTCGTTGAAGTCCTCCAGCGAGGTGTCGACGGTCTGCATCATGTTCACCTGGACGATCGTGACGTGGTTCATGTTGACCTCGACCGGATCGAGCTTGGCGCTGTAGCCGCTGATCACACCCGAACGTTCGAGACGCCGCACCCGCTGGGCGCAAGGCGTTTTCGTGAGCCCCACCCTGTCGGCCAGTTCGACGATCGATAGCCGGCCGTCGCGCTGAAGTTCGTCCAGGATCTTTCTGTCGATAGCGTCCAAATTCCTAGTCATCCAGTCTTTTTGCCTGTTTTTTCCTGATTTATAGGTCAAATTCCTCAATACAGACTAACTAAAGGCACATCAACCAGTCTTTTTACCTATAATGAGTTGCCGAGGTTGCAAGAGGCGTGGAATCCAACCGCGCCCATGCCTTTGCTTTGAACTGACCATCGGGGAACCCTGTATTCAGGAGGAAGAAATGGGAATGAAACTGTTGATCGGCCTGGACGGCCACAAATCGGGCGAGCGCGCCATGGCGCATGCCCAGATGCTGGCGAAACTGATCGGAGACTGCGAGCTCGTCGCCGCCTATGTCATCGAGTGGTCGCCCTACTCGTTCCAGACGCAGGAGGAAAACGCCCAGCGCCACAAGCGGCGCGAGGAGGAACTCTCCACGGCGACGAACCGGATCATCGATCCGGCCGTGAAAAGCCTTCGCGACGCCGGATTTTCAGCCAGCGGCATCGTGCGGCACGGAGACGTGGCGGAGACGCTGAACACGCTCGCGGAGGAGCAGGGCGCCGACCAGATCATCGTCGGACGGTCCTCCGAGGGCGGCTTCACCAAGCGCATCTTCGGAAGCGCCACATCGAACCTGGTGATGAGCGCCAGCGTACCCGTCACCGTCGTGGTCTGAGGTGAAGCCATGAAAAATTTCAGCAAGATCCTTCTCGCCCCGGCCGCCGCGTTCGGCCTGTCCGCTCCCGCCCTTGCCCAGGAGGCCATGACGCTTGACCAACAGGTCAACCAGACTTTCGCAGCCGTCACCGGGCCCTTCGTCAATTTCATCTTCGCACCCTTTCCCGGAACCGCCTTTCCCTGGATCGTGCTGTGGCTTGTCGTCGCGGCATCGGTGTTCACCGTCTATTTCGGGCTCGTCCAGTTCCGCTTCTTCGGCCATGCCATCGCGCTGGTGAAGGGCGACTATTCCGATCCCAAGGACGCGGGCGAGGTCAGCCACTTCCAGGCCCTGGCAACCGCCTTGTCGGGCACCGTGGGCCTCGGCAACATCGCCGGCGTTGCCGTTGCCGTGGGCATCGGCGGTCCGGGTGCGACCTTCTGGATGATCCTCGCGGGCCTCATGGGGATGGCGTCGAAATTCACCGAGTGCACGCTCGGCGTGAAATACCGCAACGAATACCCCGACGGCACCGTCTCCGGCGGTCCGATGTACTACATGTCGAAGGGGTTCACGGAGCTCGGCCTTCCGGGCGGCAAGATCCTCGCCGTCCTGTTTTCCGTGTTCTGTATCCTCGGCGCGCTTGGCGGCGGCAACATGTTCCAGGCCAACCAGGCACATGCCCAGATCGCCGGGATCGTCGGCGATTATCCGGGCTGGATCACGGGGATCGTATTCGCGGCGATCGTGTTTGCCGTGATCGTCGGCGGCATCAAGTCGATCGCCCGTGTCACCGAAAAGGTCGTGCCCTTCATGGGCATCCTCTACGTCGGCGCGGCGCTGATCATCCTGCTGGTGAACTACGACAAGATCGGCTGGGCCTTTGGTCAGATCTTCTCCGGCGCCTTCACGGGTCTCGGCGTTGCCGGCGGGCTTGTCGGCGCCCTGATCCAGGGCTTCAAACGGGCCGCCTTCTCCAACGAGGCCGGTGTCGGCTCGGCGGCGATCGCGCACTCGGCCGTTCGCACCAAAGAGCCGATCACGGAAGGCTTCGTGTCGCTGCTGGAGCCGCTGATCGACACGGTGGTGATCTGCACGATGACCGCCCTGGTCATCACGATTTCCGGCCAGTTGATCTCCGATCCGGCAACGGGGCAGTTCATCCTCAACGAGGCCGGCGGCTCGATCAAGACGATCGGCGACACGTCGGGCGTGGCCCTGACCTCCGCCGCCTTCGGCTCGACGATTTCGTGGTTCCCCTATGTCCTGGCGATCGCGGTGGTGCTCTTTGCGTTTTCCACGATGATCTCCTGGTCCTACTATGGCCTGAAGGCCTGGACCTATCTGTTCGGCGAAGGCAAGACGACTGAACTCGTGTTCAAGGTCATCTTCTGCATCTTCATCGTGATCGGTGCGGCGGCGAGCCTTGGACCCGTCATCGACTTCTCCGACGCGGCGATCTTCTCCATGGCGGTAGTGAACATATTTGCGCTCTACTTCCTGATGAGGCTCGTCAGGAAGGAACTGACCTCCTACAGCGCTCGTCTTGCCAGCGGCGAGATCAAGAAGTTCAAGAAATAAGACGACGGGGCGAGGCGCGTTCGCGCGCCTTGCCCTTTGCTCTCGCGGTCAGATACACCGCCCGCCGTCGACCTCAAGTGCCACGCCGGTGATGAATTCGGCTTCGTTTGAGGCGAGCCACAATGCGGCATTGGCGATATCGCGCGGTTGCGACAGACGCCCCAGCGGAATGCTGGCGACGAATTGCGCCCGCTTTTCCGGCGTGTCCTCTCCCATGAACATCGAAAGCATGCCCGTCTCGCCCGCAACCGGGCACAGCGCATTCACACGGATGTTGTCGGGCGCAAGCTCCACCGCCATGGATTTGGTCGCGGTGATCGCCCAGCCCTTCGACGCATTGTACCAGGTCAGCCCCGGGCGCGGCCTCAGGCCCGCCGTCGAGGCGGTGTTGAGGATCACGCCGCCGCCGCGCGCATTCAGCATCGGCACGGCCGCCTGGGTCGCCAGATAGATGGCCTTGGCATTGACAGCGAAGATCTTGTCGAAGGTGTCCTCGTCGACCTCCATCAGAGAGCCGTTGCGGTGGGTGTAGCCGGCGTTGTTGACGAGAATATCCAGCCCGCCGAAGCGCTCCTGTGCGGCCTGGCACATTGCCTCAACGTCCGCCCGCTTGCCCACATCCGCGGTCACCGCTGCGGCCGAGGGACCGATCTCGCCAGCGACCCGTTGGGCCGCCTCGCCGTTGATGTCGGCGGCAATCACCGAGGCCCCCTCCCCGGCAAAGAGCTTCGCGATGCCCTCGCCGAAGCCCGACCCCGCGCCGGTGACAATCGCCACCTTCCCCGCAAGACGTCCGCTCATGCATTTCCTCCCGATTGCTGCCGCGCTCTTGAGGCGCGCGCTTTCTATCCGTGATTGACCACGACGGTCTTGAGGGCCGAGAACTCGTAGAGCGCCTCGAAGCCCTTTTCCCGCCCGTGGCCGGACTTCTTGAAGCCGCCGAAGGGCAACTCGACCCCGCCGCCTGCGCCATAGCCATTGACGAAGACCTGCCCGGCCCTGACTGCGCGCGCCACCCGCATCGCGCGCGCGCCATCGCCGGTCCACACACCGGCGACCAGGCCGTAGTCGGTGCCGTTGGCGATCTCGATGGCCTCGGCTTCATCGGCAAAGGGAATGACGGCAAGCACGGGACCGAACACCTCCTCCTGAGCAAGGCGCGCATCGCGGGGCACAGGGCCATAAACGCGGGCCGGCTGATAAAACCCGCCCGCCGGGCTGTCCGGCATGATGGATCCTTCCGCGATCAGCGGGATTTCCTCCACCTCCGCCTCTTCGGCAAAGCCCGCGACGCGACGCGCCTGCGCCTCGTTGATCAAGGGTCCGAGATCCAGATCGCTGTCGTGCGGGCCGCTGACCAGCGCGCGAAAGCGATGCCGCAGCTCCTCGACCACCTTGTCGAAATGCGCGGCCTCCACCAGCAGACGGCTGCCGGCCGAACAGGTCTGGCCGCAATTCTGCACGACGGCGTTCAGGACGACCGGAAGGGCGGCCTCCAGATCGGCGTCGGCGAAGAGGATCTGCGGCGACTTGCCGCCAAGCTCCAGCGTGCAGCCGATATGGTTCTTGGCCGCCGCCGTCTGGATCAGCGTGCCGACCTCGGGAGAGCCGGTGAAGGTCAGGAAGTCGACGCCCGGATGATTGGAAAGGGAGGCGCCCGCCTCCTCGCCGTAGCCCGGCACCACGTTCCAGACGCCCGCCGGAAGCCCCGCCTCAAGCGCAAGCTCGGCAATCCGCAGCACGGACAGACACGCATCCTCCGCAGGTTTCATCACCAACGTATTGCCCATGGCAAGGGCGGCGCCTGCGACCCGCGCCATGATCTGCGCCGGATAATTCCACGGAACGATGGAGCCGACGACGCCATGCGGCTCGCGCAGCGTGATCGCCATGAAGCCGGTCTGGGCGGGAAGCGTGTCGCCGGTGACCTTGTCCGCTGCCCCGCCGTAGAACTCGAAGTAGCGCGCGGCATTGACGATATCGGCCCGGCCCTGGCGCAGCGGCTTGCCGGTGTCGCGCGATTCCAGCTCCGCCAGCTCGTCGATATGGCTAAGCACCAGCGCGGACAGGCGCGAGAGGATGCGACCGCGCTCCACCGCCGGCATCCTGCCCCAGTCATCGCCGTCAAAGGCGCTGCGCGCGGCAACCACCGCGCGACCGACATCACCCGCATCGCAGCGCGGAATGCTGGCAAAGACCTCGCCCGTACTGGGTGCGATCACGTCGATGCGGCGTCCGCCGGTCGCCTCTCCCGCGACGCCGTCGATCACGGCCTGGAAACGCCTGATTTCGCTGGACAAAGCCGTCCTCCCGTTTGTCATACGAATAGCCTCTCGGGCGGACGGTAGCCGATGGGTGGCACGCCCGCAATCCGCGTTTGGCCGGTCTCATCCCGAGGATGTGATGCGGCTTTGACTTGATCCCGGGTGCTGCGACCGCCAAGTGCTGAAGCAGGCAAAGGAGATTTCCCCATGCATACGACATTCAAGCGGCCCAGGTCCCCGCGCCTCCTCGGCGCCCTTGCCGCCGTTCTGGCGGTCTCGCTTGCCGCGCCGCGTCCCGCGATTGCGCTGGACGAGCAAACGGCGATCTTTGCCGGGGGCTGTTTCTGGTGCGTTGAATCGGACTTCGACACGATCCCGGGCGTCCTGGAAACGGTCTCGGGCTATACTGGCGGCACTCTGGACGATCCGACCTACAAGGCGGTGACGCAGGGCGGCACGGGGCACTATGAAGCCGTGCGCATCACCTTCGACGCGGACACGGTGAGCTACACGGACCTGGTGGCGGCGCTGTTTCGCAGCGTCGATCCGACCGACGCAGGCGGCCAGTTCTGCGACCGGGGTCCGTCCTATCGCACGGCGATCTTCGCCACGGACGCTGAGCAGCGCCGGATCGCGGAGCGGGAAAAGGCGCAAGCCGCAGTCAGCCTCGACACGAAGATCGCGACGCCGATCCTCGATGCCGCGACCTTCTATCCGGCCGAGGACTATCATCAGGATTTCTACGAGAAGAGCCCCACCCGCTACACTTACTATCGCTGGTCGTGCGGCCGCGACGACACCGTCAAGCGGGTCTGGGGCAAGGAGGCCTTCAAGGGCATCCCCGGCAAGGGATAAGGAGCGCGGTCAGCGGCCTCCGAGCTTTTCATAGATCTTGCGACCCGGCCGGCCGGTCTGGCGCAATCCGAAGCGCGCCTCGGCCTGCTTGATGCCGGCGCGCGTTGCCGGGCCGACACGCCCGTCCGCCTCGCCGATGTCATAGCCCGCTCGCAGCAGAAGTTCCTGAAGCCTGAGGCGTTCGGCGCGCGACAGGCCCGTATCCGACGTCGGCCACGGGGTGGCGAACGGCCCGGCGCCGCGCAGACGATCTGCCAGATGCGAGATTGCCAGCGCATAGCTTTCCGCGACATTGTAGGAATAGATCGCGTCGAAATTCTTGAACACCAGAAACGCCGGGCCGTCGCGCCCGGCCGGAAGCAGGAGCCCGGCACGCGCCTCGCCGTCGATCTTGCCGCCGTCGAGATGGATGATGCCGCGCTTGCCCCAGGAGGTGACGGTCGCGCGATTCTTGCGCCCGGACGGCCCCTTGTAGCCCTTGGGCAGACGCACCTCGTAGCCCCAGGGCATGCCGGTGACCCAGCCCGCCTTCTTGAGATAATTCGCCGTGGAGGCAAGCGCATCCGGCACGGAATTAACGAGATCGCGGCGCCCGTCGCCATCAAAATCGACCGCCAGCCGGCGATAGGTGGAGGGCATGAACTGGGTCTGGCCGAAGGCGCCGGCCCAGGAGCCTTGCAGGTCCTTGAGCTTCACGTCGCCCCGGTCGACGATCTTCAGGATCTCGACCAGCTCGGAGCGGAAATACTTCGCACGCCGGCCGTTGCAGGCGACATTGGCCAGCGCATGCGGCACATGGAAATCGCCGCGAAACTGCCCGTAGTCGCTTTCAACGCCCCAGACAGCCAGCACGATGTAACCGTCGACACCATAGGATTTTTCCACCCGGGCCAGGGTGTTGCGATGGCGATCGAGCATCTTCTTGCCGTCGGCGATGCGTTCCTCGTCGACCAGAAAGGCAAGATAGTCCCAGATCGGGGTCTTGTATTCCGGCTGGCTGCGGGAGAAGCGCACCGCTTTTTCGTCAAAGGAAACATCCGACAGCGCCCGGTCGGCGGTGGCGCGGCTGACGCCGGCCTTGATCGCCTGCGCGCGGATATTGGCGACGCAAGCGTCGAGCGATGCGGCCTGCGCAGGAGACGGTTGAAGCCCCGCAGTGCCGGCGGCAAGCGTTGCCAGCGCAAGACCGGCTCGCGCCGCTTTCCATGTTCGCCCGAACCGCATCGCCATCCTCCCAACCGCACTTTCAGATGCCAATGATGGCCGCGACATCGTGTCAGGAGAATGGCGCGGTTGCGGGCTTTTTCAGACCTTGAGGCTGAGCTTGCCGAAGTTGCCGCCGGTATAAAGCAGATTGAGCGTCTCGACGAAGGCGTCGACGCCGCCCTCGCGCACGTCCTCGCGCAGCTTCAGCTTGCCCTCCTTCACCCAGGCGCCGAGATCGGCGAGCGCAACCGCATTGTCGCGGGCGAAGTCGAAGACGATCAAGCCCTGCATCTTCAGCCGCTGGGTGAGCACATAGCGCAGGTTCACCGGTCCCGGCGGCACCGAGGTCGCCGTATAGGCCGAGATCAGCCCGCAGACCGCGATGCGCCCGAAGGTGTTCATGCGCGGCAGGATGGTGTCGAGGATCTCGCCACCGACGTTTTCGAAATCGACGTCGATCCCGTCCGGGCAGGCCTTGTCGAGCTGCGCGCCAAGATCGCCCGCCTTGTAGTCGACCGCCGCGTCAAAGCCGTCGACCTCGATCAGCGCCCGGCATTTTTCCGGACCGCCGGCGATACCGACCGCGCGGCAGCCCTTGAGCTTCGCGATCTGGCCGACAAGCGAACCGACCGCGCCGGAGGCGGCGGAGACGACAACCGTGTCGCCGGCCTTCGCCTCGCCGACGCGCAACAGGCCGAAATAGGCGGTCAGCCCCGGCATGCCGAGACCGCCGATCCAGCTTTGCAGCGGCGCGATATCCGTGTCGACGCGCTGCACGCCGCGGCCGTCGGAGATCGCGTGCGTCTGCACGCCGAAAAGGCCGACCACCTTGTCGCCCACGCGAAACTCGGGGTGGTTGGACGCCTCCACCGTGCCGGCGGAAAAGGCGCGCATCACATCGCCGAGCGCGACCGGCGGCACATAGGATTTGCCCTCGTTCACCCAGCCGCGCATGGCCGGATCGAGCGAGACATATTCGGCGCGCATACGAAATTCGCCGTCGCCCGGCTCGGCGACCGGCTCATCGCGGATCTCGAAACTGACTGAACTGACAAGGCCGGGCGCAGGACGTTTGACGAGACGTACGGTACGGTTCATCGACATGGCGGGATCCTTGAATTTTCCTGGAGAAATCGCCGTGTTGCGACCCATCGGCCACATCGGCGCGTTGGCTCGAGGTTACGCAAAAAGATCGGGGCGGCGCAACATGAGCGCCTGCAGCAGCAGCAGCGTCTTGGCGTCCTGGCCGGTTGCATCGCCCGGATCGCAAACCAGCCGGGCAAGCGGGCACTCCAGCACCTCGATCTCCTCCCCTTCATGCGCAAGTCCCCCGCCGGCGCTCCGGCGATCCGCCAGGGTGTATTCGGCCAGAAAGAGGGAAATCCGTTCGGTCATCGCGCCGGGAGAGGAATAGACCTCACCGACCGGCTCGAGATCGGTCAGGGCGATACCGACCTCTTCCGCCGCCTCGCGCCGGGCGGCGTCGGCCGGCGCCTCGCCGTCATCGACATAGCCCGCAGGCGCCTCGAGCAGGAACGCCTCGCCGTCGCCGCGGGCAAGCAGCGGCACGCGCAGCTGGCGGGCCAGCAGCGCGACCTTTCGCTCCGGATCGAAGGGAAGGACGGCGACGACATCGCCGCGCGTCTGATACTCGCGCGACAGGCGATGTGTCGTGCCGTCGGCGCGGCGCTCCTCGACATCCAGCTCCCGATAACGGGCAAAGCCCTCGTAAAGCGTGCGCTCGTCGAGAATGCGCACGCACGCGTCGTCTTTCGACGTCTTCCTGTCGCTCACATGCTCTCTCCGTCGTTTCTCACCCGCCCCTTTTCTCCGGAGCGATGGCACGAACGACGAGAGCCTTCAACCGACGAAGGCGCGCTCGATGACGAATTCGGCCGGCTTGTTGTTGGCGCCCTCGGTCAACCCACGGGCCTCCAGCAGCGCCTTGGTGTCCTTGAGCATGGCCATCGATCCACAGATCATGCCGCGATCCGTTTCCGGGTCGATCGGCGGCACACCCAGCGCCTCGAACAATTCGCCGCTTTCGATCAGCGTCGTGATGCGGCCGACATGCTCCGACGGCTCGCGCGTGGTGGAGGTGAAAAGGCGCAGCCGCTCGGCGGCAAGCTCGCCGATCAGCGGATCTTCCTTCGCCGCCGCCACCGTCTCGATGGAATAGGCAAGCTCGGCCTTGAAGCGACAGGAATGGGTGACGATGACCTCGTCGAACTTGTCGTAGGTCTCCGGATCGCGAATGAGGCTTGCGAAAGGCGCAAAGCCCGTGCCGGTGGAGAACATGTAAAGCCGCTTGCCGGTGATCAGCGCGTCGTTGACCAGCGTTCCGGTCGGCTTCTTCTTCATCAAAACCTTGTCGCCGACCTCGATCCTGGCGAGATGCTCGGTCAGCGGGCCGTTCGGCACCTTGATCGAAAAGAACTCGAGCTCTTCGTCCCAGGAGGGCGAGGCGATCGAATAGGCCCGGTAGATCGGCTTTTCCCCGACCATCAGTCCGATCATGACGAATTCGCCGGATCGAAACCGGAAGGTCGCCGGCCGTGTCATGCGGAAGCGAAACAGGTCGTCAGTGTAATGCTGGACCTCGGTCACGGTCTCGGCGGTTGCGCCGGCAGGAACGACATCCGCCGCAGCACCGGAAAGATCGACCACATTCATGCCATGCATCCTTACGTTCGCAATTCACGACAGGCCGGTGAAATCCGGTCCAGACGGGCTGCACATCGCACCGCCTGTGCCGAACGAACCGTTGCGGCCAGTCTCACCCCTGCGGTGCCGCCGGGCGCCGGGCCCAGGCGCGGGCCCCGGCCGGGCGTTCGCCAGCGTGCTCCACAGGTTGAAGATATAACGGCACCTCGACACTGTGACCAGCCTCAAGGGCGCGACGCGTTGGCGCGTGCGCGATTTCAAAGGCGGTAAAGCCGCAACGGCGCATCAGCGGGATCTGGTCGAGCAGCACATCGCCCACCGCCCGCAGCTCGCCTTCAAAGCCCAACCGCTGGCGCAGCAGGCGCGCGGTGGAATAGCCGCGTCCGTCGGAGAATTTCGCAAAGTCGACGGCGACAATCTCAAGACGCGAAAGATGCGGGACAAGCGTGTCGGGATCATCCGCCGCACGCAACAACACCGCGAGCTTGAGCGAGGCCGGCGCCGTCGCGACGCTCTCCAGATAGCGCCCGAGCGGGAGAATGACGGCACCGCCGTCCGGCAGCGGATCGTCTTCGCCGAGGTGACGCCAGTGGTCGGCGACAAAGGTGCCGTTCCTGTAAAGCTGTGCCGTCATGGTCAGATCCCCGCTCCGTTCTCGTTTTCCTGCGGAAGCGGAAAATGGATGCCGCATTCGGTCTTGTCGCCGCCGCGCCAGCGCCCGGCGCGCGGGTCCTCGCCTTCCGCTACCGGACTGGTGCAGGGCATGCAGCCGATCGACGGGTATCCCTCCGCCACAAGCGGATGCGGCGGCAGGTCGTGGGCCTGCATGTGCGCCCGCAGATCCGACGGGTCCCAGTCCGCGAGCGGATTGACCTTCACGCGCGAACCATCGGCCTCGAACAGCGGGATGTTGGAGCGCGAACTGGCCTGGAACCGCTTGCGTCCGGAAATCCAGGCGTCGAGGCCGGCGACCGCGCGCGCCAGCGGACGCACCTTGCGGATGTCGCAACAGGCATCCGTGTCGCGCATCCACAGCGCGCCTGTCGGATCGTCGGCCTGAAGATCCTCCACTGAGGGCCTCAGAACCCGCACGTCCTTGAGGCCGAAGCGTTCGGTCAGCGCGTCCCGGTAGCGCAGCGTTGCGGGAAAGAGCTTGCCGGTGTCGATGAACAGCACCGGCAGGCGTGGATCGACACGGGAAGCGAGATGGAGCAGCACCGCCGATTCCGCGCCGAAGGAAGAGACCATCGCCAAACCGGCTCCAAACTGCCGCCGCGCCGCCGCGATCACCTCTTCCGCCGGCGCGCCGTCAAAGCGGGCAGCGAGCCTTGTCGCAAGGTCGCCCGGGTCGTCTATTGCCGCTAGGGCTTCATGCCGTCCCATAGAGCGCCTCCTTGAACGGGGCATCGCCGACCCTGCGGTAGGCGTCCAGGAAGTCCTCCTCCGGCGCTGCACGCAGGCCGATGTAGGTGTCGACCACCGTCTCGACGGCATCGACAACCTCCTCGTAGGAGAAGCCCCGGCCAATGATTTCGCCGATCGAGCTGTTCTCGTCGCCCGATCCGCCGAGCGTGATCTGGTAGTATTCCTCGCCCTTCTTCTCCACGCCGAGGATGCCGATATGGCCGACGTGGTGATGCCCGCAGGCGTTGATGCAGCCGGAGATCTTGATCTTGAGATCGCCGATGTCGCGCTGACGCTCCGGCGTTCCAAACCGCTCGGAAATGCGCTGCGCTACAGGGATCGAGCGCGCGGTGGCAAGCGCACAGAAATCCATCCCCGGACAGGCGATGATATCGGTGACGAGCCCGGCATTGGCTTCCGCAAGCCCCGCCGCCTTCAATCCGGCGAAGATGGCGGGAATGTCGGTCTTGCGCACATGCGGCAATACCAGGTTCTGCTCGTGGCTGACACGGATCTCGTCGTGGCCATGGCGCTCGGCGAGTTCCGCCACCGCGTCCATCTGGTCGGCCGTTGCATCGCCCGGCGCCTTGCCGATCGGCTTCAACGAGATGGTGACACTGGCATAGCCCGCCGCCTTGTGCGCATGCACGTTGCGCTCGACGAAAGCGGCGAGCGCCGGGTCGGTCAGCATGGCGCACTCCAGTGCGTCCGCATCGTCCTGCGCGGCAAAGGCGGGCGGCGCGAAATAGGCGGTAATCCGGTCGATCTCGTCCTGCGGCAGGGTCAGAACGCCGCCGCGGATCTCCTCGAATTCGCGCTCGATATCGGCCCTGAGCACGTCGACGCCGGTTTCGTGAACGAGGATCTTGATGCGCGCCTTGTACTTGTTGTCGCGCCGTCCGTAGCGGTTGTAGACACGCAGGATCGCCTCCGAGTAGGCCAGCAAGTCTTCTTCCGGCAGGAAATCCCGCACCTTGCGGGCGATCATCGGCGTGCGGCCAAGCCCGCCGCCAACGAATACCGTGAAGCCGACATTTCCGTGTTCGTCGCGCTTCGCCTGCAGACCGATGTCATGCACCTGGACGGCGGCGCGGTCATGCGCTGCGCCGGTCACCGCGATCTTGAACTTGCGCGGCAGGAAGGAAAACTCCGGATGCAAGGACGACCACTGGCGCAGGATTTCCGCATAGGGGCGCGGGTCGAGGATCTCGTCGGCGGCAGCACCCGAAAAGTGATCGGCGGTGACGTTGCGGATGCAGTTGCCGGATGTCTGGATCGCATGCATCTCGACTGTGGCAAGCTCCTCGAGGATCGCCGGGATGTCCTTCAGGCGCGGCCAGTTGAACTGGATGTTCTGGCGCGTCGTGAAGTGCCCGTAGCCCCGGTCGTAGGTGCGCGCGACATGGGCGAGCTTGCGCATCTGCGCGCCGTTCAGCGTGCCATAGGGGATCGCCACCCGCAGCATGTAGGCATGCAGTTGCAGATAGACGCCGTTCATCAGCCGAAGCGGCTTGAACTGGTCCTCGTCCAGATCGCCGTCCAGACGCCGGCGCACCTGATCGGTGAATTGCTCTACGCGGGCGGACACGAAGTCGGTGTCGAATTCGTCGTAGCGATACATGTGATATCTCCCCGGGGCTCGGGCCCCTGCAATGCCGTTACGCGGCCGAGGTTTCGCGTCGCGCCTGTTTGCCGAGATCGCGGCGCGTCGTTGGACCCTGCGCACGAATTCTCTCTCGAAAGCGGACAGCCTCGATACCGTCGTCGTTGCGGCGCAAGTCGATCAGATACGGGTCCACGAGCAGCCGCTCGGCCACGGCCTGCTGGCCGGCGGCCACCGCTTCAGCTTCCGCTTCGGCGGTTTCCAGAACCCATGCGGAGTGCAGCATCTCGACCCAACGGCCGGAGCGACCGAGCCAGACGACCTCGCCATCGATCAGCCGGTTTGCGGTGAGTGCCTTCATGCGGTGCATCCCTTCAAAGTGAGTTCGTCACGCGGCCGCCGTGGCCCGGGCCGGTTCGGCAGGGCACAGCGGCTGGCTGGCGGCGAGATCCGCGTGGGCGACGACATCGCCCACCACGATCAGAACGGGCCCGTCGATATCATCGCGCGCGCCCACCGCGCCGAGATCGTCGAGCGAGCCCGCGAACAGACGCTCGTCGCGCTGCGCGGCATTCTCGATCACGGCGACGGGCGTTCCCGCCGACAGGCCCGCCCCGATCAGCCGCGCCGCAACCCGAGCCGCGACCGTGCGACCCATGTAAACGGCGACAGTCGCGCCGTTCAGCGCCAAGTCGGCCCAGGCGGGGAGCGTGTCGCCGTCCCTGTCGTGACCGGTTGCAAAGACAAGCTGCGAGGCGACGCCGCGCAGGGTCAGCGGAATGCGGGCACTCGCCGCCGCCGCCAGTGCCGCGGTCACGCCCGGCACGACGTCGCAGCCGATGCCGGCCGCCTTGAGGGCGGCAAGCTCCTCGCCCGCGCGCCCGAAAACCATCGGGTCGCCGCTCTTCAGCCGAACGACCCGGCGTCCGGCGGAGGCCTCGCGCACGAGAATCGCGTTGATCTCGTTCTGCGGCACGGAATGCGCGCCCTTGCGCTTGCCGACGGCAATGCGCTCCGCGTCGCGCCGGCCCATGGCCACGACGGCATCGGGGACCAGCGCATCATGCACGATCACGTCGGCCTCCTGGAGCAGGCGCTGGGCGCGCAGGGTCAGCAGGTCCTCCGCCCCCGGGCCGGCGCCGACGAGCCAGACGAAGCCGGGTTCCTCGTTGCGGGTGTTCAGGAGACGCTGCGCCTCCGTGCGCGCAATGTCCGGGCGGCCGGCCTGGAGGTTCGCGGCAACACTTCCCGAAAAGAACCGCGCCCAGAACCGTCGACGATCCGCGCCGGGCGCGATGACCCGGGCAACCGTGTCGCGGAAACTTTCGGCAAGACGGGCAAGATCCCCGGTTTCGCACGGCAGCATCGCCTCGATCCTGGAGCGGATGTGGCGCGCCAGCACCGGACCGACACCTGTAGACGTGATGGCGATCGCGACCGGCGCCCGGTTCACGAGCGCTCCCACGTAAAAATCGCAAAGCTCCGGCCGATCGACCGCATTTGCCGGAATCCCGAAGACGCGCGCCGCATTGACAACCGCCGTATCCGCCGCCTCGTCGCCACTTGCCGCAAAGACGAGCGCCGCACCCGTCAGCAAGGCCGGGCGAAACGACGTGCGATGCCAGGTCGCACCGGACGTCTCGATTGCAGCGGTCAGCACCGCGTCAACGGTTGGCGAAATCACCTCGAGCGCAGCCGAGGTTTCCGAAAGCAGCCGGAGCTTCGCGGCTGCCTCCTCTCCGCCGCCGACCACGACCGCGCGGCGGCCCGCGACCTTTTGAAAGGTTGGAAACACATCGAGTTTTCGACTGTTCTGGCGTGACATGAAAAGCAGGCTCCGGCTGCATCGGGTACCGCCAACACATAAGGCCTGCACACGCCGGGCGCTGGGCATGGCATTTCAATCACAGCCGCGAAGAGAGAAAAATCATCCCGCCGCAGGCAACGTCACCAAAGCGCACGCACTCCTGACAACAGACGTCGAGCGCCACGATACTTGCAATCTTGATTTGCTTGAATCCGCGTACTCCAATACAATGGAGAGAATAAAATACTCAAAGTCGGGCTTGCATCTTTTTGTCACTCACAACCAAAAGATAAAAGATTTCACACCTGCTTCATGATGATAAAAATAATTAACATCAACTGAGAGCGCTCATCGTCTATAATATTTTTCAAGCATCGCGTAGTTCTTTTCCGTACCGAATCAATTTTTGTGATGCTATTATTTTACTCTTAAAATAGACTCAAGGTTGATTAATTGAAAAAAGCAACCTCAGACATGCATTCTGACGTGAGTCATCCCTTAATCCGATATGAGTAAATGCCGTGGTCAAAGCAATTTTCTTCGACGTTTTCGGGACAGTGGTTGACTGGAGAAGTGGCATTGCAAACGCCTTCGATCAGGCCTTCGCCAAATCCGGATCCGATATCAAGCCTTTGGACCTTGCCGACGCCTGGCGCGCGGAGATTGCCTCCCGGCTCGCCGAAAACTCCGGCGACACTGCCGACGGTGCTGAATATACGGGGCTCGACGCCATCCATTGCGATGCGCTGGAAAAGGTGCTCGCGGACGCCGATCTCACGCACCGAGTCGGGAGCAAGGAGAAAGCGGCACTGGAGAAGAGCTGGGAACATTTGCGTCCCTGGCCGGACAGCGTCCCCGGATTGCGCTCGCTGCGGCGCGAATATGTGATCGCACCGTGCAACCCGGCCTCGATCTCCATGATGACCTGGCTTGCCAAGAGCGCCGGCCTGCCGTGGGACCTGATCCTTGGCGCCGACATCGCGCGCAGGTATCCGCCGGCAGGTTCGGTCTACACCCGCTCTGCGGCCGCGGTCGGACTGGCCCCTGGCGAGACGATGCTGGTTTCCGCCCACAACAGGGATCTCGACCCTGCCCGCGCGGCCGGGCTGAAGACAGCGTTCTTCTCAAGACCGAAGGAGTTCGGCAAGGCCCAGACGTCCGATCTGGCCCCGGCCGATGCCTGGGACGTGATCGCCTTCGACCTGCTCGATCTTGCACGCCAGATGGAGGCAAGCCTGATCTAGGGTGCGGACCCAACGATCGTCACCGGATGACCGGAAGGCGCGGCAAAGCACGCCTTCCGTCTCGGCCCTCGCAGGCCGTGAATACCGCCTAGCGCAGGGGCTGGAGCACCGACACATAATTGGCGACGGCTGCACCACCCATGTTGAAGATGCCGCCAAGCTCCGCGCCCTTGACCTGAATGTCTCCCGCCCGGCCCGTGAGCTGCATCGCGCTCAGGACATGCATCGACACGCCCGTCGCGCCGATGGGATGGCCCTTGGATTTCAGCCCGCCGGACGGATTGACCGGCAGCTTTCCGCCCATCTCGGTCCAGCCTTCAAGGACCGCGCGATGGCCTTCGCCCGGCTTCGTCAGCCCCATCGCCTCATATTCGATCAGTTCCGCGATCGTGAAGCAGTCATGGGTCTCGACGAAGGAGAGGTCTTCGATGCCAAGCCCGGCCTTGTCGAGCGCCCGGGTCCAGGCCGCGCCGCAGCCCTCGAAACTCAGGATGTCGCGCTTCGACATCGGCAGAAAGTCCTGCGCATGCGCGAGGCTGCGGAAGGCCACCGCCTTGTCGCGGCCAAGTGCCGTTTCGACATCGGTGAGCACGAGCGCCGCCGCGCCGTCGGACACCAGCGAGCAGTCGGTACGCTTTAACGGACCGGCGACAAAGGGGTTCTTTTCGCTTTCGGTGCGGCAGAAGTCGAAGCCGAGGTCCTTTCGCATCTGCGCGTAGGGATTGTTCACGCCGTTTCTGTGGTTCTTTGCGGCAATGGCGGCAAGCGCATCGGACTTGTCGCCGTATTTCTGGAAATAACCTTGTGCGATCTTGCCGAACACGCCCGCAAAGCCGGCCGGCGTATCGCCGTCCTCGGGAAGATAGGACGCCTTCAGCAGATTGCGGCCGATCTCCGGCCCGGGGGTGGTCGTCATCTGCTCGACACCGACCACGAGCACGACGCGCGCCTCGCCGGAGGTGACCGCGCGCACTCCCTGGTGCACGGCGGCCGATCCGGTGGCACAGGCGTTTTCAACCCGTGTCGCCTTCTTGAAACGCAGGGCGGGATCGGCCTGAAGCACCAGCGAGGCGGTGAAGTCCTGTTCGGAAAAGCCTGCGTTGAAGTGACCAAGCACGATCTCGTCGACATCGGCTGCATCGAGTCCCGCATCCGAAAGAGCGTCGCGCGCAACCTTGACGATCAGGCTTTCGACGGTTTCCTCGGTATGTTTTCCAAACGGCGTATGGGCCCAGCCCACAATGGCAGCGGTCATCTGCTTACTCCCAGTTGGTCGCGCTTCCGCACCGCGCTCCGGTTCGGCACCGGCGGCAGATTGGAAAGAGACAATCGGATCGGCGACGAGGATTCCACCTTGGCGCAAAACGCGCAAGCAATTATTTTTACCAATACGTCAAACAAAATCAATTATCTTATTATTTTCAATATATTACGATTGTCACCAATTCATCATCGCACCCCGGGACTCTGGAGTGCGCACCTGCACCCGACCAGGCAGATCCCGCCAACCGCTGAAACGCGACCGAAACGGGAAAGGGCCGCCCGGATACCGGGCGGCCCTTTTCATGATGCAGCGTCCGGATTGCACCAGACAAGAAAAAGCCCGGCGGTTTCCCGCCGGGCTTTCATCCAATCCGTGAGGATTGAATTAGAACGTGCGCTGCACGCGGAGGATACCGACCAGAGCGTCGTCGGAAGCAACGCCAGCCGTGGAGAAGTCACGGTTGCGGTACTCAAGCTCGGCGCCGACATAGAGGCCGGAAACCGGACGCCAGCCAACGTTACCCTGAACGTTGATTTCGTTGAAGTCCGGGCCGCCAGCAGCCTGGTCGAGACGCGAGTAGTTCGCGGTGATCGACGTGGAGATCGCCGGGGTCCAGAAGTGCGTGAAGCCTGCACCGATGCCCCATGCGCTGGAGGTCTTGAGCGACCCAGCAGCGTTGTAGGAAGCGTCGGAGAACGAAGCAGACGCGAAGTTGGCGTTCACGTAGCCGATTGCGCCGTTCGCATAGGCTGCCTGGATCGAGAAGCTGTCGCCAGCTGCGATCATCGGCAGGTTGAACGTGGCACCGGCGCCGATCGCGTAGCCGAGCTTACCCTTGCCCGGCAGGAATACACCGCCGACGGTCTCAGCAGCGGCCAGATTGCGGCCGTAGACGTGGTGCAGGGCACCCATGATCTGAGCCGAACCCCAGCCCTGATCGACGCGCAGGTTTGCGACGAAATCCGGAACCTTGTCGCCGCCGTAGCCGTTCACGCTAGCTGCCGGAGCAATAGCCACAGGCGCAGCGCCCTGATCGAAGATGTTGGCGCGACGGTCCGAACCAACTTCCACCGAGGCCGAAGCCGAGAAGCCGTTGCCGAACTGGAAGGTGTAGGCGAACAGGTTGACGTCGCCGTTATCCGAGAAGCCCTGGTTCAGGACCGAACCCCAGTTGTCGCCGGTGTAGAAGTCGAAGTACGAACCGGTACGACCAGCGACGAAACCGCCGAGCTGGATGAAGGCTTCGTCAAGCGTCAGGCCAGCGGCGCCCGAGTTGTCGACCGTGATGTACGCAGCCACGTAGGTGCGCAGCAGGCCATACTCGGTGTTGGTGCGGCTGTCGAAGTTCATGTAGCCACGAGCACGCATGCCGGTGCTGTCGTCGGTACGTGCGTCCCAAGCGGAACCGCCGTTGTCGAGCACGTCGAACATGCGGAATTCAGCGCGGACACCGCCACCGATCTTCAGGCAGGTCTCGGTACCCGGGATGTAGAAGAAGCCCGTGCCGAAAGCGTCGCAAACGCGAACGTAGTCGACCGGCTCCGGTGCGACCGGAAGGTCGGCGGCCTGTGCGCCCGTGGCTGCCAGGGCAGCTGCGGAAGCGCCGAGCAGGATGCTCTTGATGTTCATTTCCTGACCTCGTCGTTGTTTCCTGCAAGGCCCCGTTGGCCAAGAGGAGATGAAGAGTTGAGCAAGCTTCCCCGCGAGCTCGAGTTTGTTTTAAGCGACGGGGCGTCCGCCTCGCAACCGGCAAATGCCCCTAGAAGGCACTGGACGGACACAGTGTGTCTTTGCGGTGACACCTCGTTAAGACCCCGTTAGCACTTTCGGCGTGGAAAGCCCTGAATTCCGCCAAACACCGGTTTTCCGCATCAATTCGCACCGACACGCCACTTTGCCGGCATCCAGGCCCGCAATCGCTTGAACCCGGCCCCGCGAACCCGCTAAGGATCCCGCGCAGCCGTGATTTGGCTGATGGTTTCGCGACAAGGGCTGACCTACATGACCGCCGCACCGCCGATCTCCGTCTTTATAATAGCGCATAATGAAGAAGACCGGATCGCGCGGGCTATTCGCAGCGTCGAATCATTCGCCGACGAGGTGATCGTGGTCGACAGCGGTTCAACGGACCAAACGGTGCGCAGGGCCGAATCGCGTGGCGCGCGGGTTCTCGTCAATCCGTGGCCGGGCTACGGCGCGCAAAAGCGCTTTGCGGAGGACCAGTGTCGCAACGACTGGCTTTTCAATCTGGATGCCGATGAAGCGGCGACGACTTCGCTTGCCGAGGAGATCAAGACCCTCGCGGCGTGTGGCGCGCTTGAAAGAGCGCCGTTCTGGAGGGTTCGCATCCGCGATGTTTTCGCTCACGAATCAGGGCCCGCAGCCTGGGCCTACGGTTACAACCAGATCCGGCTCTACGACCGCACCAAGGGGCGCTTTTCCGCCTCTCCCGTGCATGACACCGTGCGTCCGCCGAAAGGCGCCGCCATCGCGCAGCTCGAGGGTGCCATGGCGCATCGCTCGATTCGCTCCGTTGCTTTCCACGTTGAGAAAATGAACCGCTATTCCACCATGCAGGCGGACGACATGGCCGCGCGCGGACGGCGGATCGGCCGCTGGCGGCTCGTGACGGAGTTTCCGCTCGCTTTTCTGAAAGCCTATGTGCTGCGTCGTTACGCGCTTTATGGCTGGTGGGGCCTCGTGATCTCGACGAATTTCGCCTATACGCGCTTTTTGCGTCTGGCCAAGACCTATGAAGCCGAGCTGCTGGCAAAAAGCGCGAGACAGGAACCGCCGGAATGACCACCTCTCCCCCAAATGTCGCAATCATCGGAGGCGGGCCGGCCGGGCTGATCGCCGCCGACAGCCTGTCGGCCCGGGGCGTCGGGGTGACGATCTACGAAAGAATGCCCTCTGTCGGGCGAAAATTCCTGATGGCCGGACGCGGCGGACTCAACCTGACCCATAGCGAACCGGCGGAGGTCTTTCTGTCACGCTACCGGGAGGCGGAGCCGCGACTGAGGGCCGCCTTCGAGGCGTTTCCGCCGGAGGCACTCAGGACCTGGTGCGCGGATCTCGGCATCGAGACCTTCGTCGGATCGAGCGGCCGGGTGTTTCCGCGCCAGATGAAGGCCTCGCCGCTGCTGAGGGCCCTGCTCGGGAGACTGAATGCCAATGGAGTTTCGATCCGCACCAGATGGTGCTGGACGGGATTCGGAAACGATGGTGCGTTGCTGTTCGACACGCCCGAAGGGCCGAAAGACTGTCCCGCGCCGGACGCTGTGCTTCTTGCACTTGGCGGCGCGAGTTGGCCAAGGCTTGGAAGCGACGGTCTCTGGGCGAAGGCCACAGACGCCGCCGGCATCGCGCGCACGCCGTTTGCCCCGTCCAACTGCGGCGTGGAAATCGCCTGGTCGGCGCAATTCGCCACCCGCTTTCAAGGGGCGCCGCTGAAGCGGATCGCCCTGAGCGCAGGCGATCACACGATCCGCGGCGAGGCGATGATTACCGAGCACGGCCTGGAAGGCGGCGGCATCTACGCGCTCAGCCCCGACATTCGTCGCGCCCTGGCGGACACCACCGTCGCCGCGACGCTCACCCTCGACCTGCGGCCTGACCTAACGGCAGACGCGCTTGCCACACGGCTTTCGCGCCCCCGCGGCAAGGCCTCCGTTTCAAATCATGTAAGAAAGAGCACCGGGCTCGCGCCGGCAGCGGTTGCGCTGCTGCGCGAAGCGGGGGAGCGGCCGCAAGACGCGGAAGCCCTGGCCGCCCGCATCAAGGCGCTGCCGCTTCCGGTTGCCGGGATGACGGGCCTGGAGCAAGCGATCTCTTCGGCCGGCGGGATCGCATGGGAGGGGATCGACAATGGCTACATGCTCAAGGACAGACCCGGTGTGTTCGTGGCCGGCGAGATGATCGACTGGGAAGCGCCAACAGGCGGCTACCTCTTGCAGGGATGTTTCGCGACAGGGCGTGCAGCGGCCAATGCACTGCAAGTCCGATTGGCCCGCGAGAGATAGCCACGCGTGACACCGAAAGGCCTGGCTGCCGGGTCATGGATCCGCTTTGGATCACGCAGAGGCGCCCCAATTTCACAATGAAAAACTTGCACCGGGAATGAAAATACGGCGGCTTATTCATATTTTGGGCAAATATATTTTATGAATTTCAAATGTAACCGCGCGGATTGATCGAACATTTACCTTCTCACCCTACAGCTGTTCGGAGAGGGTATTTTTCCGAATTCCCGGTTTTTGCGTGTTGGGATCAAACGTCTTGGTTATCAGCAAAACCACACCCAAGAAGATGCCTTCCGCAATTGACATCACAGCTGCATCCGAACGCCCCTCGGCTTCAAACACCGGCAACACAAAGGCATTGCTGCGGCCCGTGCTCCGACTTCTCAAGCGGCTTTTATCCGTCGATTGCGTCTTCGTGACACTGGTTGCTCCACATGACGGATCGACTTTCATTTCCGTAGGCCCCTGCGAGGGACTGAGCCACGCCGCCCACGATCTCGCGGAAACCGTTCTGACAAGTGCGGAACCGGTGGTTCTGTGCGAGAGTGCCGCCGGATCGATCACCGACCCTGCCGTGGACATGACAGCGCTCGGACTGGGCTTGTTCGCCGGCATCGCGCTACGCAACGACGCCGGCACCGCCATTGGCGCATTGTATCTGGCAAGCCGGGGTCCCGTCGGCGCCACGGAAATCGACCGGAACGCCCTGAAGGATGCCGCGCAACTGGCCGCCCGCGAAATCCAGCATGATCATGCCGTGCACGCCGCGCGCGATGCCTGGAAGGTGATGGTGGAAGCGATCGAAACGCTTCCCGACGGCTTCGTTCTTTACGACCATCACGACCGTTTGACGATCTGCAACGAACAGTATCGAGAAACCTATCCGAAATCCGCCCATGTCATCCAGCCCGGCCGGACATTTGAGGAAATCATCCGGGAAGGTGTCCGCTGCGGGCAATACCCCGAAGCCATCGGCCAGGAAGACGCGTGGATCGCGGAGCGCCTGACCGCCCACGCCAATCCGACCGGGTCGGTGGAACAGCTTCTGCCGGACGGACGCTGGGTCCGGGTTCTGGAAAAGCGCCTGCCGAACGGTGGAACGGTCGGATTTCGCGTCGACATCACCGAACTGAAGGACCGACAGGCCGAGCTCTATGAACTCGCGCATCGCGACGAACTGACCGGAACCATGTCGCGGCGTGCGATCCTGTCCGCCGCACGCGATCGCGGGGACGATGCACGCGAACGCGGTCAGGCGCTCGGCCTGATGATCCTGGACATCGACAATTTCAAAGCCGTCAACGATGCCTATGGGCATTTTGCCGGCGACGAGGCGCTGAAGGAATTCTGCCGCCGCATCAAGGAGCAATTGCGCGAAACCGATTTCTTCGGGCGGCTTGGCGGCGAAGAGTTTCTCATTGTCCTCCCGGACACGCCCATATCCGTCTCCATCACGCTCGCCGAGCAAATGCGCAAATCTCTTTGCGCGACACCGGTCACCGTCAACGGGCATGATATCGCGGTGACATTGTCGCTGGGTGTTACCGAATTCGATGCCCACGAAAAGATGGATGCAGCCCTTTCCCGCGCCGACCGACTGCTTTACCAGGCCAAGGAAACAGGGCGGAACCGGACGGTTTTCGCATCGCACGGCGGAACCTCCCGGACTCCAGGCCAGTAACAGCCACAATCGGGACAACATCGCCTTCGAGCCGGTTCAGGCATGAAAAAGGGCCGGTGCGCCCGGCCCTTTGTTCAGTCCGGCCGGATCGACGATCAGCGGCACATCTTGTAGCGACCCGAGTAGCTGAGGAAGTAGCCGGTGTCCGGATTGAAGCTGCGATACTTCGACGAGCAGTAGCGATACCACGCGGGTGTCCAGGGGGCCGGGCGGCCATGGTAGACCGGCGCCGGGACATAGCGCGGGGCCGGCTCGACATAGCGCGGCTGCGACAAAGCGGATCCGATGACGGCACCGGCAACAAACCCGCCGGCGGCGGCCCAGCCGTTCTGATGATGCCACTTCTTCGCCTCGGCTTCGGTCGATCCCGTTGCCAGCACGGCGCCGGCGGTCAGGGCAAGTGCGAACCCGGTGACTGCGATTTTCTTCATCATGACTTCATTCCCTCTGTAAGAGCTTCCGTTTGAACTTCCCTTGCGGCTCTGTCGTCCGCCTATGCTTTGAAGATAGAAGCAAATCTCAAGATCCGATGTGACGGCCATCACGCTTCACTGCATTGGGTGACCTGACGCGACTTTCCCCGCCACATGACCCGTCACATGATCCGAGCGCATGACCGGTTCGCACGGTCGCGCGCCGGGCACCGACAGCGCGAGGCGATCCGCAAGCCCGGGCAGCCGAATTGACATGAAACATGAATCATGCGTCATATATTGTCAGACGCCGCGATCCGCTCATGCAAAGCGCCGACCGGACGTCGAACGGGAGGAAAAATCATGAGACAGATATATGCCGCCGCGCTTGTCGCGGCCGCGCTCGCGGGCGCGCCGGCCATGGCCGACGACATCAAGATCGCCCATGTCTACGGCAAGACGGGTGCACTCGAGGCCTATGCCAAACAGTCCCACACCGGCTTCATGATGGGGCTGGAATATGCGACCGACGGCACGATGGAGATCGACGGCCGCAAGATCGTCGTGATCGAGAAAGACACCCAGCTCAAGCCGGACATCGCGCGTGCAGCCCTTGCCGAGGCCTATGGCGACGACGAGGTCGATATTGCCGTCGGACCCGTCTCGTCGGGTGTCGCGCTCGCCATGCTTCCGGTCGCGGAGGAATACGGCAAGCTTCTCATCGTCGAGCCGGCGGTCGCCGACAGCATCACCGGCGAGAACTGGAACCGCTACATCTTCCGCACGGCGCGCAATTCCTCGCAGGACGCGATCGCCAATGCGGTGGCGCTCGGCCAGGACGGTGTGACCATCGCGACGCTGGCGCAGGACTACGCCTTCGGCCGCGACGGCGTCGCCGCCTTCAAGGAAGCGCTTGCCGGCACCGGCGCGACGCTCGCCTTCGAGGAATACGCCCCCACCGACACGCAGGACTTCACCGCGAGCGCCCAGCGCATCTTCGATGCGATGAAGGACATCGAAGGCCGCAAGTTCCTTTTCATCATCTGGGCCGGCGGCAACAATCCCATCGGCAAGATCAAGGCGATGGAACCGGACCGGCTCGGCATCGAGATCGCCACCGGCGGCAACATCCTGGCGGCGATGAAGGCCTACAAGGCCCTGCCCGGCATGGAAGGCGCGACCTACTATTATCACGAGATCCCGAAAAACCCGGCAAACGACTGGCTGGTCTCCGAGCACGAGAAACGCTTCCAGTCGCCGCCGGACTTCTTCACCGCCGGCGGCATGACGGCGGCGATCGCCGTGGTGGATGGCATCCGCAAGGCGGGCTCCACGGACACCGAGGAGCTGATCGCGGCGATGGAAGGCATGTCCTTCGAGACGCCCAAGGGCACAATGATGTTCCGCGCCGAGGATCACCAGGCACTGCAGTCTATGTACCACTTCAAGATCCGGGTCGAGCCGGACGTCGAATGGGGCATTCCAGAGCTCGTGCGCGAACTGAAGATCGAGGACATGTCGATCCCCGTGCGCAACGGACGCTGACGTCCCGCCGCTTGCGGAGGCGGCGTGCGCGCCGTCTCCCTTTCCCGTCTTTTGGCACGATGAGACGGCGGCCGAGCCGCCGTTTCTCCGCCCTCTTCCGGAGATGCAGCCGTGATGCGCGAAGACCCAGCCGGGCGGGCGCACCCCGTCGAGCCGCCGGTGCTCGAAACGCAGGACCTGACGATCCGCTTCGGCGGTCATGTCGCGGTCGATCATGTCTCCTGCGCGTTCCAGCGCGGCACGCTGACCGCCATCGTCGGGCCGAACGGCGCCGGCAAGACCACCTATTTCAACCTGATCTCGGGACAGCTCAAGGCGAGCGTGGGCCACGTACACCTCAACGGGGAAACGATCACCCGGCTGAGTGTCGCCGAACGTTGCACGCGCGGCATCGGGCGCGCCTTTCAGCTCACCAACCTGTTTCCCACCTTGAGCGTGCGCGAGAACGTCCGCCTCGTCGTGCAGGCGCGAGCCAATCGCGGCTTCGACCTCATCTCGCGCGCCGACAGCCATGTCGAACTCACCGAACGCGCCGATCACGTTCTGGCCGAGGTGAACCTTTTGCAAAAGCGCGACCTTCCGGTCTCCGCCCTGCCGCACGGCGACCAGCGTAAGCTGGAAGTGGCGCTGATGATCGCGCTCGGGCCCCAGGTGCTGATGTTCGACGAGCCGACGGCGGGTATGAGTGTCGACGAGGTTCCCGTCATCCTCGACCTGATCCGCGAACTCAAGCGCGATCATGACCGCACGATCCTGCTGGTTGAGCACAAGATGGACGTGATCCGCTCGCTCGCCGACCGCATCATCGTGCTGCACAACGGCGAACTGGTCGCCGACGGCGAGCCGGGCGAAGTGATGCGTTCGGCCATCGTCCAGGAAGCCTATCTCGGCAAGGCACCGGAACCGGCAGCGAAACAGGCGGGGGAGAGCGCCCATGGCTGAGCCGCTGCTGACGCTGTCCGGCGTTCACACTCACATCGGCCCCTACCACATCCTGCAAGGGGTGGACCTCGTGGTTCCGCGCGGCGGGGTCAGCGTGCTTCTGGGCCGCAATGGCGCCGGCAAGTCCACCACCTTGCGCACCATCATGGGGCTTCTGCGCCCGAGCGCCGGCGAGATCCGCTTTGACGGGCGCGCGATCGGCGAAACGCCGACGCCTGCGATCTCGCGCGCCGGCATTGCCTATGTGCCGGAGAACATGGGGATCTTTTCCGACCTGACGGTCGGGGAGAACATGCAGCTTGCGGCAACGCAAGGTCCGTTCGAGCCGACCCGCCTTGCCTGGATCAAAGCGCTGTTCCCGCCAATCGGAACCTTTTGGGAAAAACCCGCCGGCACCCTGTCAGGCGGGCAGAAGCAGATGCTCGCGGTTGCGCGCGCCATCATCGAGCCGCGCCGGCTGATCCTGATCGACGAGCCGAGCAAGGGGCTTGCGCCCGCCATCGTCACAGCGATGACGCGCGCGCTCGAGGAGTTGAGGGAAACCGACACGACCATCCTGCTGGTGGAACAGAATTTCGCCATGGCCTCCGCGCTCGGTGACACCGTGTCGGTGATGGACGACGGCCGCGTCGTGCATGCCGGTGCGATGTCCGCGCTTGCCGGCAACGCCGAAATGCAGGAACGGCTTATGGGACTGAGCCTGGAGGTACACCAATGAGCGAGACCGCGATCCGACCCAAGCTGGTGGCCGCCTCCGCCGGCGACCGGCTGCGCAAGGCCGCCCCCTTGCTGCTTGCGCCCGTCATGGCGCTTGTCGGGCTCATCGCCGTGGGCGATCCGGCGATCTGGCTGACGCTGACGGTGGCCGGCCTCGCCATGGGACTGATGATCTTCATCATGGCCTCCGGGCTGACGGTCGTCTTCGGACTGATGGACGTGATCAACTTCGGCCATGGCGCCTTCGTCTCGGTCGGCGCCTTCGTCGGTTTCACGGTTCTCGCCTGGCTCGCCGGCTGGACCGAGAACCCCACGGTGATCATGAACCTCGCCGCCGTCTTTCTGGCGATCCTCGCCTCCATGGCTGTCACCGGCGTGCTCGGCCTCGCCTTCGAGCGGGTGATCGTCGCGCCTGTCTACGGCCATCACCTGAAGCAGATCCTGGTGACCATGGGCGGGCTGATCGTCGCCCAGCAACTCATCCACGTTGTGTGGGGACCGGATGCGATCCATGTCGCCCGGCCGCAAACGCTGCGCGGCTCGGTCATCGTCTTCGACGCGGTGATCGAAAAATACCGGCTGTTCGCCGTTGCCATCGGCCTCGTGCTGTTTCTCGGCATGCGTCACGTTCTGAGATCCACCAAGGTCGGCCTGCTGGTGCGCGCCGGCGTGGAGAACAGCGAGATGGTCGAGGCGCTCGGCTACCGCATCCGCCGGCTGTTCCTGGTCGTGTTCATGGCCGGTTCCGCGCTGGCCGGCCTCGGCGGTGTGATGTGGGGTCTCTACAACGAGACCATCACCGCGCATATGGGATCGGACCTGATGGTGCTGGTCTTCATCGTCGTCATCATCGGCGGGCTCGGTTCCATCGAGGGCTGTTTCATCGGCGCGGTGCTTGTCGGACTGCTTTCCAACTACATGACATTCCTCGCCCCCAAGGTCGCTCTCGTCTCCACCATCGCGCTGATGGTCGGCGTGCTGATGTGGCGGCCCGAGGGGCTTTATCCCGTCGTCAAGGCGAAATAGGACGCAGACATGATCGACAGGCTCCTTTCCGGCGACCGGCCTAATTCGCGTCCCCTGGCGCTCGTTCTCATCGTCATCGCGCTGGGGCTCGCCTTCGCGCCGTTCCTGTTTCCCGGCACCAAATCGCTGGATACGGCGGCTCGGATCTGCATCTTCATCGTGCTGGTGGCAAGCTACGACCTGCTGCTCGGCTACACCGGCATCGTCTCCTTCGCGCATACGATGTTCTTCGGCATCGGCGCCTATGGCGTGGCGCTTGCGTTATCCGCGCTTGGCGCCTCCTTCACCGCAATCCTCCTCGGCGTTCTCGGCGGAACCGCCATGGCCGGTGTGCTGGCACTCGCCATCGGGTTGTTCTCGCTCAGGGTGAAGGCGATCTTCTTCGCCATGGTCACGCTTGCCGTGGCCAGCGCCTTCGCGGTTCTTGTCTCGCAGCTTTCCACGATCACGGGCGGCGAGGACGGGCTCACCTACCGCATTCCACGCGTGCTGACGCCGGCCTTCAAGCTCGTCGACACGCGCATCATGGACGTGCGTATCGACGGCCGGCTGCTCGCCTATTATCTCGTCTTCGTGTCCGCGCTGGTGCTCTTCCTCGGGCTGCTCAGGATCGTCAACTCGCCCTTCGGCCGGACGCTGAAGGCCGTTCGCGACAATGCCTTTCGCGCCGAGGCGATAGGCTACCGGGTAATCTGGTACCGCACCGCCGCCACCGTGCTGTCGGCCTGTGTTGCCGCGCTTGCCGGCGCGCTTCTGGCGATCTGGATCCGCTACACCGGACCGGCGACGACGCTTTCCATGGAGATCATGATCGACATCCTGCTGATGGTGGTTATCGGCGGCATGGGCACCATGTATGGCGCGATGATCGGCGCAACGCTCTTCATCCTGGCGCAGACCTACCTGCAAAGCCTGATGGGCGCGGCCGAACACGCCACCGGCATGCTGCCGCTCATTCCGGATCTCGTCGCTCCGGAACGCTGGCTGATGTGGCTGGGCGTGCTCTTCATCGTTTCCGTCTATTTCTTCCCCGATGGCGTTGTGGGCCGGCTGCGGAGCCGCGGATGATCGAGCTCGCCTTTCGCGCGGCCGGCACCGGGACGCCGGATGCGCGCCCGCTCGTGCTGCTGCACGGCTGGTCGTGCCATGGCGGCTTTTTCCGGCCCCAGATGGAGGCGCTCGGCCCGATGACCCGCGTGATCGCCCCCGACCTTCCCGGCCATGGCGACAGCGCGCGAACCGGCGACCTGACCATTGTGGCCGCAGCGGATGCGGTGGCCCGCATGCTCGCCGCCCAAGCCCTCGACGACGTCGTGCTGGTCGGCTGGTCGATGGGGGCGCTGGTCGCCTGGTCGATGATCGAGCGCCACGGCACAGGTCGCCTCGCCCGTCTCGTCGTCGAGGACATGTCGCCGAAGGTGCTGAATGATGCGGACTGGCCGCATGGCACGCGTTCCGGACTTGACGCGGATCGCAGCCGAGGCTTTGCCCGCGCCGTCGCCAGCCAGTGGCCGCGTCTGGCCGGGGCGACCGCGCGGCGCAGCTTCGCGCCGGGCGCACAGGAAGAGCTTATCAGCTTTGCGGAAGCCGAAATGCGAAAGGCAAAAGGTCCGGCGCTCGCCGCGATGTGGGCCTCGCTGACCGCGCAGGACTTTCGCCCGCTGATCGCCAAGGTCGAGATTCCCGTCACGCTTGCACCCGGCGGCCAAAGCCAGCTCTACGCCGGCGGCGCCGCGAAATGGCAGCTCGAACGCCTGCAACGGGGGCACGTCGTCCCCTTCCCGCACTCGGGCCATGCCCCCCATCTGGAGGAACCCGAGGCCTTCAACGCGCTTCTTTCAAAGCTTTGCAGGACCGCATAATACGCCGGAAAACCCTACGTCAATTCGCATTGCCCTTGCCGGATTGGCGCATTTCGACTACCATATCAACGTTGGACTTCGGTTCTACAATAGCGGGCTTGATAATTCGAACCCCGGTTAAGAAAGTTTCGGTATGCGGCGCCTTACCCGGTCCAGAAGACCGGTTCTGTCGGACAGAACTGCCTTTCCCGTTTCTGAATGCCACGCTCGCGCAAGCAAGTGCGCTTACTTGCGCTCTTTAAACTAAGACTCGGGACAGGAGTTTCCCATGCGCCAGACAGGCACCCTCAAGTTCTTCAACCATGATCGTGGTTTTGGCTTCGTCACCCCGGCCGAAGGCGGCAAGGACGTGTTCGTTCACATCACCGCTTTCGAACGTTCGGGCATGGCCGTTCCGGCTGAAGGCACCACGCTGACCTTCGTGACGGAAGAAGATCGTCGCGGCCGTGGCCTCCAGGCCGCGCAGCTTGCGCTCGACTGAGCCTTTTCCGGCCAGTCGAAACTGACGAGAACACCGCCGGCTTGCCGGCGGTGTTTTTGTTTGCGCCCTCGCCCGCCACGCCGATCAGGCATCGACGTCTTCCACATAGACCAGCGCGCGGCCTGTGCAGATAACCTCGCCCTCCAGCGTCTCGCACACCGTCTCCAGATCGACGAGATGCTTTTCCGGGCGCAGACGGGTGACCGTGACCCGCGCGCGCAGGGGCACGTCGAATGCGGCGGCGCCGCAAAACCGCATTTCCTGCTTGAGGTAGTTGGTTCCAAAGCCTGGAAGCTTCACGCCCAGCAGATAGGAGAACATCCCGCCGATCAGCGGTTCAGGCACCGTGTCGGGAACGGCATCCAGGCCGGCAAGTGCCGCGAAATCCGCGGCCTGCCCGCGCGGATAGAGTCGCACCAGTTCAGCGCTGCGTCCAAGCTCCAGCCCGTCGCCGTGGCGTCGTTCGGTTTCCTGCCTCATTGCGCCTCCTCCATACGGCACCGTCCGCGCAGCACCTCGGCACCGTCGCCTACACGCCGGATCGAGATCGACAGTTCATCGGGATCCGATGCAACCGGTGCAATGGCGATCGTCAGTTCCTCATCCGCATAGGCGGGGTTCGGGAACATCAGCTCCTGCATGGCATGGCGGCGACCGGGCCAGCGTGTGCGGATCAGCGCCCAGAGCCTGGAATAGAGCAGCATGCCGTGCGACACGGTTCGCCCGAACCGCGTCCGCGCGGAAAACGCCGGATCGACATGGATCGGATTGTCATCGCCCGACAGCGCGGCGAACCGGTCGAAATCGGCTTGCGCCGGAGTCCAGCGATGGACGACGGCGGAGCCATCGCCGGGGTCTGCAAGCGGCGCGGTCATCGGCCCTGCCCTTCCTTTGCGATATCATGTTTGACGTGTTGCGCCTTGAGAATGTGCTTCTGGACCTTGCCGGCTGCGGTGCGCGGCAGGTCCTCGACGATCCCGACATGGCGGGGCACCTTGTAACCGGCCAGCCGCTCCCGGCACCATGTGACAAGGGCGGCCGGATCGATGTGCATGCCGGGCCTTGCAATCAGATAGGCGGCGCCAACCTCGCCCCATTTTTCGTCCGGAACACCGAGGACCACCGCATCAAGCACCGCCGGATGGGTGACGAGCACCTTTTCCACTTCCGCCGGATAGACGTTCTCGCCGCCCGAGATGTACATGTCCTTGATCCGGTCGACGATGGCGTAATAGCCGTCCTCGTCCCGTCGGGCGACATCGCCGGAGCGCAGCCACCCGCCCTCAGTGAACGCTTCCAAAGTCGCCTGTTGATTGCCGAAATAGCCGGGGGTGACACCCGGTCCGCGGATCTGCAGTTCGCCTTCACCGGCGCCCGAAACCACCGCGCCGTCGGGCGCGACCAGACGCACCTCGGCGAGGATCTGCGCCTTGCCGACGGAGCCGATCTTTTCCGCCGCGCGGCCCGGATCGGTCAGGAACACCGTCGGCCCCGTCTCGGTCATGCCCATGCCGTTGCACACGGTCACGCCGCGCGCCAGATAGGTGCGCAGCAAGGGGGCGGGCATTGGCGCGCCGCCGCAACCGAGCGAGCGCAGCGGCGAGAAATCGACGCATTCGAAACGCGGGTCGAGCGCAAGCGCCTGATAGATCGCCGGAACGCCGAAAAAGGCGGTGATCCGGCCACGCCTGACCATGTCCAGCACGGTCCCGGCGTCGAATTTGCGCAACACAATGGAATGGCCGCCGGCGAGATAAAGCGGCAGGGTCATCAGGTTGATGCCGGCGGTGTGGAACAGCGGCAGGAAGTTCGCCGCCGTGTCGTCGCCGGACAACCCGGTGGCCTGGGTGTAGTTCACCGCATTGGCCCAGGCCATCGTCGGCGTCTGGATCACCAGCTTGGGCACGCCTGTGGTGCCGGAGGTCGCAAGCAGATACCAGGGCGCGTCGGCGGGAACGCGCCGAACATCTGCCGGATCGGCGATCTCCCGCGCGCTGACAGCCACGTCACACAGGCTTTCCTCTCCCGCGCCCCCGGACGCATCCGCAAAGCCGAGACGACGCATGTTTGCGGTTTCGCAAAGGGTCACTGCGGTATCGCGGGTGGCCGCGTCATGCAGCAGAATGCGGGCGCCGGCCTCCGCCAGGATCGGCGCAAGCTCCGCCGGCGGCTGCCGCCAGTTGAGCGGAAGCAGGATCACGCCCGATTTCTGCGCGGCGAAGAGCAGCACGAAGAACTCCGGATGATTGTGGCACAGCACCGCGACGCGGTCGCCCTCGCCGATCAGGAGCGCTGCCAGGGCCCGCGCTGTCTTGTCCGCGCGCGCATTCACCTCGGCGAAGGTGAGCGTCTTGCCGCTCGCATGATCGGTAAAGGCCGGACGGTCCGGCGTCAGTTCCGCGCGCTTGGCCGCCATGTCGGTGAGCCAGTCCATGTCAGCCCCCTTTCCCGACCGAGGCCGCCGGCGCCAGAAAGGCGCTCATGCGGGCTGCCGTTTCGGGCCGTGCGATCAGGCGCAGAAAGGCGGCGCGCTCGCGCTCGAGCGCCGCGGCGACCCGCCCCCGCCGCAGCGGCGACCAGGTGTTGGCGCGGCTTGCCTTCAGGCTTTCCCGATCCTTGGCGGCAATCACCTGCACGAGGGCCGCGACCTCCGTTTCGAGATCCTCCGACGCGCAAATCCGGCTTGCCAGTCCCAGCTCGCGGCAAGTGCGCGCGTCGAGCCGCGTGTTGAGATATTGCACTTCCAGCGCCTTCGCCGCGCCGATGCGCTCGGGCAGGAGCGCCGTCCAGCCGCCGTCCGGGGCAAAGCCCATGTCGCTGTAGTAGGGCTGCAGGAACGCCCGCTCGCTCATCACCACGATGTCGGAAGCAAGCAGGAAGCCGGCCGACCCGCCGGTCACCGCGCCGTTGACGGCGGCCACGACCGGCGCGGGAAACACCAGAAGATTCAGGATCGTGCGGTTGAGCCCGCCGACGATGTCTGCCGAATAGGCCAGAAGCGCGTCGGTGTCCGCTCCCCTTTCGGCAAAACCCGCGACATCGCCGCCGGCGGAAAAGGCCCGCCCCTTCGCGTTCAGGACAAGCGCATGCACATCCGCACGCGCGGCCCGCGCAAGACAGTCTCGCATGCTATCGAGAAGCTCCGGCACCAGCGCATTGCCGCGTCCGGGGCGGTCGAGCGTCAACGTCGCGATATCCGCATCGATGGACAGCCTTGCGAGGTCAGGCATCGCCATCCCCGTCAGCGGCGGGAGCGGACAGCCCGTGGACGATCATCTCGTGAGCGGTGTCGACCATCTCGTCGATCGAGGCATCGCTGCCAAAGACGACGGAATATTCGCCAAGCGAGCGGGCGATGCCCATCAGCGCCCAGGCGCGGATGTCCGCGTCACCCGCGCGGATGTCGCCGTTTTGCGCCGCCTGCGCCAGCCCCTCGCGGTAGCCTTCGGCAAAGGTGCGAAAGTAAGCGAGATAGGCCTTGGGATCGACGAATTGCGCTTCCTGGACGATGCGATAAAGCTCGGGATGAGCGGCGACGAAGGTCAGGAACGCGCGCAGGCCGGCGCGCTCCGCATCCAGCCGGTTGGCGATGCCCGCGGTCGCCTCACTGATCGCATGGCGCAGCATGCGCCCCATGTCGGCGACAAGCTCGGAGAAGACATCGTCCTTGCTGGCGAAATAGATGTAGAATGTGCCCTGGGCGACGCCCGCCGCGCGGGTGATCGACCCGATGGAGGCCTCGTTGAAGCCCTGCTCGCCGATGACCTTTTCCGCCGCCGAAAGGATGGCGCGCCTCGTCGCCTCGCCGCGCGCGGTCTTCGGCTTGGGCGCAGCCGGATCCTGCCGTCCGCGCATGTCGTGGGCCGCTTTTGGGGCGGCGGCGGATTTCGCCCGGCTCCGGCGGGAGACGGAGGCTCCCTTCTCCGGTCGCAGGCTGTTTCCCTTCGGATCGCTCACCGTCTCTCAGTCGCCTCCCAAAACATGAATTATGATTCAGTATTCATGTTTTGGGCGCGCCGTGCAAGGGGGTTGCCGGTATGTGCGGACCGGTTTCCCGACACGGACGCGGGTGAGATGCCGGGATGCAAGCCGCCGACTGATCGCGCGGCACGCGCGGGAGCGGTCCGGGCCGCATGGCAGACGCCGGCGAAACGATCACCGCCATACTGGCCGTTGCGGCACCTGAGGCAGAGACGCGACCCGGCACCTGCCTCGCCGCCGGGCGCGCGCGCCGACTGCCAAAATGCGCAAAAACCGGTAAACCTGAGCCTTTGACGCAGGATTTTCGCGTCCCACCGTTGACGCGGCCCCGGCAGAGACGCATATCTGGTGGCATGCGCCTTACTCAACAGACCAATTACGCGGTCCGCACCCTGATCTACTGTGCGGCAAACCCCGACAAGCCCAGCCGGGTCGCGGATATCGCGGCCAGCTTCGAGATGTCGGAAACGCATCTCTTCAAGATTCTCAAGGTTCTGGTCAGCAACGGGTTCGTGCGCACGCTTCGCGGACGCAACGGCGGGCTGATGCTGGCGCGGCCGGCGGAGGAGATCACCGTCGGCGCCGTGGTGCGCGCCGCCGAGGAGAGCTTCCTTCTGGCGGAATGCTTCGAATCGGGACGCAAGGACTGTCCGCTGATCACCTCCTGTGGCTTCAACGGTCTGCTGCATGAAGCGCTGGAAGCCTTCATGAATGTGCTCGACGCGCACACGATCGCGGAACTGGCCGAGGACCGCGGCGAAATCCGCTTCCTGCTGAACATCGATCCCGCCGCCGAGGGCGCAGCCGCGCGGGTTTCCTGACGGCACAGGCACGGATCCGCTCCGCGGAGCCCACCGCCGACCTCATGACACCGACCGATGAATAAAAAAGGCCGCCGGGAACGCCCCGACGGCCAATCTTTTGCTTTCGTGCTCATGAAGGCGCGCGACAGCGGCCTATTTGATTTCCGAGATCACCTCGAAGCCGTCGCCGGCAACCTTGAACAGGGCATAGGTCCCCGGAACGTCGCCCTTGTCGTCGAAGTTGTGATCGCCAGCGGCGCCCTTGTAGTCAATCGCGGTACCGGCGGCGATCAGCTCCTTGGCCTTCGCCCATTCGCCGGCGCGGATCGGCTCGCCTTCGCCATTGGAAATCTCGCGCAGCGATGCAGAGATTTTGGCCTTGTCGCCGCCGGCCTTTTCGATGGCAAGTGCCAGCAGGAAGGCCGCGTCATAGGACGTCGTCGCAAAGATCGCCGACGGATCGCCGCCGACGTCGGCAAACGCCGCGTTGAACATCTCGAGCGAATCCGACTTCTCGCCCACCGGGGCCGACGAAAGGAAGGTGGTCAGGTTTTCCGCGCCGAGTTCCTTGATCGGGGCATCGGACTTCATGCCATCGCCGCCGACGAAGTTCTCGAAGAAGCCGTTTTCCAGCGACTGACGCAGCATGGTGAGGCCGGAGCCGTCGCCATAGTCGAAGATCACCAGCGTGTCGGCTCCGCCCGAAGCAAGCTCGGCCAGGTTCGACCGGTAGGAGGCTTTCTCGCCTTCATGCGCCGCAAAGCCGGCGATCTCGCCGCCATTGCCCTCGAACTCGGCCTTGAACGATTCGGCCAGGCCCTTGCCGTAGTCGTTGTTCAGATAGGCGACCGCAACCTTTTCCGTGCCGCGATCACGCAATGTGCGGGCCAGGGCACGACCCTGGAAATCATCGGACGGCACCGTGCGGAAGACCGTATCGTTGTCGTTGAGGCCGGAGATTTCCGGCGAGGTGCCGGACGGCGTGATGATGGTAACGCCGGCGGGAATGGTGACCGAGTTGGCCGCCGCCAGCACCGCGCCCGAGCAATGCGGGCCGACGATACCGATCACACCTTCGATGTTGACCGCCTTGGTCGCCGCGTCCGTGCCGTTTTGCGGGTTGCAGGCGCTGTCGCCGATCACCGCGACGAGCTTTTCGCCATCGAGAAGGCCGCCATTGTCGTTCACCTGCTGGACGGCCAGTCGGGCGCTGTCGATCATCGCCGGCGCCATCGCCGCGATCGGGCCTGACACGCCGCCCAGAAGACCGATCTTCATGTCGGCATGGGCCGGCGCGGCCATCGCCGTCGCGCCGAGCAGCGTCGCGGCCAGGGCGGTACGGAACTTGTTCATCACTCACCTCCACTTATCATTCACGCGGCAATCGAACACCGCGCGTCTTTTCGGGATCCGGTTTCCGGTCCCCTCTGGGGCGACAGTCTCAACCGAAACGTGCCGTCCCCACAAGCTTCATTTCGACTTTTCAGACACCTCTTCGCGCGCCCCCTGCGGCTCCGGCAAAAGCCCCTCCGGACGGAAGCGCAACACCAGTTGAAGCATCAGCCCGATCAGGAAGACGCGCATGTATTTCGCCTTCACCGCATATTCATGCGGCAACTGGTCCGTAACCATCTCCGACATCGACCAGATGATCCAGACGACGGCCACACCGAGAATGGCGCCGCGATTGTTTCCCGAACCGCCCAGGATCAGCATGATCCACACGAGGAAGGTCGCGATCATCGGATCGATCGCCTCCGGCGTGATCGTGCGGTTGAAATGCGCGAACAATGCCCCGCCAAGCCCCATCAGCGCCGAGCCGAAGATGAAGGCCTCCAGCCGTCGGAACGGCACGTCCTTGCCCATTGCGCGGGCGGCGTCCTCATTGTCGCGAATGGCACGCATCATCCGCCCCCAGGGCGCGGTGATCTGGCGTTCCACCATCAGATAGGCAATCAGCAGAACCCCGGCGACAATCGCCAGATAGGCTAGCTGCGAATAGACATACGGCAGGTCGCCGAAGGGGCGCGGAATATCGGTGATGCCGCGCGCGGAGTTGGTCAGCCAGTCTTCCGACTTGATCACCAGGCGGATGATCTCGGCCACGCCGATCGTCGCGATGGCCAGATAGTCGGAGCGAAACCGCAGGCAGATCTTTCCGATCGGCCAGGCGATCAGTGCCGCCGCCGCCATCGCGCCGATCCAGCCGACGGGCACCGGCAGGTCGAAGCCGCCGATGCGGCCCGCGGCATCCGGAGACGTCAGGATCGCGGACGTATAGGCGCCGACCGCGAAAAAGCCCGCGATGCCGGCGTTGAAGAGGCCGGTAAAACCCCACTGGATGTTCAGCCCCAGCGACAGCAGCGCATAGATGCAGATGAAGATCGCCATGAAGACGGCATAATTGGCAAGGCCGATCCATTCCATGTCAGCCGTCCCCCCTAAAGAACCTTGCCCTTGAGCAGCCCGGTCGGGCGCACAAGCAGCATGAGCAGCAGGATCACGAAGGCGGTCGCGGCCTTGTATTCGGTGGGCAGGAACAGCGTCGACATCTCCTCCGCGATGCCGACGATCAGCCCGCCCAGGACCGCGCCCTCGACCCGGCCGACACCGCCCAGAATGGCGGCGGCGAACATCGGCAGCAGCATGGTCCAGCCCATCATCGCCTTGAGTTCGTAGTTCAGCCCGAGGAAGACCCCGGCGGCCGCGCACAGCCCGCCGACGATCGTCCAGGTCAGCATCACGACCTTCTTGTTGTCGACGCCGGACAAGAGCGCGAGATCCGGATTGTCGGACATCGCCCGCATCGCCTTGCCCCACTTGCTGCGCTGAAGAAAGACATGCAGCGCCAGCACCAGGGCGATCATCGCGAATATGGTGATCAGCTCGCGATCTCGGACGCGGATGCCGAACCACACGTCCGGCCGCACGATGCCGCGGGTATAGGTTTCGGAATCGACCCCCCAGACCACCTGAACGATGGCCCGCACCATCAGGGCCACACCGAGCGAGGCCATGACGGTGACGATCCTCGGCCGTTCGCGCAGATACGCATAGAAGGCCTTGTCGATCATCACCGCGGCGGCGGCGGTCAGCACCATAGCGACGGGAAGCGCGACATAGGGCGAAACCCCGCCAAGCGTCACGGCGCCCAGCGCGAGGAAGGCGCCGAGCGTGGCGAGATCGCCATGCGCCAGATGCGCATACCGCAAGATGGCGAAGACCAGCGTGATGCCGACCGCGCCCAGCGCATAGATCGAGCCGATGACGATGCCCGGAACGAGATAGAAGTTGATGATATCCAGCGCGCCCATCGCACTCACCCTCCGAGGAACATGTCTGCGACGTCGCGGTCGGCGAGGAGGTCCGCGCCGGTGCCTTCGTGGCGGTTGGCGCCGGACGCCAGCACATAGCCGCGGTCGGCGAAGGCCAGCGCCTGCTTGGCGTGCTGCTCGACCAGAACGATGGTGACGCCCGTATCGCGCACGTCGCGGGAGATCTGGAAGATCTGCTCCATGTAGCGCGGCGACAGGCCCGCCGTCGGTTCGTCGAGAAGCAGGAGCTTCGGCTCCAGCATGAGCGCGCGGCCCATGGCGACCATCTGGCGCTGGCCGCCCGACAGATTGCCGGCAAGGGCCTTGTGGCGCTCCTTCAGGTCGGGAAACAGCGTGTAGACCCGGTCATAGGCGGCACTGAGATCGCCGGAGCGCAGGAAGGCGCCCATTTCCAGGTTTTCATGCACCGTCATCTCGCGAAAGACGTTGCTGACCTGCGGCACGTAACACACGCCGGCCTCCACGATCCGGTTAGGCTCCCAGCCGGTGATATCCGTTCCATCGACCGTGATCGATCCGCCGCGCACCTTGAGGAGACCGAAGATCGCCTTCATCGCGGTCGACTTGCCGGCGCCGTTGGGGCCGACGATCACGACGATCTCCGCCCTGGCCGCGCGCATCGACACGCCTTGCAGGACATTGGCGTCGCCATAGCCGCCAACGAGGTCCCGCATCACGAGAACATCGCTCATGCAGCGTCTCCGACGGTCTCGCCCAGATAGGCTTCCAGCACCCTTGGGTCGGAGCGCACGGTGGCGAAATCGCCCTGGATCAGCACCTTGCCCTCGGCCATGCAGATCACCGGATCGCAAAGCTTCTCGATCATTTCCATGTCGTGCTCGATCAGGATGAAGGTGTAGCCGCGCTCCTTGTTGAGGATCGCGATCTTTTCCTCAAGCTTGCGCAGGAGCGTGCGGTTGACGCCGGCGGCCGGCTCGTCGAGGAGCACCAGGCGCGCGTCCGTCATCATCGTGCGGCCGAGCTCGAGCAGCTTCTTCTGACCGCCGGACAGATTGCCTGCGCGCTCGTTGGCCAGATGGGTCAGCTCGAGGAATTCCAGCGCTTCCTCGGCGCGGGCGCGCACCTTTGCCTCGGTTTCGCGCACCCGGCCATAGCTCAGCCAGTTGGCGACGAGGCTCTCGCCCGCCTGCCCCGGCGGCACCATCATCAGGTTCTCCAACGCCGTCAGGCGGTGAAACTCATGGGGGATCTGGAAGGTTCGCACCAGACCGCGGTGGAACCGCTTGTCGGTGGAAAGCTTCGTGATGGTCTTGCCAAGGTAGCGGATCGACCCCTCGGTCGGGGGAAACGCACCGGCAATAAGATTGAACAATGTGGTCTTGCCGGCCCCGTTCGGGCCGATCAGGCCGGTGATCGATCCCTCACGCACCTCAAAGGAGCAATGATCGACCGCGCGAAACCCGCCATAGTCCATGACCAGGCGGTCCACCTCCAGCATAAGCTCTCCCAAGCCCGTCGCCTCCCTCGTGTGTTCTGGCGGTCTGTTCGTGCGCCACCTTGTCATGCCCCCTCGCGCCTCGTCTTCAGAGAGGTCGCAAGACGGCGCGCACCGGCGCCGCATCAAGTCCTTCTAACTTCAATGGCGGCGCGATCAACTCATAATCCCCAAAATCCGCCATATGGAGCGCCAGATTCTCCAAAATCCGCATGTCGTGCTTGCGCACCGCCATATGCGCAGGCAACGCCTTTGACGTTTCCGGATCGACGGACGGCACGTCGACGCCGATCAGCCTGACCCCGCGCGATGCCAGCAGATCCACCGTTTCCGGAGCGAGCGCACGAAAGCCGGCAGGCCAGCGCATCGGATCGACCGTATCCGCGAGCCTCAACAACACGCGCGGCGGAACGTCGTCGAGCCGGTCGGCGATTTCCCCCGCCAGGCACAGCGCCCCCTCCCCGCGCGCATCGATCAGCCGCGCCGGTCCGATAAAGTCCTCAAGAGACAGCGAGGCGATGTCGGCGCCTTGCGCATCGTAGTGCAGCGGCGCGTCGGCATGGGCGCCGCAATGCGTGGAAAGCGAGACGCTCGTCACATTAACCGGACAGTGCGGCGAGATCGCAAAGGTCTGCTCGACCCGATAGGGCGCGTCGCCCGGAAAGTGGGCCGCACCCGGCGCCAGCGGTGGCGTGATGTCGATGAGGCGGGACATTGCGTCTCCTCCGGTGCGGGCGGCGCGGCGGCGCCATCGGATCAAAGATCGGCGCGGATGTCCCATAATTCCGGGAACAGGACAACATCGAGCATGCGGCGGAGGTAGTTGACACCGGAGGTCCCGCCGGTGCCGCGCTTGAAGCCGATCACGCGTTCCACCGTGGTCACATGATTGAAACGCCAGCGACGGAAATAATCCTCAAAGTCGACCAGCTTCTCGGCCAGTTCGTAAAGCGGCCAGTGCGTGCCCGGATCCCGGTAGACCTCCATCCATGCCGCATGAACGCTGGCGTTCTTGACATAGGGTTCGCTCGGATCGCGGGCGAGGTGATCGGCATCGATCTCGAAGCCCGACCGCGCCAGCAAGCGGATCGCCTCGTCGTAAATGCTGGTTTCCAGGAGCAGCTGGTTGAGCCAGTGATGAATGCGCTCCACATGCACATGCGGGCGCAGCATCGCGGCATTCTTGTTACCGGCCAGGAACTCGATGGCCCGGTACTGATGCGACTGGAAGCCGGACGACTGGCCCAGATCCTCGCGAAACTCGGTGTATTCCGACGGTGTCATCGTGCGCAGCACCTGCCAGGCGCCGGTCAATTGTTCGAAGATGCGCGACACGCGGGTCAGCATCTTGAACGCCGGCGGCAGGTCGTCGGAGGCGATTTGCCGTTTCGCCGCCACAAGCTCGTGGATCGCGAGCTTCATCCACAGTTCCGAGGTTTGATGCTGAATGATGAACAGCATCTCGTCATGGGCCTCGGACAGCGGATTTTGCGACGTCAGGATCCGGTTGAGGCCGAGGTAGTCGCCATAGGACATGCGGCCGTCGAATTCCATCTCCGCGCCGTCCGTCTCCGGATCGAACGGTGTCAGCAACTTGTCGCGTGGCTCGGGCGTATCGCTCATGTCACCTTGGCCTTCTTGTGGAACTCGGGCTTGTCCCAGCCGCGGGTCTTCACGATGTCCTCGAGAATGTCGCAGGCGGCAAGAACGTCGGCGTGCGACAGATAGAGCGGGGTAAACCCGAAGCGCACCACGTCGGGCGCCCGGAAGTCCCCGATCACACCGCGTGCGATCAGCGCCTGCATAAGCGCATAGCCATGCTCGAAGCGGAAGGAGACCTGGCTGCCGCGTGCGCGCGGGTCGCGCGGGCTGGCAAGCTCCAGCTCCGGGCAGCGGCGCTCGACTTCGGCGCGGAACAACTCGCTCAGGCTGATCGACTTTTCGCGCAGCACCTCCATGTCGACATCGGCGAAGGCGTCGAGCGCCTTGTCGAGCGCGGAGAGCGAAATAACCGGCGGCGTGCCGACCCGCATGCGCCCGATCCCGGTATCGGCGCGGAAATCGAGATCGAAGGCAAACGGCGCCTCATGGCCCATCCAGCCGGTGAGCGGCGCGGTCACCTCGTTCTGCAGGCCGGCGGCGATATAAAGAAAGGCCGGCGCACCGGGTCCGCCGTTCAGATACTTGTAACCGCAGCCGACGGCGAAATCCGCGCCGCAGGCGTCCAGCTTGACCGGGACCGCACCGGCGGAATGCGCCAGATCCCAGACCGTGAGCGCACCGACCTCGTGCGCGCGCTTCGTCAGCGCCGCCATGTCGTGCAGGCGCCCCGTCTTGTAGTCCACCTGGGTCAGCATCACGACGGCGACACTGTCGTCGATTGCAGCCTCGACGGCCTCGGGGTCGACGATCTTCAGCTCATGCCCGCGATCCAGCAGGTCACGCAGGCCCTGCGCCATGTAGAGGTCGGTCGGAAAATTGCCGTTGTCGGACAGGATAACCTTGCGCTCGGGACGCAGGGCGAGCGCGGCGGCCAGCACCTTGAACACATTGATCGAGGTGTTGTCGCAAGCGGTGACGGTGTCGGGCGCGGCGCCGACGATCGGGGCGATCTTGTCGCCGACCCGCTGCGGCAGGTCGATCCAGTCGTGTTCGTTCCAGGCGCGGATCAGGCTGGTGCCCCACTCCTGCGTGACGACCTTCTGGACATGGGCGGGCACGGCGGCCGGCAAGACGCCGAGCGAATTTCCGTCGAGATAAAGCACGCCCTCGGGAATGGTGAAAAGATCACGCTTCGCGGCGAGGGGATCGTTTTCGTCGAGGCGGCGCGCATCGGCACCCTGGTTCGTGAGCATGTCGGTCGTCCTGGTCACTCGGCGGCACCGTCTGCGCGGCGCTTCCCGCCGACTGTCGCGCTCCGGCGAACTTTGGCGGTGGATGAAGTGGCATCACCCTAGCAAGCGGGGTGACGGAGCTCAATATATTATATATAATTTCCGGTATTATATTTTTTGCTAAGGTGCCGGTCACGCGCCGCACAGAACAGACCGCAGGTCCGCAACCGGCAAGGGACAGGCCCGAAATGGCAAAGACTGACGAGGCCTTCGAACGGCTCAGGGCCGACATCGTCAACGCGGCGCTCGTCGCCGGCACACCGCTGGTCGTCGCCACGCTGACCGATCGCTACGGCCTTGGCTGGACGCCCCTGCGCGAGGCGCTGTCCCGGCTCGAAGCAGAGGGTCTGGTGGTCTCGGAGCGCAACCGCGGCTACCGGGTCGCGCCCGTTTCCGCATCGTCGACCCGCGACCTCCAGGTCGGGCGGCGGGCGGCGGAAGAAGCGCTGCTCGCCCGCTCCATCGCTTCCGGCGACGCGGAGTGGGAGGGGCGCATCGTCGCCGCCCATCATCGCTTCGCCCGCACGCCGGTTCCCGGCCCCGGCGTCGCTGCGCCCGACATGGCCGAATGGGAGCTTCGCCATGACGGCTTTCACGACGCGCTGCTGTCGGCCGGACAGTCGGACTGCCTGACACGCTTTCAGCGCCAGATCACCCAGCAACTCCGCCGCCATCACCGGCACATGCTGTTCGATCCCGCAGCCCATCGCGAGCTGGACACAGCCGCACGCACCGCCTTTACCGAACTCGTCACCCGGACGCTTGGCCTTGCCCATCACACGCAGATGATGGAGGCGACGCTCGACCGCGACACGCCGAGTGCCGTCGCGCTGCTGCGTGAGCACATCGGTTTCTCGCTCGCCGTCTATGCCTTCCTGTGGCCTGAGGACACCTGACGGCATCACCTGAAAACGTCACCCAGCCTTTCGTTTGCGTCATTGCCGCACTGCACGGATGACGGGCCGCGATTCGCACGCCATGATCGCGCCCGCCGTCGGGAGCGGCCTTGATGGCAGACGCGGGAGGGGTTCGTGTTCATCAGCGTATTCGACATCTTCAAGATCGGCATCGGGCCGTCGTCGTCCCACACCATGGGGCCGATGGTCGCGGCCGGCCGGTTTCTTCAGGACCTGCGCGACAACGCCGTCGTTCCTGCGCGCATCGAGGTGTCGTTGCACGGGTCGCTCGCCTTCACCGGCAAAGGCCACGCCAGCGACCGGGCGATCTGCCTCGGCCTTGCCGGCCACGATCCGGCGACCATCGACCCCGACGGCGTCGACGCCGAGATGGAGCGGCTCGCGCGCGACTGCACGCTTGAGGTGGATGGCATCGGACCGATTGCTTTCGATCCGGCGAAGGATCTCGTCTTCGACTACGGCCCGCCGCTTGCAGGCCACGCCAACGGCATGATCTTTCGCGCGCTTGATGCCAACGGCACGGCACTCGCCGAGGACACGCTCTATTCCATCGGAGGCGGCTTCGTCGTCAGCGCGGAGGAACTGGCCGCCCAGGACGACCTGATGGCCCAGACGGAAGAGGCCGGCGCGCCCTACCCCTTCGGCTCGGCGAAGGAAATGCTGAAGATGGGCGCGGAGAGCGGGCTTTCGATCGCAGGGATGAAACGCGCCAACGAGGCCGCCCGCGCACCCCACGCCGCCGACCTCGATCTGGATGCGGAGCTCGACCGGATCTGGGAGGCAATGAACGCCTGCCTGCAGCGCGGCCTGTCGCGCGACGGCCAACTTCCGGGCGGGCTGAAGGTGAAGCGCCGCGCCCGCCAGATCCACGAAAAACTTCTGGCGGAAGCCGGCAAGAACCGCCCCTTCCAGCACACGGTGATGGACTGGCTCGGCGTCTACGCGATGGCTGTGAACGAGGAAAACGCGGCCGGCGGCACGCTCGTCACCGCCCCCACCAATGGCGCCGCCGGCGTGGTGCCGGCCGTTGTCCGCTACTATCTCGACCATTGCCCGGACGGTTGTCGGGACGGCATTCGCACCTTCCTGCTGGTCGCCGCCGCGATTGGCGGCATCATCAAGGCCAATGCCTCGATCTCGGGCGCAGAGGTCGGCTGCCAGGGCGAGGTCGGCTCGGCCTCGGCAATGGCGGCAGCGGGGCTTTGCGCAGCGCTTGGCGGAACAAACGAGCAGGTGGAAAACGCCGCCGAGATCGCGCTCGAACATCACCTCGGCATGACATGCGACCCGATCGGCGGGCTGGTTCAGGTGCCCTGTATCGAGCGCAATGCGCTCGGCGCGGTCAAGGCGGTCACCGCCGCCTCGCTGGCGCTGCGCGGCGACGGCAGCCATTTCGTGCCGCTCGACAGCTGCATCGAGACCATGCGCCAGACGGGCCTCGACATGACCGACAAATACAAGGAAACCTCCAAGGGGGGCCTTGCGGTCAACGTCGTGGAATGTTGACGCAGACACCCGGTCTCGACCGGCACGTCCGGGATGCGACGGGGCGATCGGCCCCGCCGTCCTGCCGGCAGGCCTGATCTCAGGCGCTGCGCACGTCGTCGAGAAAGGTCTCGACCCGCGTCTTGAGCTGTGCGGACTTGTCGCTCAACTCGCCGGCTGTCGCCGTCACCTTGACCGCCGCCGCACCGGTTTCGCCCGCCGCCCGCGTGACCTGCAGGATGTTCGACGTAACATGGCCGGTTCCCGCCGCCGCTTCCTCGACATTGCGCGCGATCTCGCGGGTGGCGGAGGTCTGCTCCTCCACCGCCGAGGCAATGCCGGCGGCGATCTCGTTGATCTCGGCGATCGTGGTCCCGATCGACTGGATCGCAGCGACGGCTCCGTCGGTCTCGCTCTGGATGCCGCCGATCTGCCGGCCGATATCGTCCGTCGCCTTGGCGGTCTGGCTCGCCAGCTCCTTGACTTCCGCCGCGACGACGGCAAAGCCCTTTCCGGCCTCCCCGGCACGCGCCGCCTCGATGGTCGCGTTCAGCGCCAGCAGGTTGGTCTGTTCCGCGATGGCGGAAATCAGGCTGACCACCTCGCCGATCCGCTGCGCCGCCGACGCGAGGCCCTTCACCTGTTCGTCGGTCCGGGACGCCTGATCGACGGCGCGGCCGGCGATCTCGGCCGACTGAGAAACCTGGCGCGCGATCTCCTGGATCGAGCTCGACAACTCCTCCGTCGCGCTTGCCACGGTCTGGACATTCGCGGATGCCAGTTCGGCGGCGCTGGCGACAGTGGTCGCCCGGTTGTTGGTGTCGTCGGCGATGCCGGACATCGACGTGGCGGTGCTTTCCATATCCGTCGAAGCGCCGGCGACCGCGCCGAGCAGTTCGGACACGCCCATGTCGAACTCCCGGGTGATCTCGTCGATCCGCTTCGCGCGCACGTCCCTTGCCCGGACATCTTCCGCGTCGCGCGCCGCCAGTTCCTCCGCCTTGATCATGTTGTTCTTGAACACCAGAACGGCCGCTGCCATGGCGCCCATTTCGTCCCCGCGGTCGGCGCCGGGGATCTCCACCGTCTTGTCGCCGCCGGCCAACCGGCCCATTGCCGCGGTCATGCGGGTGACCGGTCTGGAAATCCCGCTGCCGATCAGCAAGCCGAGACCGCCGCCGAGCACGACCGCGATGGCGATGCCGCCGATGATCAGCATGCGCGTGTCGGCCTCGGTCTCGGAGCTCTGTTGCTGGCGGGCGACCTTGAGCGCTTCTTCTTCCGCTGAGAAATCGGCCATCAACTTGCGGAACCGGTCGAAATACACCTTGCCCCGCGCCTCGCCGACGCGCCGTGCCATATCATCCATCGTCGGCGCGTCACCGATCTCGCGACGCAACGCGATCATCGGCTCCACCACCTCGTTCCGCCAGTTTGCGATCGTTGTCTCGACCTCGCGCAGAAGCGCGACCTGGGGCGGATTGTCGCTCACCGTCTCGCGCAGCGCCGACGTCAGTTCGGCGAACCGCGCCGAGCCACCCACATAAGGCTCCAGAAATGCCTCCTTGCCAGCGAGAAGATAGCCGCGCATGCCGGTTTCCATGTCGACGGCGGCCGCGATGATCTCATTGGCCGCCCCGATCACCTTGAAGGTATGGGTTACCCAGTCGATGGTTGCTTTCGCCTTGCCGGTGGCGACCACCGGCTCGCCGAGCAGGCGCTCGAATTCCGCCTCGCGTTCGGCAAGGAGCGTGCGTTCACGCTCGATAAAGGTCGCGATCTGCGCCCGGAACTTGTCGAAATACGTCTTGCCGCGCTCCTGCCCGACCTGTTTCGCCATGTCGTTCATGGTCTTTGAATCACCGATCTCGCGGCGCAAGGCGATTACCGGCTCGGTGACATCGGCCTGCCACTCACGCAGCAGGTTTTCGACCTCCGCGAGCCTGGCGACCTGCCCCGGATTGTCCGAGACCGTTTCCTGAAGGCTATCGATCTGTGCATAGGCGGTCGTTTCGCCGGCCCTGTAGGGTTCCAGAAACGCATCCTCGCCGGCAAGCAGATAACCGCGCATGCCGGTTTCCATATTCACGGCCGAAGCGATGACGTTCTGGGCCTGCCCAATAACCTCATAGGTATGATCGACCCAGGAGGAGGCCGTCTTGAGCTTTCCAAGGCTCGAGATCGACAGGATACCGATCACGATCAAGAGAAGAATCGGAAAGGACATCCCCAATACAATCTTGGGCTTCATTTTGATGGACGACCACTTCATTTCAGTCTCCGCCTCCTGGAGAAAATTAAAAAATCTCATGTGCACGATCGGGGATATTTAACGCGCTTACCAGAATTCACCCAATTCGCTAAAAAACTCGTGAATAGAAAAATCTATAAATGGAAAAAATAAATAGTGATTATTCTCGCAACTACGTAATTGTAATTTTTATCAATTATTTTTATTGGATTGAACTTGAAGAAAACAGAAAGCGCAACAAACCGGCAAAGAGGCTACACCTTCTGCGCATTCGAAATCCGGGACACACCCGGTTTGCGCGAACCTGACGGCACCGGGTCGCGGACAGGCGCGCGCGGGCGCCTGGCCCGCGCCTCCCGCGTCGTCTCGGTGCGGGTCCGCTTGCCGGGCTCAGCCCGGCGAAAAGGCCGCCTCCATCTCGCGACGGACCCTGACCGCCGGATCGTCGGCGTCGATCGTCACGCTGTCCCAGGTCAGTATCTCGCCTTCCGCGATATCGCGGGTGAGCCGCACGCCGCTTGCCAGACCGAGCGGCAGGAACGCCTTTTCCAGGGAAACCGCCGCCGGCTGCTGCTTGCCCCACACCGTTGCCCCACCCTCGCCGTCAAGCGTATCGCCCGCCTTGATCGGCCGCTTGGCGGTCGCCACCACATCGGAGACGAAGGCGGTCGGCGCGCCGGTCGGCTCGCGCCTGAGAACGGCGGAGGCGACCGACTGTCCTAGCTCCATGCCGATCATGTGGGTCGGCCGGTACAGCGTGGCATAGCGTCCGCTGTCGTCCTCCAGCATGTGATACTCGCGAAAGCACTGGCGCGCGTAATCCGTTTCGCCCTCGATCACCACGAAAGTGCCCATCGCCAGGTGATGGGGAATGTTTTCGCCATCGCGGGTGAGCGAGGAGACGACCTCCGTCGTGCCCGACATGGCAAGCGTGCCGCCGGCCTCACGCGGCTTGCAGACGCTGGACAATTCGAAGCGGCTTGCCGGGGGAAACGCCAGCCCGTCGGGCTGCGGCACCAGGCCGGTCGCGTTGCACACCGCCGTCATCTCGATTCCTGACTTGGTGCCGTCCAGGAAGGAATTGAACATCTTCGGGTTGATCATGCTGCGGTCGGTGATGTCGAGATATTGCGTCAACACGTCCCAGACCGTATCCGGTGTGAGCTGATGGTATTGCGGAAGGTAGCGCGTGCCCTTGCCGGCACAGACCACCTTGAATCCGCAGGTTCGCGCCCAGTCGACATGTTCGCAGATCAACGCCGGCTGATCGCCCCAGGCGAGCGAATAGACCACGCCGGCAGCCCGCGCCTTGCGGGCGAGAAGCGGCCCGGCCAGAACGTCCGCCTCGACGTTGACCATCACCACATGCTTGCCGCTGTCGATGATCGCCAGGCAATGGCGGATGCCGACCGCCGGGTCGCCGGTCGCCTCAATCACCACGTCGATACGGCCATCCGCCAGCACCGGTGCGAGCGCATCGGTGACATGGGTCGCACCCGATGCCATCGCCGCATCCAGCGAGGGCGCGTTGCCCTGTTCCTGCGGCCAGCCGCAGGTCGCAAGCGTCTTGCGTGCGCGGGCCGGATCGAGATCGACGATTGCGGCGACATGGACGCCCGCGGTCAAACGCGCCTGGGTCAGATACATGGAGCCGAACTTTCCGGCGCCGATCAAAGCCACGCGCACCGGGTTTCCTGCCTCGGCGCGGTCTGCGAGCATGTAAGATAGATTCATTGTGTCCCCCCCTGATCGCACAATGCGCAAAAAAATCGCCGTGGTACAAGGCGATGATTGATTTGACAGCGAAACCGGACCCGACGGCGCGACATGAAAGACGGCACCTCCTTTCTCATTCTTCTCGGCGGCGAGGTCGTCGCGACCCCGCGCCTCATCGCGCAAATCGCCGACCACCGCGCAATTGCCGCCGACGGCGGCATGCGCCATGCCGCTCCACTCGGCGTCACGCCGGAACTGTGGGTGGGGGATTTCGATTCCAGCGACGACGCTCTCGCCCGCGACTGGGCGGATGTTCGCCGCCAGTCCTATCCTGAAGACAAGGACATGACCGACGGCGAACTTGCGGTCGCGGAAGCTTTGGCGCGTGGCGCGGACGCACTCGTCATCGCCGGCGCACTCGGCGGGGCCCGCTCCGATCACGCGGTGCACAATCTGCTGCACGGCATCAGCCTGCATGCCGGGGGACTGCCCGTGATGATGACCAGCGGCACCGAAGAAGCCTGGCCGCTGATGCCCGGCGATCAGACCGTCGACCTGCCGGCGGGAACGCTGTTTTCCGTGCTCGCCTTTTCCGATCTCTGCGCCTTGAGCCTTGGCGGGGTGGACTGGCCGCTCACCGACCGCGACGTGACCATGGGTCAGTCGCTGACCCTCTCCAACCGGGTGGCATCCGGCAACGACGGTGGTGTCCGCGTGTCGCTTCGCTCCGGCACGGCGGTGCTGCTGGCCCGACCCGGCGCGGATGGCGATGTCGCGGGCGCCTGAAGAACAAGGTCTGAGGATCGAGGGCGCTCAGCCCGCGTCGGTCGTCTCGCTCGACCAGCGCGTCATGCGCCGCGTGAAGGCGGACACCGCCGCATAAAGCACCACCGCGAAAAGCGCGAGCACGAAGAGGGCGGCAAACATCAGGTCTGTCTTGGCACGGCCGTTGGCAAGCAGCATCAGGTATCCAAGCCCCTTGGAGGCGCCCACCCATTCGCCGATCACCGCCCCGATGGGGGCATAGACGGCGGCGAGCCTGAGGCCGGAGCCGAAGGCGGGAAGCGCCGCCGGCAGCCGCAGGAAAACAAGCGTGCGCGATGGGGGCGCCCCCATGGTGCGGGCGAGATCCAGCAAGCCCGGATCCGTGCGCCGCAACCCGTCGTAGAAGGTCGAGACCACCGGAAAATAGATGATCAGCAACGCCATCGCAATCTTGGAGGCCATGCCGTAGCCGAACCACAGCGTCAGGATCGGGGCGAGCGCGAAAACCGGCACCGCCTGGCTGAACACCATGATCGGCAGCACCAGCCTTCGCGCCAGCGGCGAGATCATCAGATGCAGCGCGGTCGCCGCCCCGAGCGCCGCGCCAAGCAGCAGGCCGATCAACACCTCGGCAATGGTGGTCAGAGCATGTTCGCCGATCAATGCGGCATTGGCGACGAGGCTTTCGGCGACGCGCCAGGGGCCGGGCAGGATGAACGGCGGAACGCCGGTCACCCAGACCAACGCCTGCCACAGCAACACCGCCACGCCTGCGGCGAGCACCGCATCGCGCACGCGCCCGGTTTTGGAGACGTCGTCGGAGAATTCCCGTCCCGCGCTCATGCCGGTTCTCCCTTGAGCGCGCGGAAGAGCCGCACCTGCATGTCCATGGTTTCTTTCGCCTCGACGGGACGCACGGGATCGAGCGCGGGCGCCTCGACCTCCGACAGGCCGGTTTCCGCCAGAATGAAAATCCGGTGACCGAGGCGCACGGCTTCCGCCGGATCATGGGTCACCAGCAGCACCGTGCGGCCCTTCAGCGTGTCGAAGGCAAGATCCTGCATTTCCGCGCGGGTTCGCGCGTCCAGCGCGGCGAAGGGCTCGTCGAGCAGCACGATCGGACGGTCCTCCATCAGGACGCGGGCCAGCGCCACCCGCTGGCGCATGCCCCCCGACAGCCGCGCCGGCGCCTTTTCCACATGATCGGCAAGACCCACGCGGGCGATGAGGTCGCGGGCGCGCACCCGGTCGATCCGTTCGCCGCGCAGCCGGCTGCCGAGCGTGACGTTGCCCATCACGTCGAGCCAGGGTGCAAGGAGATCCGTCTGGGCCATGAAGGCGACCCTGTCGACAATGGCGACCCCGTCGTCCGCCGCGATCTCGCCGTCGAAGGTGCCGCCCGTGCCGAGGCCGGCAAAAAGCCGCAGGACCGTCGATTTGCCGACGCCGGACGGCCCGAGCAGACAGGTCCAGCGCCCCGCCTCCACCGGCAGGTCGAGTCCGTCGAACAGCGGCCGTCCGGCGTGGCGGAAGCTGCCCGCCAGCCGAAGTGCCGGTGCGGACCAATAAGCGGAGGCGGTCGTTTCAACCATTGTCACAGGTGATCCTCAAACGTGGCCCCTGAGGCCCATGTCCCAGAAGCCGACTTCCAGCCGCGTGGCGTTCCGGAAGCGGGCGGCTATGGCCGCAAAGCGCGGTGCGTCCTGCGGCCGCGCGCCGAGACGCGCGACACTTGCCGTCTCGATCAGCGCGCCGACCTTGCCGCAAAGCTCCTGATACTCGTCGCCGGCATAGGTCTCGATCCAGTCGCGATAGGGCGTGTCGGACGCGGAGGCTTCCTTCAGCGCCAGCCCGATCTCGCCGTAGCCCATCACGCAAGGGGCAAGGGCTGCGATCAGGTCGAGAAAATCGCCCGAAAGCCCCGCGTCGGTGACGTATCGGGTGTAGGCGAGGTTCTCCAGCGCCTCCTCCGCGGACAGCAGATCGGCCTCCTCGAGGCCGGCCTTGCCGCAAATCTCGACGTGCAGCGACATCTCCGCGTTGACCAGCCCGTCGACGATGGAGGCGGCGAGCCGCGCCTCCTCGATCGTCTGCGCCTTCACTACCGCCAGCGCCCAGGCGCGGGCGAAGTGGAACAGGAAGATGTAGTCCTGCTTGAGATAATGCAGGAAGGCCTCGCGCGGCAGCGTGCCGTCGCCAAGGCCCGTCACGAAGGCGTGGCCGGTGTAGGCCGGCCAGGCCGGCCCGGCGGCCTCGCGCCAGGCCGCAAACACCGGCGACCCGAAATCGGGCGTACCGCTCATGGCGCGGTCACGTCGATGGCTATGTCGGAGACCGGCTTGATCGTCTCGATCAGGCCCGCGTCCTTCAGGAAGGCCTCGAAACGCTGGTAGCGGCGATGGTCGAGGGCTGCCGGGCGCAAGGCAAACCGCGGGATCGTGTCGAACCAGGCGCGCTCGTTCAACTCGTCCTGCAGCTCCTTGGCCGTGCCGGAGTAGATGCGGAAGCTCTCTTCCGGGTGGTTGATGATGTATTGCGTCGCCCGCTCGGTCGCCTCGAGAAAGCGCGCGATCATGTCGGTGTCCATCAGCTCCGGATTGGCGACATAGATCAGTTCGTCATAGGTCGGCGTGCCCTCTTCCTCGATGAAGAAGCAGCGGCCCTTCACGCCTTCGATCTCCATCTGGTTCAGCTCGACATTGCGGTAGGCGCCGATCACGGCGTCAACCTGGCCGGACATGACCGACGGCGACAGCGACCAGTTGACGTTGATCATCTCGACATCGTCCAGCGTCAGCCCGTGCCTGGCGAGCATCGCCACCATCAGCGCCTCCTCGACGCCGGCGACCGAATAGCCGACCTTGCGGCCCTTCAGGTCGGCGATGGTCTTGATCGGCCCGTCGTCCCTGACCATCAGGCAGTTCAGCGGCGAAGCGATCAGCGTGCCGACGCGCTTCAGCGGCAGGCCTTCGGCGACCTGCAGATGGATCTGCGGCTGGTAGGCGATCGCCAGATCCGCCTTGCCGGCCGCCACCATCTTGGGCGGCGCGGACGGGTCGGCCGGGGCGATCACCTCGACCTCGAGACCCGCGTCCGCGAAGTAGCCGAGCTCCTGCGCGACGATCACCGGACCGTGGTCGGGGTTGACGTACCAGTCGAGCAGCAGCGTCATCTTGTCGGCCGCCATGGCCGGCGCGCTCATCAAAATCGTCAAAAACAATACCAGAATTCGCATTTTTTGTGCCTCATATTGTCAAAGTTGCACGAATTGCCTCAGCGCCGCGTCGCGGCGAGCCAGGCGCGGACGCGTCCTTCGGGGTCGTCGTTGAGGGTGATATCGGTGACGGCGGAAACGATGTCGGCGCCGGCGGCAAAGGCGCCCGGCGCGCGCTCCACGCTCATGCCGCCGATGGCGACGAGCGGGATATCCCCGATCGCCTTTTTCCATTCGGTCAGCTTGTCGAGCCCCTGCTCGGCCCATTTCATCTTCTTCAGGATGGTCGGATAGACCGGCCCGAGCGCGATGTAGTCGGGCGTCGCGGCCAGCGCCGTTTCCAGTTCCGCGTGGTCGTGGCTGGAGAGGCCGAGACCCAGCCCGGCCTTTCGGATCGCGTCGAGATCCGCCTCGGCCAGATCCTCCTGACCGAGATGAACGAAACGGCAGCCTTCCTCGATGGCGATCTGCCAGAAGTCGTTGACGACCAGCATGCAGTCGTGGCGGCGGCAAAGCGCCTCCGCCTCTCGGATCCCGGCGCGGACCTCGTCGTCCGGCCGGTCCTTGATGCGCAGCTGCACCAGCCGGACGCCGAGCGGCACGATGCGCGCGATCCAGGCCGCGTTGTCGACGATTGGGTAGAAGGGATCGAGTTTCATTCCAGGAACGCCTTGCCGAGAACGGGGGTGGAAGGGGCCGCCATGTCGCGCGCTTCCAGCGGATCGGCGGCAAAGGCCAGCCGCCCGGCCTCGACCGCGCGGGCGAAGGCATCGGCCATCATTCCCGGATCGCCGGCCTTGGCGACCGCCGTGTTGAGGAGCACCGCGTCGTAGCCAAGCTCCATCGCGGCCGCCGCATGCGACGGCAGCCCGAGACCGGCATCGACGATCAGCGGAATGTCGGGAAAATGCGCGCGTAGCGACCGCAACCCGTAGACATTGTTGAGACCGCGCGCCGAGCCGATCGGCGCGCCCCAGGGCATCAGCACCTCGCAGCCGGCCTCGATCAGCCGTTCGGCGACACCAAGATCCTCGGTGCAATAGGGAAACACCTGAAAGCCGTCGTCGCTGAGGATGCGCGCCGCCTCGACCAGTCCGAAGACGTCCGGCTGGAGCGTGTCGGCGTCATGGATCACCTCGAGCTTCACCCAGGACGTGCCGAAGACCTCGCGCGCCATCTGCGCGGTGGTCACCGCCTCCTTGACCGTGTGGCAGCCGGCGGTGTTGGGCAGGACGCGAATGCCGAGATCTCGAATAAAGCCCCAGAAATCCTGACCGGCGCGCGCCGAACCCGATTCCCGCCGCAGCGACACGGTCACGATATCGCAACGTGCGGCGCGCACGGCCTCGGCCATGATCGCGGGCGAAGGATAGAGCGCGGTGCCGAGCAGCAGCCGGCTTTCGACCGCGTGATCGTAGAGTTTGAGCATGGCTCAGCCTCCCTGCATCGGCGCGAGGATCTCGACCCGGTCGCCATCGGCGACGGCCGTTTCATCCCGCGCCTCCGACGGCACGAAATCGCCGTTGAGTGCGGTGGCGACGATGGCGTCGCCATAGCCAAGATCGTTCAGGAGCGCCGCCAGCGAAGACGGCGCAAGCTCATGCGGTTCGCCGTTAACGATGATGCTCATGGATAAACTCCGGTTTGGAGGACGGATCGGCGACAAGGCGCGCCGCCTGTGCGGCGAGCGCCGGGGCGAGCAGGAAGCCGTGGCGATAGGTGCCATTGGCCCGGATGACGCGGCCCTCGCGGATCAGCCGCGGCAGGTTGTCGGGAAAGGACGGTCGCGCATCGACGCCGATCTCCAGGATTTCGGCTTCCGCGAAGGCGGGATGCAGCGCATAGGCGCCGCCCAGAAGCTCCAGCATGGCGCGGGCGGAAATGCGGTCGCGCTCGTCGCTTTCGATCATGGTCGCGCCGACCATGAAGACGCCTTCGCCGCGCGGCACGATGTAGAGCGGAATGCGCGGATGCAACAGCCGCACCGGGCGCGACAGCGTGACGTCGGCGGAGCGCAGCACCAGCATTTCGCCCTTGACGCCGCGCAGCTCCGCGAGGTCGCCGCGCGCCGCAAAGCCCCGCGCATCGATCACCTGATCGCCGGTCGCATCTTCCGGATCGATCTCGCTGCCATAGCAAATCTCCGTCCCGCTCTCGGACAAACGCTGCCGCAGTCCGGCAAGGGCTGCGCGCGGGTCGAGATGGCCTTCGCCGGCAAAGAACAGCGCCTGGCGGAAGCGCCCGGCAAGGTCGGGCTCAAGTTCGGCGACCCGCTCGCCGTCGATCTTCTCGGCATTTCGCGTGCGGCGCTCGAAACGGCGCAAATCCGCCGCATCGCGCGCCGGCGCAACCACGAGACTGCCGTTGCGCGCGACACCGTCGACGCGCGCGGCCCACCAGTCGAGCGCTTCCGCGCCGAGCCGTTCCACCGGCTCTTCCGCGCTCTCGCCCTCGCACCAGGGCGCGAGCATGCCGCCGGCCCACCAGGAACAGGAGGCGGGACCGGGACCCTCACCCCGGTCGTGGACCGTGACGTCGTGGCCTGCTTCCGTCAAAGCCGTGGCGCAGGCCAGGCCGACCACGCCGGCGCCGATGACCGAGACATTCGTCATTGGCGTCCCCATTGGCGATAGAAGTGATGCACCGGCCCGTGTCCCGAGCCGACCCGAAGTTCGTCGGCGCAGGCGATCGCGCCATGCAGATAGGCATGGGCCTCGCGCACGGCCTGCGCGAGGTCGGCGCCTTTCGCCAGCCCCGCCGCAATCGCGGCCGACAGGGTGCAACCGGTGCCATGGGTGTTCTTCGTGTCGAGCCGCAGCGCCTTCAAGGCGACCGACGGCAGGTCGCCGGCGATCAGCAGATCCGTGCAAACGGCGCCTTGCGCATGTCCGCCCTTCATCAGGACGGCCGGGCCGAGGGCTGCAAGCGCGCGCCCCTGTCGTTCGGCAGCGGCAAGGTCCGTCGCAGGCTCCTCGCCGAGCAGAAGCGCGGCCTCCGGCAGGTTGGGCGTCACCAGCGTCGCGCGAGGCACCAGAATGTCGCGCACCGCCGCCACCGCCTCGTCCCGCAGCAGTTGCGCGCCGGACTTGGCGACCATCACCGGATCGAGCACCACCGGCCCTTTGTAAGTGGCCAGCGCCTCGGCAACCGTTTCGACGATTTCCGGCGAGGACAGCATGCCGATCTTCACCGCCGCCACGTCGAGATCGTCGAGCACGGCGGCGATCTGGCCGGCAACCACATCGAGCGGAATGTCGTGAATATGGGTGACGGCCCGCGTGTTTTGCGCCGTGATCGCCGTGATCGCGCTGGCGCCATAGACGCCAAGCGCCGAAAACGCCTTGAGATCCGCCTGAATGCCCGCTCCGCCGCCGCTGTCGGAGCCGGCGATGGTCAGCGCGATTGCGGGCGGCGCCTGTTTGCCGGCGCCGTGGTGCAAGGTCTCCGCCGTGCCGTCGCGTGTCGTCGCGTCCATGTCTCACCCGCTGTCCCGGCGTCGAACACGGAAAACCGTGCAAGGCGCAAATCGTTGCTTGCGATCCGGGCGGGTATCTGGCGAAGGGTGAGATCCGAAAGACCGTCTGAGATCGCGGTCCTGCGCCTTGCGGCGCATCATTCGTTCCCTCCGCCGGCACGACCCGGATCAGGTTCAGTGGGTTGACGCATCTTCGCGTCTCTCAGCCCGTTCGGGCACCCCAACGAAATCAAGCGCGACGATAGGAGACGGCCGCGGGCGGGTCAAGCGGTGTGAAGGAAGAGCTGCCCTGCACTCAGCCGGAAGCCCCAAGTGCAGCGGTCAGTTCGCGAATTTGTTTTCTGAAGGGAAAGAAGCCCTTGGTGGCAAGGGGCCAGGCGCGGGCATCGTAGCCGCGCATCTCCTGAAGAAAGGCGACGCCGTCGGGCTGGAGCGCCCGCGCAATGCGATCCGCGACGGCGCGCCCCGGCCCGACCGGCACGTGACGGGCGACGACCCGGTCGAGGGCATGGTCGCGCGCCCAGTCGCGCACGGCCTCGTCAACGCCATGCGGCGTCATCACCTGATCGCGCAAGCGCGCGCCAGGTACCGAGAACCGCGACAGGCTATCGTCCAGCACGGCCGCAACGAAATCCTGCACCTGCCCCGAGACCGACACGTCCGAGCGCAAGGCGGCGCTCGAAACGCCTGCCACGGCGACCGGCGCGACGCGATCCGACAGGTCCTGCACGTCCACATCGTCATCGAAAACGAGAAGCCCGGTCCGACCGCCGTCCTTCCCGAGCCGTGGACCGGGCACAATCGGCCGTGGCAAGGGCGGTAGAGGGCCGTCGAGCGGCAGCGCCTCTTGCGCCAGCTTCCCTTGCGGGTTGAAGCGCTCGCCGGTGTGGGCGGCGATATTGTCGGCGCGTGCCAGATAGGTCTTGCCGCGCGTCTGCAACCCGCCGACCCAGCGCCAGGAAAGGGTGTTGGAGGCCGGATCGCCGTCGAGCAGATGCCGCAGGAAGAAATCCGCGCCCAGCTCCCACGGCAGTTTCAGCGTGAAAATCCAGATCGAGGCGAACCACATGCGCGCGTGATTGTGCAAATAGCCGGTCTCGACCAGCTCGCGCACCCAGTGGTCGAAACAGTCGATCCCCGTGCGGGCCTCTTCGGCGCGGGCGAGATGCTCGGCGAGATAGGAGTCGCCGGCGACCTCGATCCGGGCGGTGTCGCGATCCTCGCAATAAGCGTCCCAGACCCCGGGGCGAAGCTCGAGCCAGCCCTTCCAGTAGGTGCGCCAGAAGACTTCCTGAATGAATTTTTCCGCAGGCCCCTCACCATGCCGGTCGACGGCGGCGCGGACAAGTTCAGCCTCGGTGAGCACGCGGTGGCGAACGTAAGGCGAAAGCCTGGAGACATGCGAGGGCGCATCGGGACCGGGGTCGTGATTGCGCAGCTTCGCGTAAGTCTTGCCCGCGTGCGGAAGAAACGCCGCAAGCCGCGCCGTTGCCTCCGCACGCGTCGGGGGAAAAAGCCGTGCGTTCACGTGCGGGCGCCGGTCTCCGACCGGACCGGCAACGTGCCGAGATCCTGCATGAGCATCGCATAGGCGCCGAACGCGTCGGCCCGCTTCGCCAGGGCGCGGGCTTCGATCACAAGCCCGTCCTGGCGAAGATAGCTCGCCTGAAGGCTCATCATGCGCGACAGGTCGCGCGGGTCGTATGGGGTGCGAAAATCGATCATCCTGTCCTCCCGTCTGGATGACAAATTTTACGCCCGGTGTGCCGACGCGGTTCGCGCCCGCGACACTTTGGCACAGACCATCGCTGGCCGGAGATCACAATCGAAGGCGAGGCGCCGGCTATCGCGGGCGGGCGGAACAGCTCTTCAGCCGCCTTGTTTGCGGGCATACGGAGGGTATCGCCACTCCCGCGTCATGCCGGGCAAGGCGAAGCCGCGACCCGGTATCGGGGAGCCAAAGCCCCGGTCGTCTTCACGAGACAAGAGCTGAAACGTCGTGCCTCTCCGATCCCGGATCTTCGCTTGTGCGGAGTCCGGGATGACGACCCGATATCTCGTATCAGATCGGCGCAACATCTTGAGAAAGCGTCATTCTGTCCATCCCTGTTCAACAGGCTCGCCGCTTGTGCTTCCACCCGGGGAAATCGATCTAAAGAGAACGAATGCGTCGAGCTCGGCGACGTAATATGGGTAACGCCACGGGAGCGCGGCCCACAGACGAGCACTGTCAAAACGCACGACAGAGGCATCATTCGGCCCAGCGTCACGGAGGTAGTTGGCTTTTGCCCAGACCCAATGACGGCTCTCCGGATTGAGGGCACCATAATTACATCCGGCCAGTCCGGAGCGATCCAGATCGACATAGAGGCCCTCGCGCGTGTGGACGACCGGGTGGACCGTATCGAAAAACGCGAACCGGCCGACGTCTTCCCGGTCCCGGTCAGAGACATAACCGATCGGAAAAAGCCTCTGTCCGCTGCGCCCGTGAACGGCCGGCAAGACCTCGTCAAAGGTCTCGGCAAGGTCGAACGACAGCCGGTAGGCCGTATTTTCCTCCGGCCTTAGCGACGCAACCCACTGTTCGACCCCGGGGACCTTCTGCCATTCGTCGCGGGAAATAACCCAAGCCGCATAACAAACAGGTCTGATACCCGGCCCGTCATGGCGACCCTCCCATGGGCCAAAGCGATCGCGGTAGATCTTCGTACTCTCGATAACCTTGCCGTCTTCGGGAAAGAAAAACGGCGTGAGATCGGGGCTTTCCAGGCGGGCGCGGCGCTCCGAGGCCTCGAAGGCCGCTTCGTCCACCTTTTCCGGCGGATGGGCGCGGACGAACTCTATCCGTCCGTTCTCGCCCGACAGCGACCGCTCGCTGATATGGTATTCGATATTGGCGAAACGCTCGGCATCCTCCACCCACAGGATCGGCAGTTTAGAGCCGGGCTTGAGCGTAGGGTGGCCCTCGGTGAAGGGCGCCGCCTCTTGCCAGGCATCAACCGTCTTGCCCTCCCAGGTGCGCCCCTCGTCATCCAACGCAGCCCAGAAACAGGCGGATACGACTGGAACATAAACAGCCGCCGTGCTGTCCGGGACTTTCGCGCCGATGACCGGCGGACTGATGTATGTTCTGCTGAAAGTCGCACTTGGCGCGACGGTCGAGCCGGTCACGAACTCCCCGGTGCATTTGATCACCCGCTCGATGGTGACCGGTTCGCCGTCCACCTTCACATCCACCGCATAGCGATAATAGGCGGGATAGGCGGGATTTTCCGAAACGCATGCGCCAAGGCCGAGCGCCAGAAAAACGGCGGCCACAGCCCGACGAGGCAACCGCAAGAACCGATCCGAAAGACCCACCACCAGCACACCCGTAAAACGCGAGAAACCGAAACTTCTCGCGTTTTACGGCCTGATGCGCCTTGCGTCGAGCGCGGGTGCCGCTTTGCCTTAACCCGCCGTTACGACGGCGCTTTCGCGGAGCGCTCGCCGATGTCCCAGAACAGCCCCGCCATCAGTTGCAGCGCCTCGCGGCAGGTGGACTGGATGACATGCTCGTCGGGTGCATGCTGCGAGCAGCCGCGATAGGAATGCGGCACCCAGACGGTCGGCAGGCCGAGCACCTCGGAGAAGGTGTCGTTGGGGAGCGATCCTGCGAGATTGGGCAGGACATGCGGCGGTTGGCCTGCGGTCCTTTCCAGCGAGGCGGCGACGAAGCCGACCCAGGGGTTCGACGGATCGAGCCGGGTCGCGCGGAAGAACACCCGGTCCGCCGGCGTGATCTCCACCATGTCGAAGCCCTCGCGGTCGAGATGGCGGCGCAGGGCGGGGAGAATGTCGTCCGGGTCGGTGCCGACCACATAGCGCAGCTGGCAATGGGCGCGGGCCTCGCCCGAGATCGCGTTGACCGGCGCCTCCGGCACGCCGCTCGTCATCGCCAGCACCGCGAAGGAATTCCAGCCGAAGACGCGCTCCGCCGGCGTCAGGTCCGGCTCGCCCCAGTCGGGATCGACCTTCGGCCCGTCGCCGCCATCGACCGGCAGGCCCTTGAGCGTTTCGCGGATCTCCGGCGTCAGGCTGGTCGGCCGCCATCCGGGAATACGGATCGAGCCGCGCCGGTCGACGATGGCGGCAATCGCATGGGCCAGGATCGTCGCCGGATCGGCGAGCGCCCCGCCCCAGTTGCCGGAGTGATGCGCGCCGTCCCTCAAATGCACCTTGAGATCGAAGTTCACGCCGCCACGCGAACCCATGAACATCGTCGCGCGGTCGGGTTCCAGACGCGGCCCGTCGGAGGCGATCAGGACGTCGGCTGCGAAGCGCTCGCGGTTGTCGGCAAAGAGCTTGGCCAGACCCGGCGAGCCGGTTTCCTCCGACATTTCCAGCACGATCTTGACGTTGAAGCCGAGCGAACCGCGTAGCTCAAGCACCGCTTCCAGCGCGGAGAGATTGATCAGGTGCTGGCCCTTGTTGTCGGCCGTGCCGCGCCCGTAGAGCCTGTCGCCCTCCTCCACCAGCTTGAAGGGGTGCAGCCCCTCGCGCCACTGTTCGGTCTGGGCGCGGATGACATCGCCGTGGCCGTAGGTGAAGACGGTCTCGAGCGCCGGATCCTCGATGCGCTCGCCGTACAAGAGCGGCCCGCCGCGCGGGTCGGGATTTTCCAGCACCTCGCAGGCAAAGCCGAGACGCTCCAGCCAGGGACGGGCCAATTCATCGATGTAGCGGCGCAGTTCCGCTGCCTGCGCCGGGTTCTGGCTCTCCGTCTCGAAGGCGACCAGCCGCGCCAGATCCGTGCGAAAAGCGCCCTCGTCGAAATAGCGCGCGGCCCGCGCCACCGCGTCGTCCCGTGTCGTCATGTCCGGCATCTCCCTGATCGATCGCTTGTCTTGCGGGCGAAGCTAAAGCGTTTTCAGGCGGTTGGAAACATCGCCGGCAATTGCCTGAAATTTACGCAGCGTCACAATTGTCGCAATCGGACCGGGATGCGACGCTGCAACGACGATTGCGCATGCCCGCCTGTGCCAAGGCTTTGACGGGAAGACGCGATCACGGGCGCGAAAGGACGGGTCATGTTTCAGGTTCTGGCCGGGGTCTGGGCGCTGCTGCTCGGCATTGTGTTGATCATGCTGGGCAACGGCATGCATTTCACGCTGATCGGCCTGCGCGGCGGCATCGAGGGGTTCTCGGCCGCCGAACTCGCGATCGTCACCTCGGGCTATTTCACCGGCTTCCTGTCGGGCGCGCGCTTCACGCCCGCACTGATCCGCCGCGTCGGGCATGTGCGTGTCTTCGCGGCGCTCGGCAGCTTCATGTCGGCGGGGCTGATTTCCTTCCCGCTTTTCACCGATCCCATAGCCTGGACGCTGCTGCGGGTGCTTATCGGCTTCTGCATGTCGGGGATCTATGTCGCCGCGGAAAGCTGGCTCAATGATGCCGCCACCAACGAGACGCGCGGCAAGGTGCTCTCCGCCTATATGATCGCGCAGACGCTCGGCATCATCGGCGCGCAGGGGCTGCTGTCGCTCGGCGACGCGGGCACCTCGGTGCTTTTCATCGGCGCCTCGATCCTGGTGTCGATCTCGTTTGCGCCGATCCTTCTGTCGGTCGCCCATGTGCCGGCGGTGGAGGTCGCGCGGCCGATGTCGCTGCGCAGCCTGTTCGCCGGCTCGCCGCTCGGCACGGTCGGCATCTTCCTGCTCGGCAGCGTCTATGCGACGCAATCGGGCATGGGCGCGGTGTTCGGCTCGCAGATCGGCATGACCGCCTCGCAGATCGCGCTGTTCGTCGCCATGCTCTTTGCCGGCGCGCTGGTGCTGCAATACCCCATCGGCTGGCTGTCGGACCGCATGGACCGGCGCAAGCTGATCTTCGGCGCCTCCTGCCTTGGCGCCGCCTCCTGCCTGCTCGGCTGGCTGACCGGCGGCGGGCTGGTGGCGCTGATGGCCTCCGCCTTTTTCGCCGGCGGGGTGACGACGCCGCTCTATGCGCTGTTTCTCGCCTATACCAACGACACGCTCTCGGCCGAAGACATGCCTGCAGCCTCCGGCGGGCTGGTCTTCACCTTCGGGCTCGGCGCCATCGTCGGCCCGCTCGCGACCGGCTGGGCGATGGAACGGGCCGGACCCTTCGCCTTCTGGCCGGTACTCGGGATAACCTTCGCGGCAATCGCGCTTTATGCGCTCTACCGCATGACACAGCGCGCCGTCGTGCCGACGCAGGAGACGGAAAGCTACCTCGGCGTCCTGCCGACCGCCTCGCCGGTCGCGGTGGAAGCCGCCGGCGTCTGGGCAGCCGAAAACGCGGAAGCGGAACGCGAGGCGGAAGCCGAAGCGGAAGAAGAGGCCAAAGCGGAAATGGAAGCGGCGGAAGTGGAACTCGCCGCCGAGGCGGTCACGGCGGAGAAGAAACCGTGAAGACGCGGCCCGGAACCTGAGCGCAAAGCGCCTGGAAAATTCAATCAAGTGATTTTCAGGAGAAATGGCGCACCTAGATGATGAAAATTCGAACCAATTGTTCGAGGTCTTATCGGACTGGAACGCCCAACTTGAGCACCTGAGGTTCAATGAACCTCCGGTGCCGCCATGTCCCTAAAAAAGACATTCTCCAGGGCGGCAAGCCGTAAATCCAAACAACCGAAGAATCCGAAGCCGGACAAAAAGAAGCGGCCCTCGCCGTTTTGCATCCGGCTGTCCGAAGAAGTGCGCGGCCATACCCTCGGACGTTGACGGAGAAATCCAATCTGGGGTTCAGGCCTCTGAACCCCTGCCCTTCGGCGAGAATGGGGGTGGCAAGGGCAAGGACCAGCGCGGCGGGTGCACGAAGCCCGAAGGGCGCGGAGCCTCGGGAGACCGCGCCCTTGCCCGCGCCGGGGGCAAAGCCCTTATTCTAATTTGATGCATACACCAACGTATTGCCTCTATCCCTTCTCCATCCATGACGAATTACGGCTCTTTAACACGTTGTTTTGTATCGCTATTTTATATATATTCTTCATTTTAAATGTCGGTTGCGCTATACGTGTATGTATATTGAGGACCTTATTGTGCATAAAGTGAGGCCATATGCCTTTTATTTAGGGCATAAAACGCGGCTTATATTCTGTCAAACGCATACCGCAACGCAGTTGCTCCATACTTTTAATTGACAAGCCGGCACCAAGTCCATATCGTTCAAGCTGCTTTAAAGAATCGAGGACCAAATGGAAGAAGCACAAGATAGTAGTGAGGCGTTCGAACTGACCCTCAGCGGCTCAGGCATAAGTATACAGAGGAAGGTTAATTCGGCGACGGCTGCCCACATTATGCATTTGGTGCTCGGCGGAACTCCAGCGCCCGGCCTTGGCAATGCAGCTCCGACTGGCGCCCCGTCCGCCTCCTCCGAGGCCCCAGTTTCGCTGAGGGAGTACCTGGACGAGGTGAACGCTAGTAAAAAGCCCGATCAGATCGTAGCAATCGGCCACTTTATGTCTTTACACGAAGGTCTAACCGCATTTTCAAAAGATGATATTAAGTCACGATTTTCTTTGGCAAAAGAACCTATGCCAGCGAATTTTCCTCGCGACTTCAATCTCGCCCTAAAGTCTGGGGCGATAGCTCCCGCACACCAGAATGCGGGTTACTTCTACGTAACGAAATCGGGCATCGGTTTGGTGCAAAATTCATTTAAGAAAAAGTAGCGGAGGAGAAATGGCCCTAAAGGATTTAGTTGCAGATCATGACAAGATCACAGAAGAACGAATAGAGGACATAGTTTCACTTTATATCCGGTACGATCCTCAAACAAAGGAGATCGTGTTCACGCCAGATGGAACCTCCCTGAGCAATGAGAATAAAGTACTTGTATATCTCGTCGGGATGTTGGGTTGGCGGTATATTTTGGATGAGAACCTCGATCCAAAAACTAAACCTGCCGATCTTGAAGTGGCTTTGGGGATCGCTGGCGGAAGCTTGCGGCCGATCCTAAAGAAATTGAAAGATCAACACCTGTTGACAGTCGTAGGCGGCCACTACGCCGTTCGCACCGCGAATTTGGAAGCGATTGCGAAAATCATAAGTGGCGCCAAATCAGCTCCTTCAAGCACATACACCGCCCGACGCACCAAACCTAAGGTGATGTCGAAAGGGACAGGCGATGATGCCGCCGCTCGGAGTGATGTCAAGGCACCTAAGGAGCGAAAACGTACCGGAATTCCAATAAGGAGCTCACTCAACAAGATACTCTCTGACGGTTGGTTTGAGCAAGAACGCTCTCTTCTTGACGTATTTGATCGACTTCAAGAAATGGCCATTAATGCCAAAAAAACCTCTCTATCGGGACCTATAGCAGACCTAGTAAGGGATGGTAAGCTGACCCGAAAAAAGGCAAAGGTCGGCAAGAAAGACGTTTGGCTTTATAAGGCTGTCAGCGAATGAGGGATGAGCTGATAAAGGATCTCTCCACCGTAATTCCCAGTTCACTTGCGGAGGATCTAGTTCGTACCTACGAGAAATTAGTATCCAAGTTTCAAGCGGGAGAGAACGAGGAGGCGTTAACTCAGGGCGGCCGCTTCGTAGAACACACCTTTCGAGCAATTGAACATATCAGAACTGGAGCCGCACCAGCGGAGATTAAGTCGGTGAAGACCACGATGGCGCATATCGAACAGGATGCGTCGCTCGATGATGCATTGAGGTTCTTGATACCAAGGGCTGCATATGGCCTCATATATAATATCCGGAGCAAGCGGAATGCAGTCCACGTCAAGCAAGTTGACCCCACTGGAATAGATGCTGCCTTATTGGCGAACGGCGCTGGTTGGATACTGGCGGAGTTTGTCAGGCTTTTCCACCACGGCGAAGAGAGCAAGGTCGCCCAGGTGATGCTGGCCTTGACTCGTTCCATGCTGCCATTTGTCGAGTCCATTGGTGATGAAACGTTTGTGAGCAAAAAGGTGCCGGCCGAAAAAGAGTTATTGATGTTATTGGCTCACGCAAAGCCGGGTGGACTGTCGCGATCACAGTTAGGTGCTAGCGCAAAATGCAGCCCATCGTCTGTCACAAAGTCACTTGATAAGCTGTGTGTTGGCAGGCTCGTGCACAAATCAGCAAGCAGTCTATTTCACATTACGAACAGCGGCGAACAGGAACTTACAAGTTGGCTCACCGCCAACCGAACCTGAGCGATTCGAGCTGCAGTCGGCTAGAGCCGATAGCAAGCTGAGCATTCTCGAGTGCCTTGGGTTGTTACGGCGGCCCTGGTTCAGCGCCGATGCGTTGACGGCATCCAAACGGCGAATGGTTGGTCAGGATTTCAAAGGGCAGGAACGCCTTTTGATCGATGGGTGCAGGGAGAGCGAGGTCTCCCTTGCGAGTGGTCAACCGGCGATGCGGTTGAGTGGCGCGGGAGGGCTCAAGGCCTGATCCGGGCCAGGTCGAGAGGGATGCAACGGGAGAGCGCCAGCGTCTCCCTTGCCAAGATGCGTGGTACTACCACGCACATCTTGCGGTCAGCGATAACAACTCAATCTGACTTGTATTACTTCACCACTTTGAGCCAAGGTATTGCAGATTTCCAGCGCAATTCATGGCGTTTAGCCAGTTCCATCCGAGCCATAGCCTTGAGAACATTCAAAACAGTGGCCTCGTCGACAAGGCCGCGGGCGATTTGGTCGTCACAATGACCACGGTCTTGCAGCACAAGGTTATAGGGCGCAATCGCCACCCAAAATCCTTGGTAGTCCATTGGCTCTAACCAGGCCACATCGTCGTTTGTGTATTTGAAATTTTTCATGGATTGAGAATACGAAATTCCGCTTCCCGAATACAAATCGGGAGGCAAGGCCTTGCCTCCCTGCCCTGTGGCGAACACGGGGGGCAGAATGGAAAGCGAAATCTGCATGGGTGGTGCGGGCGCAGTGCAACGAGCCACGGTCATGCTGATTCCGCTTGAAGTGGCGTTGGGGGCAGCGCCCCCAGCACGGAATTTCAAAAAAGTTCGAACTCCGAAAGTAAATTTAAAAAGCCGCAGTTTTACAGGGAGTTGCAAGGTTCAGAATCGATTGCGCCTATCGCTTTGAATCACTTTTTTGACCAAAGGCTTGGCGCCGAAAAACAGCCTCGTTCAAACTCAAATAGATTATCGAAAACAATGCGTTAAAGGGAAGAAATGCCTAAAAATGAGAAATGGCGCACCGGGGAGGATTCGAACCCCCGACCCCCAGATTCGTAGTCTGGTGCTCTATCCAGCTGAGCTACCGGTGCTTGCCTGTTCCGCAATCCCCGGAAAACCCCGGGCGCGGGACCAAAGTTTCGGCGGGCGTCTGCGCCTTCCGAACAGGGCGCTACCTCTACTCTGGTCATTCGCCGATTGCAAGCGAGGGCCCGCACTTTTTTGGCCCTCTTCCATTCACCCGTCGAAAGCTGTTGATAAGCAGGCGGGCGACGGGCTGATCAGGTCGGCGATCCCGCATTCGTGCGCCCGCTGGACGCCCCCCCGGTCTTCGCCTTGACCACCCGCGTCCGTTCGCCGGCGCCGGCCGGCAGCCGGATTTCGAACGCCGCACCGGGCGTCTCCGCCTCCACCAGGCGGATGCTGCCGCCATGGGCGCGCACCAGTTCGGCGGCAATCGCCAGTCCCAGCCCCGTACCGCCGCTTTTGGCGACCGACTGGAACGGCTTGAACAGCCGGTCGCGGACCGCCGGGGGAATCCCCGGCCCGGTGTCGCTGACGCGGATCGTGGCACCATCGCTCCCGCATTCGGCTTCTATCGTGACGCGGCGCACCAGCGCGGCATCGGTGTTCGCCTCCAGCACCTGCACGGCGTTGCGACACAGGTTCATCAACACGCGGAAGAGCTGCTCCGGGTCGGCATCGATCTCCGCGCCTTGCGGAACATGCGTCTCGAATTCCACCGCCCCCTGCCCCGACAGGCCGAAGACGTCGACGACATCGGCGACGATCATGTCGAGCCGTACAAGCCGGCGCTTGAGCGGCGCCTCGCGGGCACTGCCGTAGGCAAGAACCGACTGCGTGTAGCTGACGGCGCGGTCGAGGGTCGCGATGATCTTGGGCACCAGCCGCTGCACGGTCGGATCGGCGACATGCTCCAGCCGCTCGGAGAAAAGCTGCGCGGAGGCCAGGATATTGCGCAGGTCGTGGTTGATCTTGGAGACCGCCAGGCCGAGATCCGCCAGTCGCCGCTGCTGCTGAAGGGTCAAAGCCAGCGTCGTCTGCATGTCGGCCAGCCGCACTTGCGCATCGCCGATCTCGTCGTTGCGGCTTGAGGGCGCGATCACCAGACTGCGGTCGTCCGGGCTTTCCTGAAAGCGCGCCATCGAGCGGGTGAGCTTTTGCATCGGCCTGACAAACAGCCAGCGCAACGACAGATAGACGAGCGTCGCGGTGATCGCCGAGATCACGGCAGACAGCGCCAGGATGCGCACGGAAAACGCGAGCATCGCATCACGCAGAAGCGCCTCAGGCATGACGATGTCGACGCGCCCGCCAAGCCCCATCTGCGACGGGCCGACAACGCGCAGGTTGCCTTCGCCGCCACCGACCAGAATCTGGAAACTTCCGACGATGGAGGTCAGCGGGTCGGCCTCACTCATGTCCACCGTGCGGCCGATCGGACCCGGCGGCCCCGACATGGCGATCAGGCGTCGGCGGTTGCCGTCGTCCAGCGCGATCGCCACCGCGCCGGTGGTGCGCAGGAGTTCCGCCTGCACGCCCGGGGCCACCATGTCGGTTTCCACCAGAATGCTCGCGGCAACGCCGGAAATGGTCAGCTTGTCGATCAGCCAGGTGTTGCGGAAGTTGGCGACCGAAGGCACGAAGATCAGCACTTCGCTCAGCATCACGAAAACCACGGTGAGCAGCAGCAGCTTGCCGGACAATCCGCCCCAGCGCCGGCGCGCAACGCCACCCGCGCGCCCGTCCGGGAGCGCGACAGTCTGGTTTCCGGCCTCGCGCCCGTCGTCGGGACCGGGCACGCTCATGGAGGACTGCCGGTCCCGGGCGGGGGGATCTTGCGGGGTCACGCGTCGCTCGCTCTCTCGCTCAAGCGCCGGGCGCACGCCGGTCAATACCGGGCGGCCCGACCGGTCCGCCCGCCCCTGCGGTTCAGCCGAAAGAGGCCAAAAGACGCACGACGCGGCGAACCCAGGGGTTGTTCGCGCTGTCAGCATAATAGGAAATCGCCGCGCGGCGAACCGCTTCCGACAGCGTGGGATAGGGAGACACGAAACCGGCGAGATCGCGCACCGTCAGGCCCTTCGAGACCACGAGTGACAGCAGGTTGACGATTTCGCCCGCCGCGGGACCGACGACATCGGCCCCGACCACCCGGCCGCGCTTTCCAACCATCAGTCGCACCAGACCGTCCGTGCGCCGTTCGGCTTGCGCGCGGTCGTTTGCCGAAAACGGCGCATCGAGGATCTTCACGGTGTGATGGCCGTGTTCGGTGCGCGCCTCCGCTTGTGTCATGCCGACGTGGCCGATCTGCGGATCGGTGAAGGTGACCCACGGAATGATGGCGCGGTTTTCCTTTGCCGGCAGGCGGAACAGGATCGCACGGATGACGATGCCGGCGTGATAGCCGGCCACATGGGTGAACTGAAGACCGCCGGCGATGTCGCCGATGGCATAGACCTTCTTGTTGGACGTGCGCAGGTCCGCGCCGACCGTGATCCCGCCGCGGGTGTGGTCGATGCCGGCCTCGTCCAGTCCCAGGCCGTCGAGGTTCGGTTTGCGCCCGGCGGCGACCAGCAGATGCGTGCCGGCGATCTCGCGACGCCCGTCCTCATCCTCCACGCTCACCTTGATGTCGCCGGCCGTGCCCGAGACCTCGGCGACTTTCGTCTCTTCCAGGATCTCCAGCCCCTCGTCGCGCAATCGCTCCAGAACGATTGCCGCAAGATCCGGGCTTTCCTTGGCCAGCGCGCGCTGCGCCTCGACGACGGTGACGCGGCCGCCGAGCCGGCGATGCGCCTGCGCCAGTTCCAGGCCGATGGGGCCGCCGCCGACAACAATGAGATGTTGCGGGCACTGCGCAAGATCGAAAATCGTCTCGTTGGTGAGATAGGGAACGGCGTCGAGGCCCGGGATCGGCGGCACGGCCGGTGAGGACCCGGTGGCGACGACGAACCGGCGGGCACGCACATCCGTGTCGCCGGCGCGAACCGTGCGGTGATCGACAAAGCGGGCCGTCTCCTGGACAACCTCGACGCCGAGCCCCTCGAACCGCTCGACCGAATCATGCGGCGCGATCGCACCGATCACGCCGTGCACATGGTCGTGCACCGCCTGGAAGTCGACGTCGAGCGATGGCACGGAGACGCCGAGCGCCGTGGCGTGGGCGGCATGATGCGCCGCCTTGGCCGAGGCGATCAGCGCCTTGGAGGGAACGCAACCGTAGTTGAGGCAGTCGCCGCCCATCTTCGCCTTTTCGATCAGCACGACGTCGACGCCGAAGGCGGCTGCGGCGGCGGCGACCGACAGCCCGCCGGAGCCGGCGCCGATGACGCAGATGTCGGGGGTTAAAACACGGGTCATGGCGAAACCTCCAGGGGATAAGGGTGGAACGCCCTTCACGGCGCCGTGGCGGTCATGCGGGCGGAAGGTTGCGCCTGCGCCACTTCTTGACGATGACCGGTATCAGGGCTGCAAGACCGAGGGCGGCGAAGGCGAGCACGATCTCGCGCGTGATCAGGGCGGAGAGCTCGATGGAGCAGGTGCGCGCGGCCGCGCAGCCCGGGTCGGCGGCCTCCTGCGCGGCGATCACGCTGTCGAGCCCCGCGCCGATAAAGGCATAGGCAAAGGTGCCGGGAAGAATTCCGAAGAAGGTGGCGACCAGATAGGGCCTCAGCCGCATGTCGAAGAGCGCCGGCGCGATGTTCACCAGCCAGAAGGGAAACACCGGCGCAAGCCGCAGAAACAGCAGGTAGTGGAAGGCGTCCTCGCGAAAACCGGCCGCGAGCCGGTTGAGGAACGGGCCGGCTTTCGCCTTGAGGGTGACACCGAGCGAGGTGCGCGCCGCCAGAAAGATCAGCCCGGCGCCGGCGGTCGCGCCAAAGGCCGTCAGCGTGCCGCCAAGCGCCCAGCCGAACAGGAACCCGCCGATAATGGTGATCAGCGATGCGCCGGGGAACGAAAGCGCAACGGCGACGATATAGAACCCGACAAAGGCAAGCGCCGCCACACCAATATTCGAATCGACAAACCCGGCCAGCGCGCCGCGCTCACGGATCAGCATCGACAGGCTGAGGTAATCGTGCCAGCCAAGGGCATAGCCGAGCGCAGTGATCGCGGCGATGGCGATCAGCGGCGCCCACCGCCGCCATGCCGGCTTGTACGGTGCGGCCGGCGCGGGTGTGCCGGCTTTGGTCTCGCCAGATTTCATGCCCGTTCCCCCGTCCCCCTTGAAAGGGGCATCGATGCACCCTCCCCGTCAACTTGCATCGTTCAGGCTCCAATCATACCGGTAGCCGGCGATCCCGCGCGCGCCCTCGATCGCGGCGGACAAACCGGGACGGGCGTAGCGACGCCAATGGGCGCGCAGCTGCGCCTCCGAACCGAAATCCTCGGAAAACCAGCTGTAGATCTTCGAGGCGCGGATCCCGCCCGCTTCGACCCGCACTCCGCGCGGCGTGTTGACGAAGCCGCGTGCGCCCTCATCAAGCATCGCCGCGAGCGACGCGCCGGTATAGGCACGCGGCGCCAGATCCGGACATCCGACGGAGGCGCAATTCACCGCGTAATGGACGCGGGCGTCGTCATAGCGCTTGCGCAGGATGCCATGTTCGATGTCGTCGAGCGAGAGCGCGCGGCCCTCGACGGTGACGAGGTCCTTCTTCCAGGGGCCGCGTGAGAAAAGGCCTCCGCCGAGATCGATGTCGCGGATCGACGCCACAGGATAGTGCTCCAGAACCACCTGCAGCGTCACCGCATTGTAGAGATTGACCCAAAAGGCGAAGGCGTCGTCGGCTCCAAGTCCCGACACCCGCGTGGCGGCGAGGCCTTCCACATAGCGGTCGAGCGCCGCGCGCCCGCCGGACTTGAAGGCGGCATAACGAACCCGGTTCAACCCGCCGTCGGACACGACGACATAGCGTTGCAGAAGCTCGGTGAAGGCATCATGCGAGGGGGCCGCCTGCGCGAACCGGGGGCCGGCGAGCGCCAGCGCGCCGGCGCCGGCAATCAGCATCCGGCGGGTGAGAACGGCCGGCGCACCGGCGGCCTTGCTAGTGGATTCGCCGTGTATCGCGGTCTTCGCAAGCATGGTTTTCCTCTCCGTGTCCGGCAAACGCTTGCCGCGCCCGTCCCTTGCGTTCTATCTCCAATCTGGGATCGAAAAACCCGCTTTGCCCCTGTCTCACCTCGAAGTGATCCCCCCTCTCCCCGGCGTCACCGGCGCGTGAACGAAATCCGGAGCGCCGCGGGCGCGGGTCTTGCGCCGGAACGCCGCGTTGCGCGACGGCTTGTCGTTGACTTCACCGTGTTGCACCCGTATAAGCCTGCGCAATCGGGTCGTGCTGACTATTGCGGCGCCCACGACGGCCGTGATCTCCTTCAAGACAGGGGGAACGCGGTTCGGATCACCAGACAATTCGACAATCAGGGCCGCGCGCCCTTCGCGCGCGGAAGCAGAAACAATGAAGCGCACTTTCCAGCCGAGCCGTCTCGTCCGCAAGCGTCGCCACGGCTTTCGCAGCCGCATGGCCACCAAGAACGGTCGTCAGGTCATTCTCCGCCGCCGCGCCAAGGGCCGCAAGCGGTTGAGCGCCTAAGCAGGATTTGGCCGGGCCGCGGCGAGGGAGACCTTTGTGATCCAAGCTGCGCCGCCCGCCACGTTGCCGACCCTCAAGAAACGCGCCGAGTTTCTGGCCGTCGCAAAAGGCGGCCGGATGCCTCGGCGTGCTTTCGTGCTTCAGGCGGCCGAACGTCCTGGCCCGCCGCGAATCGGCTATACGGTGACCAAGAAGGTCGGCAATGCGGTCGAACGCAACCGCATCCGTCGTCGCCTGCGCGCCGCCGTGCGCGCGTCGTGCGAAGCGGCACGCCCAGACGTCAATTACGTGCTGATCGGCCGGCGCGGCGCCTTGTCGCAGGATTTTGCGGCTCTCGCCGGCGATATTCACGCCGGTCTGCAGCGTGCATCGACCACGCCGTCCGACGGATCGCGTCACGGCAAGCGCGGTGCCCGCTCCAAATCAACGCCTGTCCCGAAAAAGCAAGGGTGAACGCCGACTATGGCTGACAACCGTAATACGATCCTGGCTATCGTCTTGTCCCTCGTGGTCCTGCTGGGTTGGCAGTATTTCGTGGCCCAGCCGAAGATCGAGCGCGAGCGCCAGCTCGCCGAACAGCAGGCCACCGACACCCAGTCCCAAACGCCGGCCCCGTCGGGCACGCCCGCACCGCAGACGCCGGGCGTCTCCGGGTCGGCCGATGCGCCGGGCGCGAATGTCCCAGGCACCGGCGCCCCGGCGGCCGAAGGCGCCACGCCGGGCCTCAGCCGCGAAGCCGCTGTTGACGGAAGTCCCCGCGTGACGATCGATACCGATCGCGTGGAGGGCTCGATCAACCTGACGGGCGGACGCATCGACGATCTGAGGCTCAAGGACTACCACGAGACCGTGGACCCCACGAGCCCGACCATCGTGCTGTTTTCCCCAAAGGGAAGCCCCAAACCCTATTACGCCGACTTCGGCCTGACGGCAGATCCGGGCGCCGACATCGCGCTGCCCGACCAGGCATCGCAATGGAGCGCGCCGCAAGGCGCCACGCTGACGCCGGACACACCTGTGACGCTCACCTGGGACAATGGCGCGGGCCTGGTGTTCGAACGCACGATCTCCATCGACGACAATTACATGTTCACCGTCGAGCAGGGCGTGCGCAACGAGACCGACGCGGCGGTGCAGCTCTACCCATACGGACTGATCGCACGCAACGGCCTGCCCAACACGACCGGCTTCTACATCCTGCACGAAGGCCTGATCGGCGTGTTCGGCGAGGAAGGCCTGCAGGAGGTCGATTACGACACGCTGCAGGAGGACGGCCCCGTACGGCCGGCCAAGGTGAACGACGGCTGGCTCGGCATTACAGACAAGTACTGGGCCGCGGCGCTCGTCCCGACCCCGGGCAGCGCATTCCAGCCGCAGTTTTCCTATTCGGCCCAGACCGACAACTTCCAGGCTGATTTCCTGGGCGACCCGATCCAGGTGGCTCCGGGAGCAACGCAATCGGCAAGCTCCCGCCTGTTCGCCGGCGCCAAGGAAACCGCCAACATCGACAGTTACCAGGACGACCTCGGCATCAAGAATTTCGAGCTGATGATCGACTGGGGCTGGTTCTACTTCCTCACCAAGCCGCTGTTTTACATCATCGACTACCTGTTCCGCCTGGTCGGCAACTTCGGTGTCGCGATCCTGCTGGTGACGGTCGCCATCAAGGCGCTGTTCTTCCCGCTCGCCAACAAGTCCTACGTCTCGATGAGCAAGATGAAGCTCGTCCAGCCGCAGATGACGGAGATCCGCGACCGCTACAAGGACGACAAGCAGAAACAGCAACAGGCGCTGATGGAGCTGTACAAGAAGGAAAAGATCAATCCGCTGGCGGGCTGTTTGCCGGTGCTGATCCAGATCCCGGTCTTCTTCGCGCTCTACAAGGTGCTGTTTGTCACCATCGAGATGCGGCACGCGCCGTTCTTCGGCTGGATCCAGGATCTTTCGGCTCCCGACCCGACGTCGCTGTTCAACCTGTTCGGCCTGATCCCCTGGGATCCGCCGCAGCTCCTGATGCTCGGCATCTGGCCGCTGATCATGGGTGTCACGATGTTCGTCCAGATGAAGATGAACCCGGCGCCGCCCGACCCGACACAGCAGATGATCTTCACCTGGATGCCGGTGCTCTTCACCTTCATGCTGGCCTCCTTCCCGGCCGGACTGGTGATCTACTGGGCCTGGAACAATTCGCTCTCGATCGCGCAGCAGTATGTGATCATGCGGCGCCAGGGCGTGAAGGTGGAGCTCTTCGACAACATCAAGTCGACGTTCCGGCGCAAGAAGCCCGACGAGAGCTGAGACCGCCGAAATCGAGACAATCACAAACCCCGGGTCCGTCCCGGGGTTTTTTTTCGAACGCACAGACCTGTGGCCTTGCAAGAAACCGAAAGCACGGGCATTCAGGCGGGCGGATCGAAGGGGAGAAGGCCGATATTCAAGGTCGTCTGACAACGCGCGCCCGACGCGCATGACGCTGCCGCGCACTTGGCGCACAGCCGCAAGCGCAGGCCGCATCTGCGATCAACGACACGCCCGGAGACCCTTCCATGCATGGACCCGATCCCCGCACCCGCCATCCGCTGGGCGGCGCGGCGCATACCGTGTTTCTCAAGACCGTGATCACCCGAGCGACCATCGAGGTCGGCGATTTCACCTATTATCATGACCCCGAGAACGCCGAGGCGTTCGAGGACCGCAACGTCCTCTACCACTTCGACTTCATCGGCGACCGGCTGACGATCGGACGGTTCTGCGCGCTGGCAACCGGCGTGCGCTTCATCATGAACGGCGCGAACCATGCCATGGGCGGGTTTTCGACGTATCCGTTCAACATCTTCGGCAGCGGCTGGGAGGACGGCTTCGACCTCGCCAGCGTGACCGACGGCCTGCGCGGCGACACGGTCGTCGGCAATGACGTTTGGATCGGCCGCGAGGCGACCGTGATGCCCGGCGTGTCGATCGGCGACGGCGCCATCGTCGGCGCACATGCGGTGGTCGCCTCGCCCGTGCCGCCCTACGCCGTCGTTGCTGGAAACCCCGCGCGCATTGTGCGATACCGGTTTTGCGAGGACACGATCGAAACGCTCCTGGACATCGCCTGGTGGCACTGGACACCCGAGAAGATCGCCCGAACCCTTGATGCCATCCGTGGCGCGGACCTCGACCGGCTAAAGGCCGCGCGCTGAGCCGCTCCCCCGACACGCCGACCCACACACGCCGCACCAAGCGGCGACACCGGAACCCAGACGCGATGACCGAAACCGACACCTCCGCTCCGCACGATCCAAACGACCCCGCAAGCTACAGCGATGCCGAGATCGAGGCGGGCCGTCTCTTGTTTCGCCGTCCCTGGTCTTTCATCACCAGTGTCGCGGGTCTCGACCAATTGCCAGGCGACGAGATGATCGAGGTTGCTTTCGCCGGACGTTCGAACGTCGGAAAGTCGAGCCTGATCAACGCCTTGACCGGGGTCAACGGACTGGCGCGAACCTCCAACACACCCGGCCGCACGCAGATGCTCAACTTCTTCGGCGCCGACAGCAGCGACGTCGCGCTCGTCGACATGCCCGGCTACGGCTATGCCAAGGCACCCAAGACGCTCGTCGATGCGTGGACGGAGCTGGTCTATACCTATCTGCAAGGCCGGGCGCGGCTCAGGCGCGTGTTCGTGCTGATCGACAGCCGTCACGGGCTGAAGGCCAACGACCTGGAGGTCATGACCCTGCTCGACCGGGCCGCGGTCAACTATCAGGTCGTGCTGACCAAGATCGACAAGATCAAGCCCGGTCAGGCAAAGCGTGTGAAAGAGGAAACCGCGCAAGGCATCGTGAAACGGCCGGCGGCCCATCCCGTCGTGATCGAAACATCATCGGATACCGCCACGGGACTTGCGGAACTGCGCGCGGAGATCCATAAACTGACGCTGATGTAACATGCCGGTCAAAGCAAGCCGCACAGGTCGTATTTCCTGATCTGGACGGGGAATTTTTCGAGTCGCAATATCGACAGATCCCGCGACTCTCAACAGATTTAACGTAGCGTAAATTTACTGGTGCGACTCTTGCGCGATCGAGGGGTGGAAAATCGCATGCACAAGGGCCACGGCGCGAACAACGGGTTGCGCGCGCATTTGACGAGCAACGACCATGGTGACGCGATCTCGCGCACGGACCTTGCCGGCTTTGGCCTTGTCGAGGACGGGCCCGATCCGGCACTGGACGAAATCGTGCGCACCGCGGCGCGAATCACCAATTGCGAGAAGGCATTCATCACCTTTGCGCAGAACGACCAGCTTCACGTCATCGCCTCTCTTGGCAGCAGCGTCAGCCAGACACCGGCGGCTGCGTCCGTTTGCGGCGTGACCTATCGCGAAGACGCTCCGCTGATCGTTCCGGACCTGTCAAAAGACGCTCGCTTCGAGAATTACCCCTATGTCGCGATGGACGGCGGGAATCGCTTTTATGCGGGCTTTCCAATGCGTCTGGCATGCGGTGTGTCGATCGGCACCTTGTGCGTCATCGATCGTCAGACGCGCGAGGAAACGCTGAACGACACACAGTTGGCCACGATGCAGTCTCTGACGGCGCTTGCGGTACGCATCATGGAAGGGCGCCAGCGCGATGCCCGGCTGAACGACTACGTCGGGATCGCCTCCGACTGGATCTGGGAGCAGGATGACCAGTTCTGCTTCACCTATCTGTCGCGTGGCGCGGCGGAAAACGGCATCCACATCGAGGCCTTTCTGGGCAAGCCGCGTTGGGAGGCCGCCTGCGGAAATGGCGAGAACCAACAGTTTTGGGCTGATCACCGGCGCGCGCTGGAAGCGCATGAGTCCTTCCGCGACCTGCGCTTCCGCTGGTTCGACGGAGACCGGGAGCGGATCATTTCCATCAGCGGCCGTCCGGTCAATTCGCAGGACGGCACCTTCCTGGGCTATCGCGGATCGGCCCGCGACATCTCCGAAGAAGAAGCGGCCCGGCGCGAAGTCGAATACATGGCGCACCATGATTCACTGACCGGTCTGGCCAATCGCGCGGCTTTCGAACACCGCGTCGGCGAGGCCTTCAAGCGCTGGGAAGAAAGCGGCAGCGCCGCTACCGTTTTTCTGCTCGACATCGATCATTTCAAGCAGGTCAACGACACATACGGGCATTCCGCCGGCGACACGCTGCTGATCGCGGTGGCAAACCGGCTCAAGGCCTGCGTCGGCGTGGAGGCGACCGTCGCGCGTCTCGGCGGCGACGAATTCGCCATTCTCGAACCAAGTCTGAACCGGGACGGCGCGGTGACCGAATATGCCGCTGCCCTTGCCAATGCCATTGCCGCACCGACCGATATCGGGAATTTCACCATCGAATGCGGCAGCAGCATCGGCGTGGCGGCGTTGCCCGAACACGGCGGCAGCTTCAGCCAGTTGATGGGGAATGCGGATCTCGCACTTTATGAAGCCAAGGCGGTCGGGCGCGGGCGCTTCATCCTGTTCGATACCGTCATGCGCCGCGACGCGGACTGCCGCAACACGCTGGCGCGCGAGCTGTGCGACGCCTTCGACAACGACCAGTTCGATCTCGTCTTCCAGCCGATCGTGCGCATGGAGGATGAATGCATCGTCGGGGCGGAGGCGCTTCTGCGCTGGGATCACCCGGAACGCGGCCGGCTGTCGCCCGGCGCTTTCATCTCGGCGCTCGATTCCAGCCGCTATGCCGCCGATGTCGGATACAAGGTTCTGGAGGATGCCTGCCGGGCGGCGCTCCCATGGGTCCGCGAAGCCCCATACGGGTTCCGGCTGTCGGTCAACCTGTTCGCCGGGCAATTGCGCGATCCGCGCCTGGTCAATCGGGTACGTGCGATCCTGGAGCGCACGGGGTTCGACGGACGCAACCTCGATCTCGAGATCACGGAAAACATCCTGATCACCCCGAATACCGACCTGGCCGACACGCTGCGGGCCCTGAAGCAGATGGGGGCCCAAATCGTGCTCGACGATTTCGGCACCGGCTTCGGATCGCTCAATCACCTGCTGCAGTTTTCCATCGACCGTATCAAGGTCGACCGCCATTTTGTCAACGGTCTCAACATCGACATCGATTACAACACCGTGACCCATGCCGTGGTGAAACTGGCCGTCGATCTCGGTCTCAAGGTCACCGCGGAAGGCATCGAAACGGAAGAGCAGAAACACTTCCTGTCGCTGATCGGCTGCACCGACGTTCAGGGCTTCCATTTTTCGCGTCCGGTTGGCGGCGCCCAGATCCCGGCACTGATCGAGGAGGCCCTGCGCCAGTCGGAGAGCGGACAATCCGCCTCCAGCCTGCGCAAAGGGGTCGCCTGACAGGCACGATCACCGTTGCCGAACCTGCGGTGCGCCCGGTCGCGGGCAACATCCCCTTCCACAAGACGTTCCGCCCGCCAGCCGCGCCTGCGCCCGCAATTGAGCCCCTCGCCGAAAGACGGTATAGAGCGGTGCAACGCTGCGTGTTTCGTCAGCTTCCATTTCCTGCTCCCCTTCGCGAAAGTCCGACCCGACCATGCCAGACCCCGCACCGATCAATCCCGCGCAAGTCATTTCCAAGGCCCTGCCCTACATGCTGCGCTACGATGATCAGGTCGTCGTGGTGAAATACGGCGGCCATGCGATGGGGGACCCGGAGCTTGGCCATGCCTTTGCCCGCGACATCACCCTGCTTCGCCTTGCCGGGGTTCTGCCCGTTGTGGTGCATGGCGGCGGACCGCAGATCGGTTCCATGCTGGAACGGCTCGGCATCAAGAGCGAGTTCAGAAACGGCCTGCGCGTCACCGACAAGGCCACCGTCGAGGTGGTGGAAATGGTGCTCGCCGGCGCGATCAACAAGGAAGTCGTCCACCTGATAAATTCGGAGGGCGGCAAGGCCATCGGGCTGTGCGGCAAGGACGGCAACCTGGTGACCGCGCAGAAGCTGCAGCGCCGGGTGCGCGACCCCAACTCCGCAATCGAAGAAGTCATCGATCTCGGCTTCGTCGGCGAGCCGACGGAGGTCAATCCGACCGTCTTGAAGCTCGTCATGAAGGAGGAACTGATCCCGGTCGTGGCACCGGTGGCGCCCGGCCGCGATGGCGAGACATACAACATCAACGCCGACACTTTCGCCGGCGCAATCGCCGGTTCGCTCGATGCCAAGCGGCTCCTGTTTCTCACCGACGTGCCGGGCGTGCTCGACGCCGACGGCAAGCTGATCAAGGAGCTGTCGGTCGCCCAGGCGCGCGCCCTGATCGACGACGGCACGATTTCCGGCGGCATGATCCCCAAGGTCGAGACCTGCATCGAGGCGATCGAACGCGGCGTCGAGGGCGTCGTCATTCTCAACGGAAAGGTGCCGCACGCCGTGTTGCTGGAACTGTTCACCGACCAGGGCGCCGGGACCCTGCTGCGCCCGTGAACGATACCCCCACTCTCAACGGCGAAGGCCGGCATGCGCACCAGCACGACCTGCGCGCCTTCAAGGGCGTGGAAGCGTGGGTGTTCGATCTCGACAACACGCTCTATCCGGCATCGAGCGATCTTTTCTCGCAGATCGACGCCCGGATTTCCGACTATATCGCGCGTACGCTCGACATGCCGCACGACGAGGCGCGCACCAAGCAGAAGGCGTTTTACCGCGACTACGGCACGACGCTGCGCGGGCTGATGCTCGAATACGACATCGAGCCGGACGCCTTCCTGGAATATGTCCACGACATCGACTATTCGCCGATCGACCCCAATCCGGAACTCGGCCGGATGATCGCGAACCTGCCGGGCAAGAAGTTCATCTTCACCAATGGCGACAAGCCGCATGCCGAGCGCACCGCCGAACGCCTCGGCATCTCCGATCAGTTCGACGACATCTTCGACATCGTCGCCGCCGGACTCCTGCCCAAGCCGAACCTCGAGGCCTACAACCTGTTCATGAAACAAACCGGCGTGGCGCCTGCGCGCGCTGCAATGTTTGAGGATCTCGCCCGCAATCTTGAGGTGCCGCACAAGCTTGGAATGCGCTCCGTCCTTCTGGTGCCGGATGGCACGCGGGCCGTGTTTCGCGAGGAATGGGAACTGGAAGGCGCCAACGCGCCGCATGTCGACTTCGTCACCGACAATCTCGCCGGTTTCCTCAAGGCGGTGAACGGCGCGCTGACGCAGGGCGCGGCGTAGCACCAACGCCGTTCGGACACCGGAGAGATCAGACACATGCGGTTCAATCTGGTGCAGCGACTGGGCCGGCCGGCCACCGCCGCCTCGCACACGGAACGGTGGCTGCACATCCTCCTGCCGCATGTCTACCGGCGTCTCGGCAAGGGCGTTGCCGCGCGCGCGGCGACCGAGTTCCTCGCCTTCGGCATCAAGCAGGCCTACGCCTGCCTCTACGGCGCGCTGCTTCTGGCGCTGATCCTGGGCACACGCTTCTTCTACCCCGCGGATGCCGGGCTTGCCCGCTACGACTTTCTGTTCCTCGCCGCACTGGCCATTCAGCTGTGGCTCCTCGCCGCACGGCTGGAAACGCTGGACGAAGCCAAGGTGATCCTGATCTTCCATGTGGTGGGCACCGCGATGGAAGTGTTCAAGACCGCCGCCGGATCCTGGATTTATCCGGAAGAGAGCCTTTTCCGAATCGGCGGCGTGCCGCTGTTCTCCGGCTTCATGTATGCTGCCGTCGGCAGCTACCTGGCCCGGATCTCGCGAATCTTCGATTTCCGCTACAGCCATTATCCACCGCTTTGGACGACATGGGCTTTCGCCCTCGCGATCTACGCGAATTTCTTCACCCACCACTACACGATCGACATCAGGCTCGGCCTGTTCGCCCTGCTGTTCGTGCTCTACGGGCGCACCTTCGTGCATTATTCCGTCTACCGCTACCGGCACCGCATGCCGCTGGTGCTCGGGTTTTTCCTGGTTGCGGTGTTTATCTGGCTGGCGGAAAACATCGGCACATTCGCGCAGGCCTGGCGCTATCCCGATCAGGCCGACGGCTGGCGGCTGGTATCGATCGCGAAACTCAACGCGTGGGTGCTGTTGATGATCATCTCCTTCGTGCTGGTGACACTGGTCAACAGACCCCGGAAAGAGTGAGCGACACCAGGCACCCGACACCAGGCTTTCTCATCCGGGGTTGCCCCGACATGGACAGACGCGGCGTGGCGGCCTATGCCACGGGCCTTGCCTTTCTTGCGCGTCGAGCGGCCAGCCGCAGGCGCGCGTTCAACCGATTGGAATTCCCATGGCGACCTGCGCCCTTTGCTCTGCCGACACCACCACCGACGTCGCAATCGCGCCGCGAGACGAAAGCCTACCGCTTTGCGACACCTGCCGGGACGGGGTCGAGAACGGTCCCGTCGACGGTCCGCACTGGCAATGCCTCAACGAGGCGATCTGGAGCCCGGATCCGGCAACCCAGGTCGTCGCCTGGCGGCTCCTGAAGGCGCTGCCGGAAGCGCCCTGGGCGCGCGAGGTTCTGGAGATCGCCTATCTGGAACCGGAGGTCCAAGCCTGGGCCGAGGAGGGCACGGGCGGTGCTGACTCCGATACCGACGCGCTCGTTCATGTCGACAGCAACGGCGCGGTGCTTGCCTCCGGCGACACCGTCACCCTGATCAAGGATCTTGCCGTGAAGGGGGCCGGCTTCACCGCCAAGCGCGGCACGGCCGTGCGCAAGATCTCGCTCGTGCCCGACAACGCCGCCCATATCGAGGGCCGCGTCGAGGGCCAGCGGATCGTGATCCTCACGCAATATGTGAAAAAGGCCTGATCCGCCTCACACGCCCAGAAGCAGGATGACGATGCCGGCGACGATCAACAGCGCGCCCCCGGCCTCGGCCGGGCGAACCAGTTCGCGGAAGACGATCCAGGAAACGAGGAAGGTGAAAACCAGCTCGATCTGGGCGAGCGCGCGCACATAGGCGACCTGCTGCAGCGTCATCGCCGTGAACCAGCCGGCGGAACCTGCCACTCCCGACAGGCCGACCCAGACCGCGGTCCGCCAACTCGCAAGGCTCGCGGCCAGTTGATCCGGCTCGCGCCAGATCATCCACACGCCCATCGCCAGCGTCTGGAAGACGGTCACATAGGCAAGCGTGAAGCCGGCCTGCATCAGGAAATCCGGCCCGCCAAGCGACAGCGACGCGCCGCGCACACAGACCGCCGAGACGCCGAAGAGCGCGGCGGACGCCAGTCCGATCAGCGCGGGACGGCCGGTAAGGGCGGCAACGACACTCTTCACCCCGACGCGCTGGCCCGCGAGCGAGATGATCACAACGCCCGCAACGCCAATGGCGATGGCGAAGGCGGCCATCGCGGTCACCGTCTCGCCCAGGAAGACGAGGCCGAAGACCGCCGCCTGGACCGGCTCTGTCTTGGAATAGGCCGTGCCGACCACGAAGTTGCGGTAGCTGAAGAGATGCACCAGAAGGAAGGTCGCCGCGATCTGCGCCAGCCCGCCCGCTGCCCCGATGACCCAAAACTCCGCGCCCGGCAAAGGCAGGGAATGCCCGAGGCCGAGGTGCAGCAGCGCCAGATAGGCAAGCGCGAAGGGAAAGCCGTAGCCGAAGCGCACGAAGGTCGCGCCCGTGGTGCCGAGCCGGCCTTTCAGGTGTTTTTGCAGAGCTGAGCGGGCATTTTGACAAAACGCCGCAAAAATCGTGATCGGGATCCAGAGTTCCATGCGCATCGCTTAGGCAGCCGGATACCGGCTGTCCAGCCGGAAATGCGGCCGGCACGCCTCCGCGGCCCGCCAGCGGCGCCGGCCTTGACTTCGCGGGTCGGCAAGGCTTAGGTCGCGCCGACAGAATTTGGCTCAAATCCAGCATTCATCCCACGAATTCAGCCCGGAGTTTCGCGCGCATGAACACAGCCCACACCGACCAGTCGAAACTGGCCGCCATCATCGATGCCGCCTTCGAGGACCGCGCCACAATCGACGCGCATACGACCGGCGAGATCCGCGATGCGGTCGCGACGGCGCTGGACCTGCTCGACCGCGGCCATGCGCGCGTCGCCGAAAAGCATGATGGCGACTGGGTCGTGAACCAGTGGCTGAAAAAAGCGGTGCTGCTCTCCTTCCGGCTCAATCCGATGGAAGTGATCAAGGGCGGACCGGGCGATGCGACCTGGTGGGACAAGGTCCCGTCGAAGTTCGACGGCTGGCGTGGCGTCGACTTCGAGACCGCCGGCTTTCGCGCGGTTCCCGGCTGCATCGTGCGCCGCTCCGCCCATATCGGTCGCGACGTCGTGCTGATGCCCTCCTTCGTCAACCTCGGCGCCTTCGTCGACGAGGGCACGATGGTCGACACCTGGGCCACCGTCGGCTCCTGCGCGCAGATCGGCAAGGGCGTGCATCTGTCGGGCGGCGTCGGCATCGGCGGTGTTCTGGAGCCGCTTCAGGCCGGGCCGGTGATCATCGAGGACAATTGCTTCATCGGCGCGCGCTCGGAGGTGGTGGAAGGCTGCATCGTGCGCGAGGGCTCTGTCCTCGGCATGGGTGTCTTCATCGGCCAGTCGACCAAGATCGTCGACCGCGCCACCGGCGAAGTTTCCTATGGGGAAGTGCCGCCCTATTCGGTCGTCGTCGCCGGCACCATGCCGGGCAAGCCGATGCCGAACGGCGAGCCGGGGCCGAACCTTTATTGCGCGGTCATCGTCAAGCGCGTCGACGAGAAGACACGCTCCAAGACCTCGATCAACGAGTTGCTGCGGGCCTGAGGGACCGCGGGGCGGGCGCAGCGGCACGGATCGCTGGCCCGCGCGGTTGCGCAAGGGTCATGCCGCCTCGGCAGCCCCCTGCGGGTCGGCAGTCATGTGACGGATCGCCAGCAACGACTTCGCCAGACCGAAGAAGCGCTCCAGCTCCACATTCGCGTCCGGGAAGAGATGGCGCATCTGCTTGCGGTCGAGCATGATCGCGTCCTCGGCGGAGAACATCGCGTCGTCGAGGGTCGCAGCCTTCGGATAAAAGCCGGTGTGCATGCGCATGTGGATACGGTAGGCGATCGGCCGCGGCAGCCAGTGCAGCATCGGAAAGCGCGCGTGCGGCTCGATCGGAAAGCCGTAATTCGGCGTTTGTATGAAGTAACTCGGCGCCAGCCGGCGGGCCTCATGTGCGAATGCGACCTTGTTCGACCACAGCCCGACATGCTCGATCACCGAATTGGAAAAGACGAGGTCAAAGGCGTTGTCCGCATATTGCGGCAGATCGCAGGCGCTTCCCTCGACCAGTTCGATCGGCAGATCGAAATCGACAGGCGTCTGCGACGAAACGTCAATGTTGACGCAGGTGATCGACACGTTGTCGTAATCGATCAGGTCGCGCCAGACTTCCCAGAAGCCATGCGTGCCGCCAAGGTCGATGATTCGGCAATGCCCACGACGGTCGACATAGTCCTCGATCATCGCACGAAACCGTTCGACCCGCTTCTTGCGGTACATGTTATCGGGCGATACGGGCGAAAAACTCAGCACGGTGCCTGATTCCTGTTCGTTTGTCGGTCCGGCGGGCGGATTCGAGCGCTTGGGGGCACCTTATTGGCACACCGTATTCCTCCCACTAAAGGGATTACCACCGTTCCGCTAATCACGCCTTAACACGCGATAAAGCACTTGCCATGTCAGGCGACACGCCGGTGGCCGATTGTCGTCGCCAGTCGGTCTGCGCGCCAGGGCTGCGTGCAAGGCATGGGCGTTTTCATCGGTCACTCAAAACCCCCGCGGATCGCTCAACCGACGAGGTCATCCACTACGGACGGCTTAGGGTCAGGACCTGTTGCCATGACTGAAATGGCGTTCGAGATGACGAGAGATGCAAGGAAAAGCCCGAAGGGCGGGACCGTCCCCCCGGTCGAGGGCTTTGACGCCGCAGGTCGACGTCAGCTCGAGCGTCCTTCGGATCGGGCGGATCCGCACGGGATACCATGTCGCAATCCCTTGAAAGGCTCCAGCCTTCCTGCGGGCTTGCTCCTCGTATCCGCACAAATCCGCTCCGACCATCGCAGTCATAGCAACAGGTCCTGACCCTAAAGACCTGAACCGCACAACGTTGCAACCGCCAACGGGTTGATTGCCGTCGGCGGACAGCCTAACTGATGGAGTGACCGGAAGGCCGCCGCCCGCCCCGGCACACGCCCGCTTGCGCAAGGGACCCAATGTCCGCACCCGTTCCCCACCCCGGACCTCTCAGCCTGGTCTGGCTGTTCTTCAATCCCATCGGTCGCATCTCGCGCGAGCCCTACTGGCTCTCCTTCGTGCTGATCTGGACGTTTTTCGCCATCGCGATCACCGTCTGGCTGCGTGACGCGCAGATCACGCCGGAAACACCGCTGCAGGACGCGATGTCGGCCTTCATTCAGTCGAACCCCCTGATGCCGATCATGCTGATCGCCTTTCAGTGGGTGGAGCTGGCACTGGTCATCAAGCGACTGCAGGACCGCAGCCTGACGGGCTTTCTCGCCATCCTCGTCTTCCTGCCGATGGTCAACCTCGCTTTCATCGTCGGGCTAGGCCTGATCCCGGGCCAGGATGGTCCCAATGCCTACGGACCGGGACCGAACAGCCGCTGGAAACGCCCGACCTGACCCCGTCCCTCGCGCCCCGCATCCGGACCGACCGCCCATGACCCAGCCGCCTTCTCCCGCCGTCGGCCTTGCCCGCGACCTGCTGCGCTGTCCCTCCGTTACGCCGGCCGAAGGCGGTGCGCTCGCGCTTCTCGAGGCGCGGCTGGAGGCGGCCGGCTTCACCGTCAGCCGCATGGTGTTTCGCGACGAAAACACGCCGGACGTGGAAAACCTCTTCGCGACCATCGGCTCGGGCACGCCGCATTTCGTCTTTGCCGGCCACACAGACGTGGTGCCCGCCGGCGATGCGGATGCCTGGCAGCATCCGCCGTTTTCCGGCGAAATCGTCGACGGCGTGCTTTACGGGCGCGGCGCGGTCGACATGAAGGGCGGGATCGCGGCCTTCGCGGCAGCGGCACTCGCCTTTGTCGAGGCGCACGGCGGCAAGATCCCCGGCACGCTCTCCTTCCTGATCACGGGCGACGAGGAAGGCCCGGCGGTCAACGGCACGGTCAAGCTGCTCGACTGGGCGAAGGCGCAAGGCCATGTCTTCGATGCCTGCATCGTCGGCGAACCGACCAATCCGGATGCGCTCGGCGATGCGATCAAGGTCGGCCGCCGCGGGTCGCTGACGGGCACGGTGACCGTGACCGGCGTGCAGGGCCATGTCGCCTATCCGCATCTGGCGAAAAACCCCGTGCCGGACCTGCTTTCGCTGCTGAATGCGCTTCAGAGCCTGACCCTCGACGCCGGCAACGAACGGTTCCAGCCGTCGAACCTGGAAATCACCACCATCGACATCGGCAACACGGCGACCAACGTCATCCCGGGTCAGGCGCAAGCGCGCTTCAATGTGCGTTTCAACGACACATGGTCGGTGGAAAGTCTCACCGCAAAGCTGCGGGAAACGCTCTCGCAGATGTCAGGTCTGACCTGCGACTGGAGCCTCGCCTTCTCGCCCGATTCCAGCGACAGCTTCCTGACCCATGACGCGGCGCTGATCGTTGCGCTGAGCGAAGCGGTGGAAGCGGAAACCGGACGCCGGCCGGAGCTCTCGACCGGCGGCGGCACCTCGGATGCGCGTTTCATCAAGAATTATTGCCCGGTCGTGGAATTCGGTCTCGTCGGCCAGACCATGCACAAGATCGACGAACGCGTCGCCACCGCCGACCTCGACCGTCTCGCGGCGATCTACCGCCGGTTTCTGGACAGCTATTTTTCTGTCGCCTGAGATTTTCCTCAAGGCCACCTTCAGGACGACATCATGCTACGCCTTGTCGAAATCCGCCTTTCTACGAAAGGCGCCTGGGATCTGTTTCTCAACCGTCCGCTGGATCTCAGCCTTTATGATTTTTCGATCTCCGGCTTCTGGCGGTCCTTCCAGCTGATCGTGCCGATCATGCTCATGTATGTGCTCGTCACGTTTGCAGACTATGAACTCACCAGGATCGAACTGCCGCACCAGGGGCTGCCGGACTTTTCCGATTTCACGATCGCCGGTTACGTCTCGCTCGTCATCGACTGGTTTTTCTTCCCCCTGGCGCTGATGCCCTTTGCCCGGGTGCTCGGCATCGCAGACAACTACGTGGCCTTCGTCATTCTGCGCAACTGGTCACAGTTCCTGATGGCGCTGATCGCGACACCGCTCTTCGCCGCGTTCTACTTCGACCTGATCGGATCGAAACTCCATCTCCTCGGGCTTCTCACGATCATGTTCGTCTTCCTGCACTATCGCTACATCGTCACGCGGGCAGCGCTTGAGTGCTCCTTCGGCCTTGCCGTGAGCCTCGTTGCCCTGGAGTTCGCGCTCAGCATGGTGATCGGCGAAGCCTTCGCACGCCTCTTCGGGGTCGGCGTCTGACGTCAGCGCATCCGAAACTCTCCGACTGTTCGACGCCGCCCGGCGATGGCATTGTAGCGCCAGACACAAGAACACGTTCGGGAGGACACCCCATGACGAGCAGCGACGGTGCGGCGCAGGACGACACAATCGAACGCCGGCCCGACCCCACACGGGTCAACCCCATCGGCTTCGACGCCATCGTCGACGCGCTTGGCGCGGGAATGCGCGATTTCCGAAAGGCACCGCGCTTCGGCCTGTTCTTCGGCGGCGTCTATGCGGCCGGCGGGATCATCGTGCTGCTGACAGCGTCGGCATTCCAGATGAGCTACCTGAGCTATCCGCTGGCGATTGCCTTCGGGCTTGTCGGCCCCTTCGTCGCCGTCGGTCTCTATGAGGTCAGCCGCCGGCTGGAAAGCGGCGAGCCGCTCACCTGGCGCGGGGTGCTCGGCGTGATCTGGGCGCAGCGCCGGCGCGAGCTGGCCTGGATGGCCTTCGTCGTGCTCTTCGTGCAGATCATGTGGATGTATCAGGTGCGGCTGCTGCTGGCGCTGTTCCTGGGCTTCCAGTCCTTTTCGAGCTTCTCCGCCTTCGTCGAGGTGCTGGTGACGACGCCGGAAGGACTGATGTTCCTGCTGATCGGAAACATCGTGGGAGCCGCGCTCTCCGTCGTGCTGTTTTCCCTGACCGTGGTGTCCTTCCCGATGCTGCTCGACCGGGAGGTCGACTTCATCACCGCCATGATCACCAGCGTGCGTTCGGTTGTCACCAGCCCGGGGCCGATGATCGGCTGGGCGCTCATCATCACGGTGACGATGCTGCTGTCGATGCTGCCGGTCTTCGCCGGGCTTCTGGTGACGCTGCCTGTGCTTGGCCACACCACATGGCATCTCTATCGCCGGCTGGTGCCCGATCCGGAAACCGGCGAGACAGCTGCACCGGAGGCTTAGCCTCCGGGCGTCTCCTCGGCCTCTGCCTCTGCCTCCGCCAGCCAGGCCGCGCGCGACGCGCGGTCTTCCTCTGCGGAACGATAATCGACGCGGGTGAGATAGAGCCCGTCGGGCGGCGCGACCGGCCCGCAGGCCTCGCGGTCGCGCGCGGCAAGGGCCTGTGCCACATCCTCGGCCGTCCAGCGGCCATCCCCGACCAGGCGAAGCGTTCCGACCATCGAACGCACCTGATTGTGCAGGAAGGAGCGCGAGCTGCATTCGGCGATCACAACCTCGCCCTCGCGCCGCACGCGGAAGGCCTCCAGCGTCTTCCACGGGCTTTTCGCCTGACAGCGGGTGTGGCGGAAGGTGGTGAAATCATGGCGGCCGACGAAGACCTGCGCCGCCTCGTGCATGGCGTCGGCGTCGAGCGGCTTCTTCACATGCCAGGCGAGCCCGCGGTCGTGGGTGAGCGGCGCGACGCGATTGGCGATCCGGTAGCGATAGTGCCGGCGGATCGCCGAAAACCGCGCATCGAAGCCGTCATGCATCTTCTCGCAATCGAGCAGCGCCACCGGGTCGGGCTGGCAATGAAAGTTCAGCGCGCCCAGAACGGTCGCCGCCGGCCAGTCCTTTTCCAGGTCGAGATGCGCCACCTGACCGAGCGCATGCACGCCGGAATCGGTGCGCCCCGCCCCGCCGATGGAAACGGTCTCGCCGGCAAACGCCCTGATCGCCCGTTCGATCACGGCTTGAACGGAGGGCCCGTTGTCCTGGCGCTGCCAGCCGACGAAGGGGCGGCCGTCATAGTCCACGGTGATCTTGTAACGGGGCATGGCTTCCCGATGCGCTGGTCAGTCGAAGGCCTGGAACGGCGTGGCGAAATCGACCTCGATGGGCATGGCGGCGGGCGCGGCCTCGCTCAGCGCCAGCGCCTGGAAGGCGGTGCCGGCATAGGGCGCGGACACCTTGGCCGCAAGCGCCGCGTCGAAGCCGAAGCGCGGATAATAGGACGGAGGCCCGAGCACCAGCACGAGATCCTCGCCGTCGGCGCGCAGATCGGCGAGCGCCGCCTCGATCAGCTGCGTGCCGACGCCGCTCCTCTGCCGGTCGGGCCGCACCGCGACAGGTGCCAGACAGGAAATGGCGAGACGGTGCGCCGCTCCCGCGCCGGTGACGCGGGAAAAGGCGACATAGCCCTCCAGCGTGCCGTCAGGATCGACGGAGACCCGCTCCAGAATCAGCGAGCCGCAGGCGCGCAGCTCGTTCACCAGATGCGCCTCCGCGTCCTGACCGAACGCCGAGGCGAGCAACAGGGCGATTTCGGCCTCGTCCGCCTCGGTGACGGCGCGGATGACGGGTTCGGGAAGCGGGTGACGTGTCATGATCGGTGTCCGGTTGAGGCGTGGCAAGGCATCCTAGGCGATCCTGTCGCCGACGCGAAGCTGTGCGCCGCGCAGGAATGCGTCGGCGGCCATCGGCTTGCGGCCGGCGCGCTGCAGCTGGAGCAGGCGAACGGCCCCCTCGCCGCAGGCGACGACCAGCCCGTCGCTGTCGGCCGACAGCAGCGTTCCCGGGAGTGCGGCATTCGCATCCCCGGCAAGCGCGCTGCGCAGGATCTTCACGCGTTCGGGTTCGCCCGCGATCCCGACCTCGCACCAGGCGCCGGGAAACGGCGACAGGCCGCGAATGTGATCGTGCACGGCGCGCGCTGCCTGCGTCCAGTCGATGCGTGTCTCCGACTTGGCGAGTTTTCTGGCATAGGTCACGCCGTCTTCGGCCTGCGGCGTATCGGTCAGCGCACCGAGCCTGACCGCCGAAAGCGCCCGCACCATGAGGTCGCCACCAAGCGCCGACAGCCGGTCATGCAGATCTCCGGCGGTCATGGCGTCGTCGATGGCGACCCGCTCCGCCATGCACACCGCCCCGGTGTCGAGGCCGGCCTCCATACGCATGACCTCGATGCCGGTTTCCCGGTCGCCGGCCATGATCGCGCGGTTGATCGGCGCGGCACCGCGCCAACGCGGCAGGAGCGAGGCGTGAAGGTTCAGGCATCCGTGACGCGGCGCATCGAGAATGGCTTGCGGCAGCAGGAGACCGTAGGCGACGACGACGGCGACGTCCGCATCGAGTTCGGCGAAGCGGGCCTGCTCCTCGGCCGACTTGAGCGAGACCGGCGTGCGCACCGCGATCCCGAGCGTTTCGGCCGCCTGATGGACGGCGGACTTGCGCTCCTCCATGCCCCGCCCGGCCTTGCGCGGCGGCTGGGTGTAACAGGCGACCACATCGTGCCCCTGCCCGACGATCTCCATCAGCGTGGGCACGGAAAACTCCGGCGTGCCCATGAAGACGATCCGCAAGGTCATGCGCGTTTCCTTTATTCGCTCCTGCGTGTTCGCGGGCCGCGCCGTCAGCCGGCAAGTCCCGGCCACAGCGCCCTGAGGCTCGTCACCATCATTTCCATCGCGATGGCCGCCAGGATCATGCCCATGAGGCGGCTGACGATGCTGATCGCCGTTTGTCCGAGCAACCGCCCGAGCAAGGGTTCCGCCAGAAACGTCAGGCCGACAAGCGTCACGATCCCGGCGACGGCCGCGACGAGCGCCGTGTCCTGGGCCTCGCCGGCGGCCTGCTGCTTGAACACGATGATCGTCGAGATCGTACCTGGTCCCAGCAGGATCGGTACGGTCGGCGGATAGATGCCGGGGTTGTCGCGCGTCTGGTGACGATCTTTCTCGCGCGCGGTTCCTGCATGGGAGGCGTTCTCCCCACCGTGCAGCATGGAGAGTGCGATCAGCAAGATCAACAGCCCGCCCGCCAGACGAAAGTCGTTCAGGCCGATGCCGAATATCTCCAGCAGCCGGTCGCCGGTCAGGAGGATCACCGTCGCCCCGACGACGAGGCCGGCGATCACGGTGAGCGCCACCTTGCGCGTCTCTCCCGGCTCGCGCTCGGCGGTCGGCGACAGGAACACCGGCAAATTGGCGATCGGTTTCATGATCGCAAAGAGCGCCGCGAAAACCTTGGGAAAACAAGCGGTATCCATCAAGCCGCCTCCCGGCGGGTTGCGGCGTTCGCCGCCACGGCGGTCAAGGTTTCTCCGCCAGGCGCGCCTGCTTCTGGAACTTTTTCATCACCCGGTCCCGTTTCAGCTTGGAGATGTGATCGATGAACAGCACGCCGTTCAGGTGATCGATCTCGTGCTGAAGGCAGGTCGCGAGCAGGCCGTCTGCCTCCAACTCGCGTTCCGCTCCCTCGCGGTCGAGAAAGCGCAACCCGATGCGCGCCGGCCGCTCCACGTCCTCATAGTACTCGGGGATCGACAGGCAGCCTTCCTGATAGGTCGACAGTTCCGGGGATTCCCACACGATTTCGGGATTGATCACCACCATCGGCGCGGGATCCTCGTCCTCGCTCGCGACGTCCATCACAAGCATGCGCTTCGGCTCGCCGATCTGGATCGCGGCGAGACCGATGCCCGGCGCGGAATACATGGTTTCCAGCATGTCGTCGGCCAGCTGGCGCACCGCATCGTCGACCCGTTCGACCGGCTCGCTCAAAAGGCGCAGCTTCGCCTCCGGCAGGATGAGAATGTCTCGCTTTGTCATGCCGCTCAAATATGAGATGCGCGCGCCGCCGTCAACGCGCGGATGCACGCGAATGCCCGGCAACGGAGACGTTTTGCGTATCGCGCGGATGTTCTATATTTGTTTCCATGGAATCGATTCTGTTTTCCGTCGCCGGACGCCCGGTCTCCGTCGTCGACACACTGATCGCGACAGCACTCGGCGTTGCCGTCTTGCTCGCGGTGGCGCTGATCCTGCTTGCGCGGCTTGCCCGTGCGCGTCGTCACGCGGAATGGCGGGCGGAAGACCAGGCCCGCGAACTGGAAGGGCGGATCTCCGACCTGCTCAAGGTCCAGTCGGAAATGACCGGCCGGATGCAGACCATGGCGGAGGTCTTCGGCACGCGTCAGGGCGACCTGATGCGTGCGGTGAACGAGCGCCTCGACGGCATGAGCCACAAGCTCGGCCAGTCGATGGCGGAGGGAACGCGGCGCACCCACGACGGCCTGCGCCATCTGCACGAGCGCCTCGCCGTCATCGACCGGGCACAGACCACCATCCGCGAATTGAGCGGCCAGGTCGGCGCGCTGCAATCGGTCCTGTCCAACAAGCAGACGCGCGGCGCGTTCGGTCAGGGGCGGATGGAAGCATTGATCCAGGATGCGCTGCCGCAGGGGAGCTACAGCTTTCAGGCGACGCTGTCCTCGGGCGTGCGCCCCGACTGCCTGATCCATCTGCCGGGCGATGCTCCGCCGCTTGTCATCGATGCCAAGTTTCCACTGGAGGCGCACAGCGACATCCGCCGCGCGGCGGATGCGGAGCAGTTGAAACAGGCGCGCGCCCGCTTTCGCCGCGATATCGGCAAACATCTCAACGACATCAAGGACCGCTACCTGATCCCCGGCGAAACCCAGGACACCGCCTTCATGTTCGTGCCGTCGGAAAGCGTGTTCGCGGAAATCCACGAGGACTTCGACGATCTGATCCAGCGTGCACACCGGCTGCGTGTTGTCATCGTCTCGCCGTCGCTGCTGATGCTGTGCGTCCAGGTGGTGCAATCGCTGCTGCGCGATGCCCGCATGCGCGAGGAGGCGCATCTGATCCAGGCCGAGGTCGGCCATCTGGTGGAGGATATCGACCGTCTGGAAAAGCGGGTTCACAAGCTTCAGGACCACTTCGGCCAGGCAAACCGCGACATCGACCAGATCCTGATTTCCACCGACAAGATCGGCAAGCGCGGGCGCGGCATCGGAGATCTGGATCTCGCCCCCGGACAGGACCAGGCGAGCGAGCGAGCACCTGCCTCCGATCCGAGCCCGAGGCCTGCGGAAAACGGCGCCGGAGCGCCCTCCCCTTTCGCCAGACGCTCCGACGGGCTATGACAGCGGTCTGATCGCAAACAGGTTTCTGGACGCATTTTCGGGAGGACGGATATGGCGCTGCTCGTTGCGGTGAAGGGATGGGACACGCAGACGTGGGTCGCACGGTTGAAGGCGCGTTTCCCGGATCGCGACATCCGCAGCTGGCCGGACGCCATCGGCAACCCCGCCGATATCCGCTATGCGCTCACGTGGAAGGCGCCAGCGAAGGTTCTCGCTGCCTGCCCCAATCTGGAGGTGGTGTTCTCGCTCGGTGCGGGCGTCGACCACCTGCTTGGCCAGGCCGGCCTTCCGGACGTGCCGATGGTGCGGGTCGTCGATCCCGATCTGACGGCGCGCATGAGCGAGTGGATCGCGCTGCAGGTTCTTCTGCATCACCGCCAGCATCTCGCCTACGCCGCCCAGCAGCGCACCCGCGTCTGGCGTGAACTTGAGCAACCGAGCGCGCGCGACCTGCGGGTCGGGGTCCTGGGGCTCGGCGTGCTCGGTGCCGACGCCGCCGACGTTTTGACGCGTCTCGGTTTCAAGGTCTCCGGCTGGTCGCGCTCGAAAAAGACGCTTGAGGGCATCGACTGCTTCGCGGGCGCGGCGGAGTTCGACACCTTCCTGGCGCGCACCGACGTTCTGGTGAACCTGCTGCCGCTGACGGCGGAGACGCGCGGACTTGTGAACAAGAGCGTTTTGGAAAAACTCGCCCGCGACGGGGTTCTCGGCGGACCGGTCTTCATCAACGCCGGCCGGGGCGGCAGTCATGTGGAGGCGGATCTCATTGCCGCTCTGGAAGACGGCACGCTCAAGGCCGCGAGCCTCGATGTGTTCGAGACCGAGCCGCTGGCGGAAAAAAGCCCGCTATGGGCGTGCGAAAACGCGATCATCACCCCGCATGTGGCCGCAGACAGCGATCCGGAAGCAATTTCCGACTATGTGGCGGAGCAAATCCGGCGTTTCGAAACGGATGGTACGCTCGACAATCGCGTCGACCCGGCACGTGGTTACTGAAGGCGCGAACCGCACATCTCAGCAGTGAAAGCGACGGGCCTGGGAAAACCAGAGATCAACGATCGCCGCCGCGACGGGAAGAAGGCCGCGCGCGTCGCTCGCCTTCTGGAACACGGCATCGAACCAGTCGCAATCCGGGGTCGAGGCCGGGGCATCGCGCGTCAATCCGAAGACCGGAAGGGTCGCCACATCGAAGCGCTGGCGCAAACGTCGGGCAAGCCCGGCTCCATCGAGACCGGGAAGGCACAGCGACGAAATCACGCAATCGAACGGAGGGCCGCCTTCGCCGCCGCCCGAAACCAGGTCGAGCGCCGTCTCCGCGGCGCTCACCCGACGGACCCGGACGTTGCCGGTCACTCGCTTGAGCGCTTCGCTCATCACGGAAGCATCATGTGTGTCGGCTTCCACGTGAAGGAAGACCGCGTGGGGAATCGCATGCATCATTTGTGGGTGTCGTCCCGTCCAAAGGTCGAACGCCAGCGCCCACTCGCGTTCCCTGGAACACAAGCGAGCGTCGCATATCTGTCTCGAAAGGTTGCGGATCGCGGCCAACCACGGTCGGCGCGCGCAATGCGCAAGTCCACCCCGGTGCCGCGCCCCTTGCCGCACCGAAGTCATCGTTTAGATAAACCTTGAAACAACAGATAACAAATGCGTTTCACGCATAGCAGAGTCCCTATCCTCCTTGTAACGAAAGACTATCGGGACCTCAGAATTCAGTCGAATGTTTCATTTCAAATCACATGGCGACAAATACGTTGCGTGAGCAAACGTCAACGTCGCGCCTGCGTACGCAACGGTACTTTCAAAAAGCCGGCCTGCGCACTGTCGTGACCGTTCCCCACTCGTTGCGCGCGATACGTTCAACCGCGGGCGCAAGCGGCTCACTTGCCACCGACATGGTATGGCCATTGGCATGCAACAGCGTCCCGCCGCCCTGGGCGATGCCGACGTGGCCTTTCCAGAAAACGAGGTCGCCACGGGCGAGAGCCGGCAGCCCGGCCGTGATGTCGAGCTGCTCGCCGGCCTCGCGTTCCTGCATGTCGGTATCACGCGGAATGTTCAGGCCGCCCGCGGCGGCAGCGAGCTGGATCAGCGCCGAGCAATCGAGACCGAGCGACGTGCGTCCGCCCCACAGATACGGCGTGCCGAGAAACGCTTCCGCAACGCCGACCCAGTCCGCCGCGCGGTGCGCAAGCGGCACCAGATGACGTGCGACCATCGCCGAACCGTCTTCCAGAAGCGCAAACGCGAGCCCGCGCGTAGTCGCCTGGCCGGTGACGCGCACCCTCGCCCCCATCGACAGGAGACCGAGCGGCGGGCATTTCAGTTCCGCCTCCGGATAGCGATAGCTGCGCAACGCGGCGACACGATGCGTCGGCTGGGCGCCCGCCGGCCCGAGCGCGTCCGCCGGGAGATAACCGACATAGTCGTCGGTTTCCAGTTGCCCCCAGGCCCAGCCATCGCCACGCATCTCGTAAACGGTGACGATCTCGCCATGGAGCGCTTCGGTGTCGATGGAGCGCGCCGGGTCGGGTGCCGGGCGAACGGCGACACTGTCGGCGGCGACCCGCATGGCAACGCCCGGCGCAAAGCGGTCGGCCGGAACACGCCCGCGGTAGCTCTCAGCCGCAAGATCCGGGCGGACCGGATGAACACGGCGGTCGAGAGAGGCGAAAGAAGCGTCTGGCATGATGGAGGCGTCCGTCGTCGGCTCGGTCAGCGGGGCATCGTCGCGGCCTTGGCAACGATCGTATCGGCAATCTCTTCCAGATAGAGCGCGCCGGCAACCGTTCGCGTGATCACGACGTTGCGGCGATCCGCCTCGTCGCGCTTGCGCGACAGGAGCTTCATCGCGCCCAGCGTGTCGAGCGCACGGGTGATCACCGGCTTGGTGACATTCAGCCGGGCGGCCAGCCCGCGTACCGTGTGCGGTGGCGATTCCAGATAGACTGTCAGCAGGATCGCCGTTTGGCGCGCCGTCAGGTCCTTGTCGCCATCGGTGACAAGCGCCATCGTGACGTCGTGCCACAGGCGCAACGCCTGAGAGGGCCGTATTTCGACACCCATCTTGTCCCCATCCGCTCACACATCACGAGCCAAACGCCCTTCGGCACTATGGAGCGAAATCGTTTCGGTTCCGTTATACGAAGCCGATCACCGTGCGCGGGGGCCTGTCCTCACGCAAAGCGCTCCGTTAGCAGCGCGAACAGCGCCCGGATCCCCTGTGCCTCGCCGCCGGCGGGACGGGCCGGACGCTCGGCGGGCGACCAGCCATAGATGTCGAAATGCACCCAGGTCGCCGCGTGTTCGACAAAGCGGGACAGAAACAGGGCCGCGGTGATCGACCCGGCAAAACCCGCACCGCTGGTGTTGATGTGATTGATGTCTGCGACACGGCTCTCAAGATAGCTCTCGTAGGGACGCCACAACGGCAGACGCCACAGCGGATCGCGCGTTTCGTCCGCCTTTGTGGCGAGGACACCGGCAAAGACCTCGTCGTCGGTAAAGAACGGCGGCAGTTCGGGGCCAAGCGCGACACGCGCCGCGCCCGTCAGCGTCGCCATGTCGATCAGGATCTCGGGCTTTTCCTCGTCGGCAAGCGTGAGTGCATCGCCCAGCACAAGCCGGCCCTCCGCATCCGTGTTGCCGATCTCGACCCGCAAACCCTTGCGGCTGTCGAGGATGTCGCCCGGACGGAAGGCCGAGCCGGAAATGGCGTTCTCGACGGCCGGAATCAGCACGCGCAGGCGCACCGGCAGGTTCGCCGCCATGATCATGGAGGCAAGACCCAGCACATTGGCCGCGCCGCCCATGTCCTTCTTCATCAAGGCCATGCCGCTTGCCGGCTTGATGTCGAGACCGCCGGTATCAAACACCACGCCCTTGCCGACCAGCGTCACCTTCGGCGCATCGTCCGCGCCCCAGACCGCGTCGACCAGACGTGGCGCACGACTGCTGGCGCGGCCCACCGCGTGGATCATCGGGAATCCGTCGGCAACCAGCGCCTCGCCTTCCACCACGCGAGTCGACCCGCCATGAATGGCGAAAAGCTCGCGCGCGGCGGCTGCGAGCTCGGCAGGACCGAGGTCATTTGCCGGCGTATTGATCAGGTCGCGGGCAAGCGAGACGCCGTCGAGAAGAATGCCGAGCGCCTCGGCATCATCGCCTTTATCGAGGACGATGACCGGCGGGCGCTGCGTCGATGGTCTCCGGTAGCGATCGAACCGGTAGGACGAAAGCGCGAAGGCGAGCAGCGTTTCCTGCCGCGCATTGCCCTCAAGCTGAAGCGCGTAATCGCCGGCGGGAAGCTTGCGCGCCAGATCTCCGGCGGCAAAGCCCGGATCCTCAGGGTCGGCCACGCCGAACAGTGCGGCCGCCGCCGAACCGCCCTCGCCCGGCACCAGCAGGAGTTGACCGACTGCGGCCTCGAACCCGTTGGCGGCGGCCCATTCGCCGGCACGAGACCCCAGCCGCCCGAGCGCCTCGGTGCAGCCCGCCTTGTCGACGAGGTGAAGGGGAACCGGGTTCAGGGCGGGATCGAAGGCACGCAGGGACTGGCGCAAGGTCTTGAGCCTCGTGTTGGAAACAGGAAGGAACCGCCGTTAAAGCATGAAGCCCCATGTGCCCGCAATCCGCCGACCCTGCGCCGGCAGATTTCCGACGGGGCGTCCGTCGCTGGAAAGCGGATCACACGACCAAATACTCGAGACGCCGGCGCTTAACGAAGCATTAGGGTTAACGACGTATTGATGGGGGTGCGCAATTTGCAAACCCGTCTTTCGCGTTGAGGAGCCTGGCACCATGCCATCCACGCGCCGTCATCGGGGACGCTCCGTCCCCAGCCACATCGTTCTCGCCCTGTCGCTGGCGGCAGCGCTTGCCGTCACCGGTTGCGCCTCGTCCAAGCGATCCGTCGGCACGCATGCGAGCGCCACCCAGGGCTATGCCGCGCCGGGCTCCGATGCCGCGCGCCAGGCCGTCGGCTATTGGGGAAAGGCCTATGAGAAATCCCCCGACAACCGCGAAAACATCCTGAACTATGCTGCGGCCCTCAGGCGCAACGGCCAGGTCCCGCAGGCCGAGGCGGTCTTGCGCAAGGCAGTGATCAACAAGCAAAGCGACCGCGACGTCGCTGCGGCCTATGGCAAGGTGCTGGCGATGAGCGGCAAGCTGCCGGAAGCACTTCAGGTGATCAAGGGCGCCCAGACCCCCACCCGGCCCGACTGGCGCCTTCTCTCAGCGGAAGCGGCGATCGAAGACCAGATCGGCAACACCAACAAGGCCCGCTCGCTCTACGGCCAGGCGCTCAAGATCGCGCCCGACGAACCGAGCCTTTTGAATAACCTTGCCATGTCCTATCTGCTTGCCGGCGAAGTGAAACAGGCCGAGGAGATCCTCCAGAAAGCCGCCGCCAGCCCCAAGGCCGACAGTCGCATCCGGCAGAATCTCGCGCTGTCGATCGGATTGCAGGGACGCTTTCAGGAAGCCGAAAGCGTGGCCCGCTCGGAAATCGACCCGGCGCAGGCCAATCAAAACATCGCCTATCTGAAGTCGATGCTGGCACAGCGCAATTCCTGGGCGGAAATCTCGGACGCCGAGAAGAAGAAACGCGGCGGTTAACCGCACGGGCGCACCGCTTCACCAAGCACAATTTCAATCGAAAAGGCCTCCGGGATCATCCGGAGGCCTTTTGGTGTTCAGACCCGGCTACCGCACAAACGGCCTGGACCCGGCGTTTTCCGTCATGGAGAGCTTCGTCACTGGCCCCGTGCATGGGCCAAAGCGTCAGGATGATCAGTCGAACGTGGCGAGCGCCTGGATAATCACCGGGCCGATGATCACGGCAAGAAGCACGGGCAGGAAGAACACGATCATCGGAACCGTCAGCTTGGGCGGCAGTGCGGCGGCCTTTTTCTCGGCAGCCTGCATGCGCTGCGCGCGGTTTTCATCGGCCATCACCCGCAATGCCTGGGAAACCGGCGTGCCGTAACGCTCCGCCTGGATCAGCGCGAGCGACACGTTCTTGACGCCTTCCAGACCCGTGCGCTTTGCCAGGTTTTCGTAAGCAAGCCGCCGTTCGCCGAGGTAGGAGAGCTCTGCATTGGTCAGCGTCAATTCCTCGGCAAGTGCGATCGACTGCACGCCGATTTCCTCCGACACCTTGCGGAAGGCAACCTCGATGGACATGCCCGATTCCACACAAATCAGCATGAGATCAAGCGCATCCGGCCAGGCCCGGTTGATCGACAGCTGACGATTCTGGATCCGGTTCTTGAGATAAAGATCCGGCGCATAGTAGCCGATGAAGGCGATCACGCTTGCGATCAGCACATTGAACATCGGCGGATGCTCGAGCTGCAGGACAACGAAAGTGTAGAACACCGCAACAAGGAACAGCACCACCGGCATGACGAGGCGGGCGAAGAGAAACGTATAGAGCGGCTTGGTGCCGCGATAGCCAGCCTGAATCAGACGCATCTTCGTGTGCTCGTCCGACATCAGGTTCTTCAGGTTCAGCCGGTCGACGATGTGCTGCATCTGCTGCTTGGGCTGATTGCGCAAGGACACACGGGCATTGGCTTTTTCGTCGGCCATGCGTGCGCGTTCGCGGGCGCGCATCTGGTCGCGCTCCAGAGCCACCGACTTCATGCGGCTCTTGAGCTTGTCGCCCTCCAGCAGCGGCATCACCAGCACGAAGACGGTGCCGGCGACCGCGACCATCGTCAGGACGGCGATGATCATCTGCTGGTTCATCAAGTCCGAGAAATTCAGTCCCATCATGGCCGGGCCTTCAGGTCAGAAGTCAAAGTTGATCATCTTTTTCATGATCACCATTCCCGTGATCATCCACACGCCGGAAAAGCCGAGGATCATGTTGCCGGCCGGGTCGGTGAACAGCAGCATGATGTAAGCGGGGCTCGTCAGAGACAGCACGCCGACGACGAGGAAAGGAAGCGAGCCGATGATGGCGGCCGAGGATTTCGCCTCCTGGCTCATCGCCTGGATCTTGCCCTTCATCGCCTTGCGCTCGCGCAGCACCTTGGACAGGTTTCCAAGCGCCTCCGACAGGGAGCCGCCGGCCTGGGACTGAATGGCGACCACGATCGCCAGGAAGTTCGCTTCGGCGACCGGCATGCGCTGGGGAAGCTTGGCGATCGCCTCGCTCAGGGTAACGCCCATGGTCTGCGCCTCGATCAGGCGGCGAAACTCCGTCTGGATCGGATCGCGCGCCTCGGCGGCGACGATCTGGATGCATTCCGCCAGCGGCAAACCCGCCTTGGTGCCGCGCACGATGACATCGACGGCATTCGGCAATTCGTTGAGAAACGCATCGATGCGCTTTTTCTTCTTGCGCCCCAGATAAAAGCGCGGAATTCCGAAGAAGCCGACGAAGGCGAAGCCCGCGTTGACGATGATAGACGAGGTGATCGATAGACCGATCACCATCAAAACAATGCCGCTGATAGCGGAAAAAATATAGAACCTGCGCTTGGTCCAGGTCAGTCCGGCCTGTTCAATGCGTTCTTCAAGGGTGAGACGCGCCTGTTTGTCCTTGCGCTTCTTTTCCCGCGCCTCGAAGTCGCGAAGCTGGTCCTGAACGGACTTGCGGCGCCGGTCGTTGTCCTTCAGGAGGCGGGCGGCATCGATGGTCGTGGCTCGGCTGGAGACGGACTTGAGCCGCTTGTCGCGCTGCTTCTCGCCCGTCAGCATCGGCTGAAGCAATGCATAGAGAATGCCGCCGATGGAAAAGGCGGCAAGCAGGGCCGTCGCCAGCATGGTCAACTCGGGCGAGAGCAGGTCCTGCAGCTCAGACATTGCCATCCTCCCGCACTTCCGCCGCGTCGAGGGCGGCGGCCAGACGCTGCTCCTCGCCGAAATAGCGAGCCTTTTCCCAGAACTTCGGCCGGCCGATGCCGGTGGAACGATGCCGCCCGATCAGCTTGCCGTTCGGGTCCTCGCCGAGGATGTCGTAGAGGAACACGTCCTGGGTGATGATGACGTCGCCTTCCATGCCCATCACTTCGGAGACATGCGTAATGCGGCGCGAGCCGTCGCGCAGGCGCTGCGCCTGGACGATCACGTCGATGGACGACACGATCATCTCGCGCAGGGTCTTTGAGGGGAGCGAGAAGCCGCCCATCGTGATCATCGATTCCAGACGCGAAAGGGCCTCGCGCGGGCTGTTGGCGTGCAGCGTGCCCATCGACCCGTCATGGCCGGTGTTCATCGCCTGCAGCAGATCGAAGGCCTCGGGTCCGCGCACCTCACCGACGATGATGCGCTCGGGCCGCATGCGCAGGCAGTTCTTGACCAGATCGCGCATGGTCACCTCGCCCTCGCCTTCCAGGTTGGGGGGGCGGGTTTCAAGACGCACCACATGCGGCTGCTGCAACTGAAGCTCCGCCGCATCCTCGCAGGTGATGATGCGTTCGGTGGAATCGATGTAGGCCGTCAGGCAATTGAGCAGCGTCGTCTTGCCCGAGCCGGTACCGCCGGAGATCAGCACGTTGCACCGGCTGCGGCCGATGATCTCCAGGACAGTGGCGCCTTCCGGCGACACGGAATTGAACTGGACAAGCTGCTTGAGCGTCAGCTTGTCCTTCTTGAACTTGCGAATGGTCAGCGTCGGGCCGTCGATCGCCAGCGGCGGGGCAATGACGTTGACACGCGACCCATCGATAAGGCGGGCATCACAGATCGGGCTGGATTCATCAACGCGGCGGCCGACCTGGCTGACGATCCGCTGGCAGATGTTCATCAGCTGCTTGTTGTCGCGGAAGCGGACGCTGGTCTGCTGCATCTTGCCCTGGGTCTCGATGTAGACCGTGTCCGCGCCGTTCACCATGATGTCGGCGATGTCGTCGCGAGCGAGCAGCGGCTCCAGCGGCCCGTAGCCGAGGACGTCGTTGCAAATGTCCTCCAGCAGATCTTCCTGCTCGGAGATCGACATGACGACGTTCTTGAGCGCGATGATGTCATTGACGACGTCGCGGATTTCCTCGCGCGCATCCTCCGGCGACAGCCGCGTCAGCATCGACAGGTCGATGGCCTCGACCAGCGCGTTGAAGATCGATGCCTTGGTTGCATAATAATCGTTGGAACGCCGCTGCGCGGGCTTTTCCGGCGCAGGCTCCGGCGCCTTTGGCTGGGGAGCGGGCTGCACGGCGGCGACCGGCCCCGGGCCCCCGCCGTTGGCCTCATCCCGCTCGGGAGCGACATCCGCGCGCGTTTCGGCCGCCGGTCCCGCCGGGGGGGCGGCGGGAGCCTTGGGGCGGGGAGCCGCCGTTCCAGGAGTTGCGCCACGTCGACCGAACATTTTCACCTGCTCTCAACTGCGTTCATCGAAAACCGCGGAGGAAAAATTCCGCGCCGCGCGCTGCCGGCTCCGGGCCGCCAGTCCGCGCCCTAACCTTTCTTCAGCAACCGGCTCATGATCGCGCCGAGCGCCAGACTCTTTTGTTTCTGGATTTCACCGCGGCCCGTGACGAGCTGCGAAATCTGATCGAACATCGCCGCGCTTGGATGCTTCTCATCCTGCTCGCCGATCATTTGCCCGTTGTTCGCTGCCGTTCCGAACAGGAGAGGTTCGAAGGGCACCACAGCAACCGCATCTAGACCAAGAGCATCGGTGAACTCGCCCACCTTGATCTCGGGTCGCTTGGGCACATTCACCCGGTTCATCACCAGACGAGGCGCGGCATCGTTGGGGCGCAACTGGCGCAGCGTGTCGACCATGTTCTTGGCGTTGCGCAGGTTGGCCAGATCCGGCTCGGCAACGATCACCACCTCGTCGACATTCGCCAGCAGCCGGCGGATCCAGGATGACCATCCGTGGGGAATATCGAGGATGACCGCCGGGGCGCCTGCCTGCATCACATCGACGAGACCGTCGAAACTGGTCTCGCCATGATCGTAGGCGCGCTCCAGGGAGGCCGGCGCGGCAAGCAGGCTGAGCCGTTCCGCGCATTTCGACAGCAACCGGTCAAGCATGGTCTCGTCCAGCCGCTCAGGCGACGACACCGCCTCGAAAACGCCCTGCAGTGGGTCCTGATTGAAGTCCAGTCCGGCGGTGCCGAAAGCAAGATCGAGGTCGGCGAGAACAACGTCGCTCTCGTAGACGCGGGCGATCGACCAGGCGACATTGTGCGCCACAGTGGAGGCGCCGACGCCCCCCTTGGCGCCGATGAAGCCGATCGTGCGTCCGAGCGGTTCGGACTCCGGGCTGACATAGAGTTCGCCGATCGCGCCGATCACCTGGAAGAGATCGATCGGAGCCACCAGATAATCGCTGACACCGCGATGGATGAGATCGCGGTACAGCGACACGTCATTGACGTGGCCGATCACGACAACCTTCGTGCCCGCGTCGCAGACTTCCGCCAGACGCTCCAGTCCCTCGATCAACCCGTCCGGATCCATCAGGCTTTCGATCATGATCAGGTTCGGCGTCGGAGCGGTAGAATAGAAATCCGCCGCAGCCGCGATCCCGCCCTTGTGAACCTTCACATGCGCCTTGGCCATGCGGCGATCCTGGGACGCGCGTTCGATGGCGCCGGCGACATCGTCGCTTTCGCAAAATGCCTGGATCGCGATGCGCGGCACCGCTTTCAGATCGACCGTGTCGGCCGGCGGCGGCGGCGCGGCCACATCCGTTTCCCGGTCCGCCTCGTCGACCGCGCGCTGGGTGTCCTCACCCATGTCCTCGAATGCCAGCGTGTTCATGCGTCCTGCTCCTCCCGGGATCAGTTTCCGGCTGCGTCGGAAATCTGCGCGCCGTCACCCTGCTTGTATTCCGATGCCGTCTGCTCGCCATTGCGGTACTTTTCGTAGACGACGCCACGGCGCATCTGGTCACCCGGCTCCATCGCGCGCGGGTAGAGCAGGTCGGACGGATTGTCGACCATTGCAGCCAGGTTCGCCTGGGCGCTGCAGCCGAAATTGTGATACTGCGTGTTGTTCAACTGCGGATTGTGCTTCGTCGCCGACCCGCCGCCGTTGATACTGGCCGGCCACTGCCCGCAAGGCCCCGCGCTGGCCTGAATGCCGGTGTAGGCGAGGCGAACGGGTGCGGCGATGCCGCCGTCATTGACGCTGTAGCTGCGTGTTGCAATCCGTTTGGACGGAACACCACCGCGGGCAAGCGCCTTGCGGATCTGCGGCAGAACGGCATGAACCGCCGCCTCGTTGCGCGACCCCGACGGGGCGATGACCTCCACCGATCCGCCGCCGCGCGAGCGCGCATCCCGGGCGAAACTCGACACCACTGCGGCGAGCTGCGGCGAAAGATGCCGCATGCCGCTGCCGATCGGCAGGTCCAGCGTCTTGGTGCCTTCGCCGACCACGATGGGATGGCGCAGCCGGTAGTCGTTGGCGGCAAGCGCGGAGGTGGTCGGCGCCTGGCTCTGGCAGCCTGCGGCGAGAAGCGCTGCGAGAACCGCCACGGCGGGCATGACCGGCCGGCTCGGGCGCGCTGCCGCTGCGCGGCGCTGTGCGGTCTTTGCATTCATCGGTGCGATCCCCATCATTCGTAGATAAAGCCGACCTGGCCGTGATAGCCGCCCTCGGCCGGGCTACCGGACACGCGATAGACGCGGTTCAGGCGGTTCAGGAAAATCGTGTCCCCGTCCGTGGCCGGGGCGAAGTTCTTCGTCGGTTCGACGAGTTCGGAACGCGCCACGGGGCGCACGGTGTAGGGCGTGACGAAAACGGCGAGTTCGGTCTCCTGGCGCAGGAAGTCACGGCTCTTGAACAGCGCGCCCAGAATGGGCACCTGCATCAGGCCGGGCACGCCGTTGAGGTCCTGCTTGTAGGATTCCTTCAACAGACCGGCCATCACCAGCGTGCCGCCGGAGGGCAGTTCGACGGTGGATTCAGCGCGCCGCACCTTCAGCGCCGGGATCGACAAGGTGCCGATGCTGACCGCGCCTTCCTGCGTGATCTCGGAGACTTCCGTCTTGACGCGAAGGGAAATGCGGCCGCCGCTGAGGACCACCGGTGTGAAATCAAGCCCGACGCCGAATTTCTTGAACTCGACCGTGATCCGGTTGTTGTCCTGGGAAATCGGGATCGGGAATTCGCCGCCGGCAAGGAAGCTGGCGTTCTCGCCCGATATCGCCGTCAGCGTGGGCTCGGCGAGCGTGCGGATCACGCCGTCGCGCTGCAAGGCCTCGATATTGGCCTTGAGCTGTGTGCCGCCGGCGACGAAACCGGAGGTGGAGTTGGGATTGGTGGGGTCGAACAGGCCGGCGGCCGAACGGCCGGTGACGTTGGAGTTGACCGTATAGGGCGGTGCGTTGTTGAAGCCGATGTTGTAGTTGCCGATGCCGATGTTGCCGCCGAGATTGACGCCGAGCTGCTTGATGATCGATCGCTCGACCTCGGCAACGGTCACCTTCAGATGCACCTGGTCCTTGCCGGTCACCGAAATCATGTTGAGAACCGGGAGGCCTTCGCCTTCCTTGCGGGAGAAGCGCGCGGCAAGATCGGCCGCCCTTTGTGCCTCCGCCGTGCTCGCGGCCGTCCCGCTCAGCACCATGTTGCCGTTCACCGATTCGGCGCGGATCTGGGCCCCGGGAATGGAGCGCCGGATCATCGCATTGAGATCGGTCGTGTCGTTTTCGACAGCGAGATCGAAACTCGCGATCTGGTTGCCGGCACGCCCGAACAGAAACAGGCTCGCCTGCCCCGCCTTGTTGCCGAAGACGAAGACCCGGCGCGCGCTGCGCACCACCGCGTCGGCCACTTCCGGATTGGAGACGATGACGTCGCTGACTTCCTCGCCGAGGTTTATGACGACCGACCGGCCGAGACCGACCTGCAGGATCCGTCCCGAAACCCGCTCGCCGGCGGCGATCGTCACGGATTTCGGATACCCTTCCGCCAGGCCTTGCGTGGGCAAACCCAGGCCGCCGAGGGCCAGCACGAAGGCGAGGCCGATGCCGAGGAAACGTTGAGCAACCATTCTAGTTCTCCTTGACGTCATTGCCATACCCGCCCTGTTCTAGCGCTGGGTCTGCATCTGGCCGGTAACGCCGAATTTCACGAAGTTCACACCGCCGCCGATCACGTCCTGCTCCGCATCGTCAGCCGAATCCTCGACGCTGCGCAGGACCAGCGAGATCGTGCCGAGCTGCGTCGCCTGGGCAACGACCTCCGCCTGGTTGGGCACGAGTTCGAGCGTCGCGGTCTGGCCGGGGGGCAACGCCTTTTCCTCCTGCTCGCCTGCCGTGATCGTGTCGATCGCGAGCACGCGCACATTCTGGAGGATTGTTTCACTGGTGAAATTGTTGCCGCCACGCTGACCCGACTGGCGGGTGAGAATGACATCGACCTTGTCGCCGGGAAGAATGAAACCGCCGGCCGAGGTCAACGCTTCCACCGAAACAGCGATCGCCCGCTTTCCCTTCGGCAGGATCGACGACATGAAGCCGCGGTCGCTTGAAATCAGACGCTCCTCGCGCAGCGGCTCGCCGGAATAGACGGGAGCCTTTGCGATCCGTCCCGCGATTTCGCCAATTGCGTCGGGACGATCCGATCTCAGGATCGCATTGAGCGGGGTGAGATCGCGCGGCCAGTTCGTCCATGCCAGATCGGCTTCGCTGACATGTTGACCGAGTTCGATGTCGCGACCCGCCACGAGAACTTCGTCCTTCTCGACGGATTCCGCGACGACAACCGGCTCGGACGAGGGTTCACTGTCGGAGGTCATTACCATGCGCGCAACCAGCAGGCCTGCACCCAGCGAAACACCCAAAATGGCCAAACGAGCGATCTTCATGACTGTTACCCGCACTCAATCGATTTCGTGTCGCCGGCAGAAACGCCAACGACCATCCTGCCGATACTGTGGGGGGCAAATGGTCAAGACATGGTTAATCAGGTGTGATCAATGTAGATGAATGAATTTTAAAGCTTTTGCATTTGGAGAATCGTTCTCCGCAACGTTTATTTTCTGTTAATATTTATCGGGCCTGACGCCGGTTCCACCGCCATCCGTTCCGGAGGCAGGCGGGTCGCCGTTCCACACAGGTCGGGGCGTCATGTCAGAGCCTGGAACCACACGCTTTCGGGATAGGCCTGAAGGGCAGCGACAGACAGCGCGATGCCGTAGGGAACGCCGGTGCGCTGATCATGCAGATGCAACAGCCAGTCGGCCCGTCCGGCCGGGATCGGCAGAACCGGGACCTGGCGAAACATCAACAGTCCCAGCGTCAGGACCGCACCATAGAGGCCGGCAAGCGTCACGAAGACGAGAAGGGCCGGGGTAAAGCCGAGCCAAAGCGCCACGACGGTCATGATCTTGGCATCGCCCCCGCCCATCCAGCCGAAGGCAAAGAAGACAAGGCAAAGCGACAGCGCGGCCAGACCCGCGAGGACATGAAAGGCAATGTCGGCCGCGCCAAGTCCGATGAAGGGGGCAAGCACCGCGAAACCGGCAATCAGAAGCAGCGAAACGCGATTGGGGATCGTCATCGTGAACAGGTCGGAGGCGCCGGCAAATGCCAGCAGGCAGGGAAAGATCACCAGCAGAGCCGCTTCGAGCATGTTCCGTTCCTCTTCAACGCCAACCCGTTTCGAGCATTCATCACACAGGTCGCTTAAAGCGCGGTTTACGTGTCCGTAAAACCCACGGTCATCCACGTGACCTGTGCTGCAAAAGAAAACGGGCGGCACAGGCCGCCCGCTTGTTCGTGCCGGACGAGCCGGCCGGTTCGCTGAGAGCGGTCACCGGCCGGGTCCATTCGCAGTGCGGGAAATCCCGTTTTAGTTGACGTTCGCCTTGGCGGCCGTCAGCTTCGTCGACACCGTCGTGAAGATGGCGGAGATCGACGTACCGGCGGTGGTGACAGCGGTCACGATGCCGATGGAGATGAGACCAGCGATCAGGCCGTATTCGATCGCGGTGGCACCGGATTCGTCATTGGCGAAACGTGCGAAGAGATTTTTCATTTGTTGGCTCCTAACTTCCACTTGTTTTGACAGCACCATCTTGTCGACCGTTTTTCTGTTTTGCTTGGTCGCTCTAAGATGTTGCCAATATAGGAGTCACAAGTTGCCACTTGGTTAAATTCGGAAAACAGAGAAAAAACAATTCTCCCCGAAGTATTCATGGTTAATGCATTACAAATACGTTCGACTTAATTTTAACCAACCGCTTCAGTGCCTGCGGACAGGCTTGCCCGCCATCCCAGGCCCCACCGGACGAGCCCGCCCGGGACTTGGTAAACGGCCCGGCCTCCTCTGAATTAACGATAGCGGCGAATCGCAACGAAGCGAGTGTCTGCGTTAGCGGTTCCTTCACCAATATCCTTCACGTTCGGGTAGGAATTCTTTGAAGGAGCCGATGGAAATGTCGCCTTTCCGCTTGATTTCACCCAAGTCGCTTGTCGGCGCACTTGCATTTGCGGCCGCCCTCGCCGGATCGCCTCTCGAGGGCAATGCGCAGGAAAGCGCCGTGCAGGTGATGACCGACAGGGCCAAGGTGTTTCGCATCGATGCCCCTGCCGACACCGTGATCGTGGGCAATCCGGCGATCGCCGACGTGACCATGTACGACCGCCAGACGGTCGTCGTGACGGGCAAACTCTATGGCACCACAAACCTGGTGATCCTGGACGCCAAGGGCGAACCGATCATCGACGAGGTGATCACGGTGAGCGCGCCCGAGGCCGACATCGTCACCGTTCACCGCAACACGGCGCGCACGTCCTACTCCTGCGCGCCCGCCTGCGAGCCGGTGATGCGCGTTGGCGACACGGAAGCCAGCTATGAACTGACAAACAAGCAGGCGACCGCGCGCACGCAGATGTCCGAGCAGGCCGCAGGCGTCACCCAGTAGACAACCGCAGACGGCAGCAAGGTTCGAACGAGGGATTTGATGAACGAGGTTTCGGCACGTTGTTCGGCGCGCAGGAGCAGGCCCACACGTCGGCGCCTGCTCACGCTGCTTCTGCGCGACCGGGAGGGAACGACGGCGATCGAGTTCGGCTTCGTCGCCATTCCCTTCTTCCTGCTGTTGTTCGGCCTGATCGAGATCGGCTTGTCGCTTTTTGCCGACCAGGTCCTGAACAATGCCGTCCTCGATGCCGCACGGCTGATCCGGACCGGACAGGCCCATTCGCAGGGATTTGACAGCGGGGCCTTCAAGGCGAAGGTAATGGAGAGCATGTCCGGCTTTCCGGTGAGCGAAGATCGGCTGTCGATCGACGTGGAGCGCATCAACTCGTTTTCCGGCTATTCGCCGAAGCCGCTCATCGACGACGGCAAGATTACCGAAGACACCGCATACAACCATGGCGAGGCCGGCGACATCATCATCGTGCGCGCGCTCTACCGCTGGCCCATGGTGTCGTCCCTGATGAAGACCAATTTCGCGGACCTGGGCTCCGGCGACCGGCTCCTGGTGGCGACCGCCGTCTTCCGCAACGAACCCTTCCCCTGGACAACCCAGAAGCCGGGGAGTTGAGCGTGACCTCCCTCCTTTTCCGCTTTCGCAGCGGCACCCGTGGTGTCGCCCGGCTTTCTCGCCTTTGCAGCGACACCCGTGGTGTCGCCGCGGTCGAGTTCGCGCTGGTCCTTCCGTTCATGCTGCTGCTGTTTCTCGGCATGGTGGAGATGAATTCGGCGCTTACGCTGGATCGCAAGGTCAGTCAGACGGCGAGCGCCCTGGCTGATCTCGTGGCGCAAACCGACAAGCTGTCGTCCGCCCAGATCAACGACCTGATGGAAATTTCCGAGGCGATGCTCGCGCCCTATCCCTCAAGCGGGATCAAGCTCGTGGTTGCCAGCGTCTGGATGAAAGACGTCAACAAGCCACAGGTCGTCTGGAGCCGGGGGACAAACACCAGCGGCTGGAGCAAGAATTCCCCGCCCCCGATCGATATTCCGGAAAGCCTGACGAAGCAGAAGGACACCTATCTGATCGTCTCACAGGCAAACTACACGTATCGCCCGACCTTCGCGGCGATCCTCAAGGATGTCTTCAGCTCCGAAACGATCGAGTTGAGCGACACCTATTTCATGCGTCCGCGCATCAGCACCAACGTCGAGTGCTGCAACTGATCGTACTGCCTCGCACCTGAGATCCTGGGCAACGCTTCCATGAACAGGTCCCCAAATCAGGTGTGGACTGTTTCAGGCTCCAGAAGGCGTTTGCAATGGCCCGTTTTGACACGAGTGATGCCCGATGGCCTGCACTCCGGCCACTTGTTTCCAGATAGATGCGTAACGTTGGCCGTGTTGACTGCCCGTATGGGCGGGCGACAGGACCCTTCTGCACATCGTTCGTCCAGGGGTTTGGCCATGTGCGCTGCCGGTTCCGCCTTGTTTACGGGTCTGCGTACTGATCGGACGGCGTCGAGACACGGGTCCCGTTTCACTCCCGCTTCACAATCGTGCCATACATCCGGGAGACATCCGCACTGCGGGCGGAATCGGGTACGACCGCGCGGAAGCATGAGCAGGGACACATCAATATGGCACAAAACCGGATCTATGACGAACTCGTCATCGGCGAAACCGCCTCGCTCACGCGGTTTCTGACCGCAAACGATCTCTTTGTCTTTGCCCATGCATCCGGCAACATCAATCCGGTGCATATTCCCGACATCGACTGGACCGGCGACGGCAAGAAGGACGATCCCGTCGCCCCGTCAATGTGGGTTGGGTCGCTGATTTCCTCCGTCCTCGGCAATGTGTTGCCTGGACCGGGAACCGTCTACCGCAAGCAGACCTTCAACTTCCGCGCGCCCGTCCATCTGGGCGACAAGCTCACCGTCAGCGCCACAGTGGCGGCCAAGGAGGCCGAGGGCGTCGTGCGCCTGGACACGCAGGTGACCCGCTCCGACGGCACGGTGATCGCCGATGGCGAGGCCGTCGTCGTCGCGCCATCCACGCGCATCACTTTCGATGCATCCGCTCTTCCCGGCATCCTGGTGGAGCGCCATCAGCATTTCGACCGGCTCACCGAGCTTGTCCGCCCGCTGCCGCCGCTTCCCGTGGCCGTGGTCGCACCCGACGACGCCAATGCACTCGGCGGAGCGCTCATGGCCGCGCGCGAGGGACTGATCGCCCCGATCCTGGTCGGCAACGCAGCCGCCATCGAAGCCGCGGCCCAAAGCCTCGGAAGCAACCTGTCCGGGCTGGAGATCATCGATGTCGCCTCGGACGAGCAGGCCGCGGCAAAGGGCGTCGCGCTTGTGCACGAAGGGCGCGCGCGCGCGCTGATGAAAGGCCATCTGCACACGGACGTGTTGTTGCGCCACGTCGTCAAGCGCGACGGCGGCCTGCGGACCGGCAAGCGTCTCAGCCACTGCTTCGTGATGGATATTCCCGGGCGTCCGTCGCCGGTGATCATTTCCGATGCGGCCATCAATATCGCCCCGGACCTCGCCGCCAAGGTCGACATCGTCCAGAATGCCATCGACATGGGCCGCGCGCTTGGGATCGCAACGCCGAAGGTCGGCATTCTCTCGGCCATCGAGACCGTGAACCCGGCGATGCCTTCGACGCTCGACGCGGCCGTCCTGTCCAAGATGGCGGAGCGCGGGCAGATCACGGGCGGCATCGTCGACGGACCTCTGGCCATGGACAATGCCATCGACGTGCAAGCGGCGAAAACGAAGGGCATCACCTCGCTCGTCGCGGGTCACGCGGATGTGCTGATCGCGCCCAATCTGGAGGCCGGCAACATGCTGGCCAAGGAACTGACCTTCATTGCCCATGCGGAGGCGGCCGGCCTTGTGATCGGTGCCTCGGTGCCGGTGATCCTGACCAGCCGCGCAGACGATGCCCGCGCACGGCTTGCCTCCTGCACGCTTGCGCTTCTCTACGATCACTGGCAGCGCAACGGCGAAGCACTTGCGCCCTTCGACATCACCCCGCTGGACGAACAGGACGATACTGCGGAGCCCCGGCAATGAATGCGACACGCGCCATCCTGGTGCTCAACGCCGGGTCCTCATCGATCAAGTTCCAGCTGTTTAAGGGAGACCACTCGTTGCTTCGGGGACAGGTCGACGGCCTGGGAACCGATCCGCATCTTTTGGTCCATGACGATGCAGGCACTGCCCTCGCCGACCGGGTGCTGTCCGCCGCCGACGCCGCCTGTCACGAGACCGCGCTTGGCGCCATCGTCGCCGTCCTGGAAAGACACGCGCCGGATATCGCGATCCGCGCCGTCGGCCACCGGGTGGTTCACGGCGGCCCGGACCATGCCGATCCCGTGATCATCGACGACACGCTGCTGGAGACCCTTGCCGGGCTCGAGCCGCTTGCCCCCCTGCACCAGCCGCACAATCTGGCCGGCATCCGCGCGGCACAGACGGCCTTTCCCGGCACGCCGCAGATCGCGTGTTTCGACACGGCGTTTCATCGCGGCCATCCGCGCGTGGTCGATACATTCGCCCTGCCGGCAGCCTTCTACGACGAGGGCGTGCGGCGCTACGGCTTTCACGGCCTGTCGTATGAATTCGTTGCCGGACGGCTTGCCGAGATCGCGCCGGAGCTCGCGCAGGGGCGCGTCGTCATCGCGCATCTGGGAAATGGCGCGTCCATGTGCGCCCTCCGGAACGGCAGGAGCGTATCGACGAGCATGGGGTTTTCCGCGCTCGACGGCCTGCCGATGGGCACGCGCTGCGGGCAGATCGACCCCGGCGTGCTCATCTACCTGATGCAGGAACGCGGCATGGACGGCGATGCCATCTCCGATCTCCTCTATCATCGCTCGGGGCTGGCCGGCCTTTCGGGGGTCTCCTCCGACATGCGCACGCTTGAAGCGTCAAGCGATCCGGGCGCGGAACTCGCCATCGCGCATTTCGCGCTGCGCATCCGCCGCGAGACCGGCGCGCTCGCCGCCATCCTCGGCGGACTGGACGCCTTTGTCTTCACCGGCGGGATCGGCGAGCATTCCGCCGCGCTGCGCGCGCGTGTCTGCGCGGAAATGGACTGGCTCGGCCTCGCCCTGGACGCGGACGCCAATCGCGCGCAGGACACCCGCCTGTCCCCGCAGAACGCTGCGGTCGCCGTCTATCGCATCGAGACGGACGAGGAGCGGATGATCGCGCGCCAGGCACGCCGGCTCATCGACGTCTGATCGCGCCTCAGCGAAGCTCCCCCGCCGCGCCGCCGAGCGGACGCAGCCGACCCCGTGCCCCGTTTCCGCTTTCCGCAAAGGTCGCCAGGACGGGCGCAAAGTCCTCGTGCGTGACCGGCACGAAGCCATGGGGCGACACCTTTAAGGCATCTCTCGGCGACACTGCTGCATCGCGCACCAGAAGCTCCACCAGCGCATGACGGATCTCGACGGGAACGCTGTCATGCACGACATGCGGCGCATTGGGGATCTGCGGCGACGTCCAGACGATCCTGAGGGCGGGCGCGCCTTCGCCACGCAATTCCGCAAGGTCGCGCAGGGTGCCCCGGGAGTAACCGGTCCGCGCGTCGCCGCGCAGCGACGACCAGCCGAACGCGACATCGGCCTCGCCCGCCAGAACGGCAGCAGCCGCCGCGCGCGGACTGTCGAACGCCCGAACGCTTGCGAAATCTCTGTCGGGATCGAGACCCTCCGCCTTCATCGCCGCGAGCGGCACCCGGTAGCCCGCCGTCGAGACGGGCCGCGCCGTGGCAAGACGCGCGCCGGCCAGATCCTTGAGGGTTCGAAACGGCGCACCTTTCGCCACAAGCGCGACCGCATGCCACCCGGCCGCCCCGTCAGCGCTGCGCGGAACGAAAAGCGGCATGACGCAGGAACAGCGCCGGTAAGCCGCCGCATAAGCGGAGGCCGACAGGGGAGCGTAGTCGATCTCGCCGCGGATCAATGCGCCTTGCAGACGCGACAGATCCCGGTAGGCGACCAGGTGAACGGGAATGCGAAGGCCCGCCTCAAGCGCCGCGCGAAACGGTTCTGCGACTCGAAAATCCTCGCTCGCCGGATCGAGCACCAGACCGACGCGCAAGACAGGCAGGAGCGCCAGACGTGCGCGGTCGAAGGCAGTCTCTCCCGGACCCGGGCCGTCGTCGTCGCCAAGGAAATCGTCACCCGGCGATCCGATATCGTCCGACGCCAGATCCCCTTCGCGCGCCTCCGGCGTCTCCGCATACGGCCAGTTGACGTCGTCGTCCCGCCCCACCGGCGCGGCGAACGCGGGTGTCCCCCGATCCGTCACAGATCCACCGGGACCGTCCGAGATCCCGGTCTGGGCCCGCACCGGCCCGGTCGCGATGCCCGCGGTCAGGAGGACGGCACACAGGCGAACCGTCAGAGCGGCCATCGTGGTCTGCGGCCCGCTTGCCGGGGCCGTGCCGTTTCGCATGCCGTTTGTCACCGTCTCGTGCCGTTTTCCGTGGCAGACTTCGAATCACCTGAAGGAGCCATCATGCCACGCACACCCGACACGGTCGTCTTCGATATCGGCAATGTCCTGATCCGCTGGGACCCGCGCGCGCTCTACCGGGAGATCTTTCCCGACCCACAGGAGATGGCGTATTTCCTGGAGGTCGTCTGCCCGCCGGAGTTCAATCTTAGCCTTGACCGGGGCCGCAGCTTCAAGGACGGGATCGCGGAGCGTCTTGCGCTCCATCCCGAGCACGCCGAGGCCATCACCGCCTGGGACGAAAGATGGCAGGAGATGGTTCCCGGCGCGATCACCGAAAGCGTCGCACTTCTCCAAGACCTGCGCGAGGCGGACGTTCCGCTCTACGCGATCACCAATTTCTCGCGCGAGAAATTCGCCGAGTGCGAGATCCGCTTCCCCTTCCTCAAGGAATCCTTCGCCGACGTGGTCGTTTCCGCGCATGAAGGCGTCGTCAAGCCGGATCCGGCGATCTACGAGGTGCTGTTTTCGCGCAATGCGCTCGTGCCGGAGCAGACGATCTTCATCGACGACAGCGCCGCCAATGTCGCCGCCGCGCGGGAGTTCGGCATGCACGCCCATCATTTCATCGGCGCGGACGGCCTGCGCGCGGTTCTCGAGGAACATGGCTTCCCGCTTGCGCAGCGCGGCTGACGTCAGGCGTTCGCGAAGCCCGAAAGCGCGTTGACGCAGTTCACGCCAAGCGCATCGACCGCATAGCCGCCCTCCATCACGAAGACCGTCGGCAGGCCGGCGCGGCCAAGTGCGGCCCCCATGCGGGTGAAGTCCTCACCGGTCAGGCGGAACTTCGAGATCGGATCGTTCTGGTAGGGATCGAGACCGAGCGAGACGATCAGCGTGTCCGGGCGATGCCCTTCAATGCGCGTCAGCGCTGCGTCGAGCGCTGCCGACCAGATGCGCCAGTCCGCGCCGAGTTCCAGCGGATAATTGGCGTTGAACCCCTCGCCCGCCCCGGCGCCGGTCTCGTCGGCATGGCCGAGAAAATACGGATACTCCTCGCGCGGATCGGCATGGATCGACAGGAAGAGCACGTCGTCGCGCTCGTAGAAGATCGACTGCGTGCCATTGCCGTGGTGGTAGTCGACATCGAGCACCGCGACCCGTTCGGCGCCTGCATCGCGCAGCCACTGCGCGGCGATCGCGGCGTTGTTCAGGAAACAATAGCCGCCGTAATAGTCGGCCGCCGCATGATGTCCGGGCGGGCGGCACAGCGCGAAGGCGGACTGTTCGCCGCCGGCGACGAGCCGGGCCGTCGTCAGCGCGGAATTGGCGCTGGCGCGGGCGGCGGCAAAGGTGTGCTCGCCAAGTGGCGTGCCGGCATCGAAGGAAAACCGTCCCAGCAGACCGTCGATATGATCCGGGGCCGGATCGCTGCGCAGTCCCCTCACGGGCCAGACGAAAGGAAACGCCTCGCCGGAACGCCCGGCGTTGGTCCAGCGGGTCCAGAAGCTTTCCAGAAACGCCAGATAGTCGGCATCGTGAACACGCTCCAGCGGCGCCATGCCGAAATCGTCGGGCTCGAGCACCGCGCCGAACCCGGTTTGCAGGATGCGGTCGCGCACCATCTCCGCACGCGCCGGGATCTCCACCGCCGGCTGCAGCGCGCCGTCGGAGATCTCATGCGTGGGATTGTGGGCCAGCTGGCCCATCGAGAAGATCGTTTTCATGCTTCGGGTCCCCACCCTGTCAGCCGCGCATCGCCCCGTTCGACGGCGGGAGGCCACTGCCCCTGCCTGTCGCTGATATCCTTCCTGCCGAACGGCTGCAACCCGACTTCAAGGCGATAGGGAGAGACTGCGGCAAACGCCTACTGGATCAGCCGCATCGTGCCGGAGCGAATGTCGACGGTCCTGAGCCGGTTGAGCGCCGACATGCCGATCAGCGGGATCTCCAGCGCACCCGCCGGCATCACCAGTGCCTCGACGTTTTTCATGCGGATGCTGCCAAGGCGCATCTCGCGCAATCGCACGGGAGCTGCAAGCGCCATGCCGTTGGCGGTCCTGACGCGAACCGTATAGTCGGATGCCCCCGGCGCTACGCCCGCGCGGCGGGCGACATCATGGGGAAGTGCGACGGCCGAGGCTCCCGTATCGATCAGCGACTGGACGGGTCGGCCGTTGAAATGGGCGCTCACCTGGAAATGACCGTTGTGTCCTGCCTTGAGAACGAGCGTGCGCAGTCCGGAAGATGCCTGCGATGCGTTGCTGTCACCGTCATCAACCCGCGCGGCGGCGAGGAGCCGGCCGTCGTCCAGAATGTCTCGTGCCAGGTCCGGGCCGAAGGCCGCGGCCGCCAAAACGACAATCGCAATGATCAGGTAGCGTCCCATCGGTCCCTCTTCGCCCTTGCGCGGATGGATGGAAACATTCTGCGCCGGGACGGGTTAAGGGAGGGCTGAATGGTCGGGAAAACAGCCATTCTGGGTTTGCAAAGGGTTACCGCATTCTCCGGCTTTTTAACCAAGCGCCGCAAGCCATGCCTACGACGCGGTCGTGCGCTCGCAGGTGAGCGTGTCGGCGAGAGCGGAAATTGCGCCTGCGTCCGGCGAAGACGTCTGTGCGCCCGTTGCCGTACAGGCCAGCGCGCCGGCGGCGGTGCCCTCGCACAGCGCGCGCGGCACTCCCTCCCCGCGATCGAGCGCCGCCGAGAGGGCTCCAACGAAAGCATCCCCGGCGCCCGTGGTATCGACGACCTCGATGCGCGGTGCCGCAACCCGCCAGCCGTTCTGCCCGAGGCGCGCGATGACCCCACGCGGGCCGAGCGTGACGACGCTCAGTCGTTCCGGCCCGCTGAGCGCGGCACAGAACGCATCGGCAGACGAACCGGGAGCCGCCCCCCTCGCAATGCCAAGCTCCGCCGCCTCGATCTCATTCGCGACGACGACACCCACGGAATCGACGAGATCCGCCAGATCCGCGTCGCCAGACGGCGCCGCGTTAAGCAATACGAACGCGCAGGCCTCCCTTGCCCGTGCCACCGCCTCACGGATCGGCTCGGCGCGCAGCTCGCGCTGCAGGACAAGGAATGTCTCGGGCGAAAGCTCGCCCTCCAGCCAGTCGGCGGCAACGCGCGCGTTCACCCCGCTTGCGCACATGATCAGGTTCTCGCCATCCGGTGCGACACCGATCATCGCCAACCCGGTGGTTCCCTCGAGATGGCGCACGCGCGAGAGATCGACACCGGCGGCCTCGAGATTGGCGAGCGCGGGGCCTGCATGCGCGTCCTCGCCCACCGCGCCGATCATGCGCACCCGGGCGCCTGCGCGGGCCGCGGCCAGCGCCTGATTGGCGCCCTTGCCGCCGGCAAAGCTCTGATGATCGGGCCCGACAATTGTTTCGCCCGGCGCCGGCAGGCGCGGCAGCGACACGACAAGATCGAGATTGATCGACCCGAAAACCGTGATCATGTCCGTGCCCCCGATTTCAGACTGGAGCGCCCCGTTTACTTGGTGCCGTACATGCGGTCGCCCGCATCGCCGAGACCCGGCACGATGTATCCCTTCTCGTTCAGCCGCTCGTCGATGGCCGCGGTAAAGATCGGCACGTCGGGATGGGCCTCGTTGAACTTCGCGATGCCTTCGGGTGCTGCCAGCAGACACAGGAACCTGAGCCGCGTCGCCCCCCCGTCCTTCAGCCGCTGCACGGCGGCTATCGCGGAATTGGCGGTCGCGAGCATGGGATCGACCACCACCACCAGCCGTTCTGCCAGACCGTCGGGCGCCTTGAAGTAGTATTCCACCGGCTGCAAGGTCTCGGGATCGCGGTAGAGGCCGATATGGGCGACACGGGCCGCCGGCACAAGTTCCAGCATGCCTTCCAGAAGGCCGTTTCCGGCGCGCAGCACCGAGGCGAAGACGAGTTTCTTGCCCTCGATCACCGGCGCCGACATCGACTGGAGCGGCGTCTCGATCTCCATCGGCGTGATCGACAGGTCCCGCGTGACCTCATAGGTGAGGAGAACGGAAATCTCCCGAAGAAGACGGCGGAACCCTTGAGTCGAGGTGTCCTTCATCCGCATGTGGGTAAGCTTGTGCTGAACCAGCGGATGATCGATTACGGTGGCACCTGTCATGTCTCGCCTCTTCATGTGTCGGATCGGGTGTGGGAGGTCTGGCGGGTCAACGCCGGGCCGGATGTCCCGCACATCGCCTGTCTGCGATCCTTCTAGTTCAAGCGCTCCCGAAGCGGAACACCGGGGGGCAGGAAAAGCAACCGGGCTTCGACTTTCCTCACGCCGGGTCGGATGCCTTCGCGTCGGCCTCCGCCACCACACGCAGCAAACGCCCGCGGGTGTCCTCGTCGCAAAAGGCGGCGGCGACCGCCGTGCGCGTGATGTCCAGGCTCTGCTCCCGGCTCCAGCCGAAGGTGCGCGCGCAGGACTCGTACTCGCGGGCGAGCGTCGTGCCGAAAAACGGCGGATCGTCGGAGTTCAGCGTGATGCGGCAACCGGCGCGGCGCAGCAGGTTGACCGGATGAAACCGCAGCGCGCCATAGATCCCCAGAGCCAGATTGGATCCGGGACAGACTTCCAGCACGATACCGTCGCGCACCAGCCGCTCGACAACCACGGTGTCCTCGATCGCACGAACGCCATGACCGATGCGCGAGACCTGCAGGAAATCGAGCGCCGCCATCACACTTTCCGCACCGGCCGTCTCGCCGGCATGGGCGGTCAGACCCAGCCCCGCCTCCGCCGCCATGCGAAAGGCGCGGGCGAAATTCGCCGGATGTCCTTCGGTTTCGTCACCGGCCAGGCCGAAGCCGGTGACCAGGGGATGGGGATGCGAAACGACCTGCGTTGCGACCTGCTCCACTGCGCGGGCACCGAAGTGGCGCACGCCGACGGCGATCATCCGCGCCTCGATGCCGGTTGCCGCGCGCGCGCGTCCGATGCCCTCTGCAAGACCGCCGACGTAATCGGCATAGGAGAGACCGCTTGCTGCCGCGTGATCGGGCGAGACCGTCAGTTCGGCATAGATCGCGCCCTCCTGCGCGATGGAGCGCAGATAGGTCTCGGCGAGGCGCGCATAGTCCTGAGGTGAGCGAAACACCCGGCTCGCGCTGTCATAAGCGGCGAGGAACTGCGTGAAGTCCGCCCAGTCGTAGGAGCCGTCCTCGGCAAAGATACCGGACACGTCGACGCCGTTGCGCTCGGCAAGCTCGCGCACGAGCTCCGGCGGGGCGGCACCCTCTATGTGGACATGCAGCTCGGCCTTGGGCAGGCCGGACGAAGACAGGGGCTCTGTCATGCGCTCTCAAATCCCCGCATCGGGTTTTCGGCAGACCGCAGAAGCCAGTTGTCCGCCGACCACCGGGCCGCGCCGTCGACCATGTGCAGCGCATAGGCGTGACGCGAACGCGGCGAGCGGTTGGGCGCCGAGCGATGGGGAACGAGGCCGTTCAGCACAACGAGCGTGCCCTTTGGCGCGACCAGAGCCGCATCCGCGCCGAAGGGCGTTTCATCGAGCGTGTCCATCGTCAGCCCGTCGCCGTCGTAGTGGAAGCGCTTGCGCAGCGGCCCTGTGTGGCCGCCCGGCACGCCGAGCAGCCCGCCGTTGGTCTCGTCCGCGTCTTCCAGCGCGAACCAGAAACCGGTGCAGCTCAGCGGGTCTGTGTGCAGGAAGGTGGAATCTTGATGACAATTGACCTCGCCGCCAATCTCCGGCGGCTTGAAGATATACATCGACTGCGCCAGCAACGGATCGGCAAGACCGAGATCGGCGGCGGTGCGGGCAAGACGGGGATCGCGCGAAAAGGCCTCGAACACCGGATCGAGATCGTGCAGCGCATGACCGACCTTGTTGAGCGCATCCTGTTTGGGTCTTGTCAGTTTGCCATCGGCGTCGAAGGCTTCCTCCTCGAAAAAGAAACGGATCTTGTCGCCGCTTTCGCGGAAATAGCGGTCGCGGGCATGGCTTTGCGCACCGGTCTCGAAGACGGAGGCATTTTCGGACGGATCGAAGGCGTCGATCAGTTCGGCCATGCGGCGGGCGAGCGCGTCGCACGCCTCGGCACTCTTGTAGCCGGTGAGAACGAGAAAGCCGTCTTCCGCGTAGACCTTGCGCATGTCCTGCGTGAGCCGCCCGTCATCGGTTGCCTCGAATGTGCGTGCGATCATTCGTCCGTCCTTGTCGTGTCTTCGGGTGGTGCGACGCGCCGCCCTTTACAGGAAACCCGTTCCGTGCCGACCCGGAGGGAGGCCCAGATGTGCGGCTATCGTCTCCCCGATATCCGCGAAGGTCGGCCGCACGCCAATCGCCGCAGGAGGAATGCCCGGCCCCGTGCCGATCACCGGGATGCGTTCGCGGGTGTGATCCGTGCCGCGCCATGTCGGATCGCAGCCGTGATCTGCGGTGAGAAGCAGCAGATCGCCGGGTTTCAGACGCGCGAGCAGCTCCGGAAGCCGTGCGTCGAAGGCTTCAAGGGCTGCGGCATAGCCGGCGACATCGCGGCGGTGGCCGAAGAGACTGTCGAAATCGATGTAATTGACGAAGACGAGATCGCCGTCCCCGGCCTCTTCCATCGCCTGCAGCGTCTTGTCGAAAAGCGCCATGTTGCCGGCGGCCTTGCGCAGGGTGGAAATTCCCTGATGGGCGAAAATATCGGCGATCTTGCCGACCGTGTGGGTCTGCCGGCCCGCTTCAACGACCCGGTCGAGCAGCGTCGGCTCGGGCGGCAGAACCGAGTAATCCCGCCGGTTGGCCGTGCGCTCGAAGGTCGCGGCCGTTTCGCCGACGAACGGACGCGCGATCACACGGCCGATGTTGTGGGGATCGACCAGCGCGCGCACTGTCTCGCACAGCGCATAGAGGCGCTCGAGCCCGAAGCGGGTCTCATGCGCCGCAATCTGGAAGACGGAATCGCCGCTCGTGTAACAGATCGGCTTGCCGGTCCGGATATGTTCCTCACCGAGTTCGGCGATGATCGCCGTGCCCGAGGCGTGTTTGTCGCCGAGAATACCGGGAAGGCCGCCCGCCTCGACGATGGCGCGGGTCAGATCGGCCGGAAAGGCCGGTTCCGTGTCGGGAAAATAGCCCCAGTCGAAGGCGACCGGAACGCCGGCGATTTCCCAGTGGCCTGAGGGCGTGTCCTTGCCCCGCGAGGTCTCGCTCGCCGCGCCCCAGATCCCGTCCGGCTCCACGCCAACGTCGAGGCCTGCAGGCGCCTCGCCGCTCGCCAGAAGCGCGGCGCGGGCCAGACCGAGACGCGTCATGTTGGGCAGCGAAAGCGGCCCTTCCCGCAGGCCGTTGCGATCTGCTTCGCCGGCAGCGCAGGCGGCTGCGATATGGCCGAGCGTGTTCGCTCCCTCATCGTGGAAGGCAGCGGCATCCGGGGCACCACCGATGCCGAAACTGTCCAGAACGCACAGGATTGCGCGGGCCATGGGGTTTCCTCTTTGTCAAAGCTCGGCGGGCTTGTGCCCGCTTGTTGTCTTTCGGTCGCGATCAGGCGGACGGCCCGACCCGGCCGGCAATGACCGGCCTGTCCTCCACCTGCGCCGGCGCACCGGTCGTATAGGCTTTCTGCACGATTTCGGCGGCACGGGCGGCGGCGGCCTCGGTCGCAGCATGCACGATGGCCAGCGGCGCATCGCTGTCGACCGAATGGCCGACGCCTGCGAGATGCGCCAGTCCGACGGCCGGATCGATCTTGTCCTCGGGGCGCCGGCGCCCGCCGCCAAGCTCCACAACCGCAACGCCGATGGCGCGCGCATCGACGGACAGGACCGTGCCGGCTTCAAGCGGATAGATCGCCCGCTCCACCGGGGCGGACGGCAGATGCAGCTCGTATTTTTCCAGGAAATCCGCCGGGCCGCCAAGTGCCGTCACCATGCGGGCGAACCGCTCCGCGGCAGCCCCGCTTTCGAAGGCATCGCGCATCGCATCCGCGCCCAACGCCCGATCCGCTGCAAGTCCGGCCGTCACCAGCGCCTCGCCGCCAAGCTCGACGGTGACATCGAACAGGCGGTTGTCGATGGCGCGCCCGGTCAGGAAATCGACGGCATTGCGCACTTCCAGCGCGTTGCCGGCGGCAGACGCAAGCGGCTGGTTCATGTCGGTCAGAAGTGCGGTGGTGCGGCAGCCCGCGCCATTGGCGACCGCGACGAGACTTTCGGCCAGCGCCATCGCCTCCTCCAGCGTCGCCATGAAGGCGCCGCTTCCCCATTTGACGTCGAGCACCAGTCCCTGAAGGCCGGCCGCGAGCTTCTTAGACAGGATCGAGGCGGTGATCAGATCGATGCTCTCCACCGTGCCGGTCACGTCGCGGATCGCGTAGAAGCGCTTGTCCGCCGGCGCGAGATCGGCCGTCTGTCCGATGATCGCACAGCCGACGTCGGCCACGACCTTGCGAAACAGCGCATTGTCGGGCTGCGTCGTATAGCCGGGGATGCTGTCGAACTTGTCGAGCGTGCCGCCGGTGTGGCCGAGACCACGCCCGGAAACCATCGGAACGGCCGCACCGCAGGCGGCCAGCGCCGGCGCCAGCATCAGGGACACATTGTCGCCAACGCCGCCGGTCGAATGCTTGTCGACGACCGGTCGGTCGAGATCCGACCAGTCGAGAACGGTGCCGCTGTCGCGCATGGCCAGCGTCAGCGCCACGCGCTCGTCGGGCACAAGCTTGCGAAAGACAATCGCCATCGCCAGGGCCGAGATCTGAGCGTCCGTCACGCTTCCGTCGACAAGCCCCTTGACGAAAAAGGCGATTTCCCCGGCATCCAGCGTGCCGCCATCGCGTTTCTTGCGGATGAGTTCCTGTGCCAGCATCGCAGTCAATATCCCGCGTTCAAGGGGATCGGTCCGTCTTCGGGTGGCTCCCCAAGAGCGGCCAGAAGCGCGTCCAGCAGACCGCTGGCGCCAAAGCGGAAGCTGGCCCCCGACACCCAGTTCGGCCCCAGGATCCTGTCCGCCAGCGCCAGATATCCGGACGCATCCTCGATGGTGCGAATGCCGCCGGCCGGCTTGAAGCCGATCTCCAGGAGTTTGTCGCGACGCACCTCCTCGATAACCGTAAGCATGATTTCCGCTGTCTGAAGCGTGGCATTGACCGCGACCTTGCCCGTGGAGGTCTTGATGAAGTCGGCGCCCGCATCGATCGCCATCAGCGAGGCCGCATGGATCAGGAGCGGGTCGTCGATCTCGCCGGTCTCCAGAATGACCTTCAGCGTCGCCTCGGGGCAGGCGGCACGCACCCGGCGGATCTGTTCCTCGGCGAAACCGCGACGCCCCTCCAGATAGGCGCGGTAGGCCATGACGAGGTCGATCTCGTCGGCGCCATCGGCCACCGCCTGACGCGTCTCCGCCACGACCTTCAGGGTCTCCTCCCCGCCTTGCGGAAAGTTGACGACAGTTGCCACCCTGACGCCGGTTCCCGCAAGGGCCGCCGCCGCCTGGCCGACGAAGCGCGGCCAGATGCAAACGGCCGCGACCGGCCCGTGCGGGGTGACGGCGCGCTTGCAAAGCGTATCGATGTCGGCCGGCAGGCAGGCGTCGTCCAGATTGGTCAGATCAACAAGCGGCAGGGCGCGGGCCGCCGTTTCGGCGGCTGTCATATCAGTCATCGGCAAGATCCTTCACGAATGATCTGATCAGGGTCTTCAAAGCGTCGACCGCCGTCAATGCGGTCGCCTTGGTCTCTGCATGCGACAGCGCATGCGCCTGGAGGCCTGCACCATAATTGGTAATCGTTGAGATCGCCGCGACACGGAAACCGAGGAATCGGGCGAGAATCACCTCCGGCACGGTCGACATGCCGACCGCATCGGCACCCAGGCCCCGTGCCATGCGGATTTCCGCCGGCGTCTCGAAGGACGGACCGGAAAACCACATGTAGACGCCTTCGCCCACCGTGATGCCCGCCTCCTTCGCCAGCGCGGCAAGCCGGGTGCGAAGCTTCGCATCATAGGCCGCGCTCATATCGAGGAAGCGCGCCTCGCTTTCCTCGCCGATCAGCGGGTTGAGGCCGGACCAGTTGACATGGTCGGAAATCAGCATCGGCGTACCGGGCGCGAGATCCTCCCTCAGGCTTCCGGCCGCATTGGTCAGGAGCAGCGTGTCGCAGCCCAGTTCCTTCAGCGTCTCCAGCGGCGTGCGCATCACGTCCGCCTTGCCGCTCTCATAGTAATGCGCCCGTCCCGACAGGACGACGACGGGAACGCCGGAGAGCGTTCCGGCCACGATCTCGCTGCCGTGCGAGGAGACCGAGGACACCGGAAATCCGGTCAGCCGTGAATAGGGAATGGGCACGGCGTCCTCGATCTCGTCGGCAAGCGCCCCAAGACCGGATCCCAGCACCATGCCGAGACGGTAGGTGCCCGGGCGCGCGGCGCGGATCTGCTCGGCGCATTCGCGTCCATAGCCGCTCATGTGGAGGCCTCCTTTCGATCGTGAAGCTCGAATTTCGCCGGCAGGAGTTCGTCCAGCCGGAAGGTCCGGCGCAACTCCGTCGCGGTGCAGATGTGAACCGGCGTGTCGTCGCCGGCGAATTCCGCCAGCCGCTGGCGGCAGCCTCCGCAGGGTGTGCAAAGCGCCGCATCCGCCGTCACCACCACTTCCACCACACGCCGTCCACCCGCCGCGACCATGGCACCGAGCGCCGTCGTTTCCGCGCACCAGCCTTCGGGAAAACTGGCGTTTTCAACGTTGCAGCCGGCAAAGATCCGCCCGTCGTCCGTGAGGACAGCGGCCCCGACGGCAAAGCCCGAATATCCGGCATGCGCATTGTCGCGCGCGGCCCGCGCGGCGGCGAAGAGCTCGTCGAACCGGTTCATGAGCGCTCCTTGACATAAGCCGAGCCGCCGGCCCTGGGCGGAACGGCGCGACCGATAAAGCCGGCCAGCAGCACGACGGTCAGAATATAGGGGAGCGCCTGGATCGCCTGCACCGGCACCTCGCCGATGCCGGGCACCTGCTGTCCCTGAAGCCGGATCGCAACCGCATCGAGAAAGCCGAACAGCAGGCAGGCGAACATCACCGGCACCGGCTTCCACTTGGCGAAGATCAGCGCGGCGAGCGCGATGAAGCCCTTGCCCGCCGTCATGTCCTTGATGAAGCCGGCCGATTGCGCGACCGACAGATAGGTGCCGGCGATGCCGCACAGGATGCCGGTGCAGATCACCGCGCGGTAGCGCAGCCAGGTGACGGAAATGCCGGCGGTGTCGACGGCGGCCGGATTTTCGCCAACGGCGCGCAGGCGAAGGCCGAAGCGGGTGCGAAACAGCACCCACCAGGTGAAGGGCACCGCGAGAAAGGCGACATAGACCAGAATGTTGTGACCCGACAGCAGCTCGGCGTAGATGCCGCCGATCACCGGCACATCGCGCATGGCGTCGGCGAAGGGCCAGACGAGGGTCTCGAAGCGCGCATCGCCGGTGACCGGCGGCGTGCGCCCGCCCTGGCGGAACCAGTCCTGCCCGAGCAGCGCCGTCAGTCCGATGGCGAGGAAGTTGATCGCCACGCCCGAGACGATCTGGTTGCCCCGGTGGGTGATGCAGGCGAAACCGTGCAGCAGCGCCAGCATGATGGAGACGCAGATGCCGGCCCCCAGTCCCAGCCAGGCGGAGCCGGTGACGGCGGCCGCCGCGCCGGCGGCGAAGGCCGCGCCCAGCATCTTGCCCTCAAGACCGATGTCGAAGACGCCGGAACGCTCCGAATACAGACCCGCAAGGGCGGCCAGCAGCAGCGGCGTGGACAGCCGCACCGTGCTGTCGAGAATGAGGATCATCGTGTCGAACATGGGCGCCTCTCCTCAGGCCGTGCGCGAGGCCGGCGCGGACAACACGCCAAACAGCTTGATGAGGCCCGGGCGGAACATGTGCTCCAACGCCCCGGCAAAAAGGATCACCAGCGCCTGGATCACCACGATCATGTCGCGGGTGATGGCCGGCATCTCGAAGGCGAGCTCCGCACCACCCTGATAGAGCATGCCGAAGAGGATCGCGGCGAAGACAATGCCGACCGGATGGGAGCGTCCCATCAGCGCCACCGCGATGCCGACGAAACCGTAGCCCGACACGAACTCGATCAGGAGCCGGTGCTGCGAACCCATGATCTCGTTGACCGCCATCATGCCGGCCAGCCCGCCGGAAATCAGCATGGTGACGACGGTGATGCGCACGGGCGAGATTCCGGCATAGACCGCGGCCGTCTGGTTCGCTCCGAAGGTGCGGATTTCGTAGCCGAGCTTGGTGCGCCAGATCAGCACCCAGGTGAAGAGACATGCCAGAAGCGCCAGCACGAAGGAAAGATTGGCGGGCGCGGAGCCGAAATCGACGCCGGGCAGGATCGTATCGAGCAGCGGCAGCCGTCCGCCGGCCTCGAAGGTCCGGGTTTCCGGCTGCATCGAGCCTTCCTTCGCCATGACGTTGACGAGCAGATAGACCATCAGCGAGGCAGCGATGAAGTTGAACATGATGGTGGTGATGACGACATGGCTGCCGCGCCTGGCCTGCAGCACCGCCGGGATATAGGCCCAGGCCGCGCCGAAGGCGGCCGCCCCGGCAACGGCAAAAGGCATCGTCACCCACCAGGGCACGAAACGGTCGAGCGCCAGACAGGCGAGTGCGACGCCCAGCCCGCCAATATAGGCCTGCCCCTCGCCGCCGATGTTGAAGAGGCTCGCATGAAAGGCCACCGCCACCGCAAGACCGGTGAAGATGAAGTTGGTGGCATAAAACAGTGTGAAACCGATGCCCTCGTTCCAGCCGAAGGCGCCCCACACCAGAATGCGCACCGCGTCGATCGGATTCTCGCCGATCGCCAGCACCACCAGGCCGGAGACGAAGAAGGCCGCCGCCACATTGATCGCCGGCATGAGAATGTAATCCGCCCAGCGCGGCATCTGTCCGGCCGTCATTCCGCCGCCTCCTGCACGGCGCCCGCCATCAGCAGCCCGAGTTCGCTTTCCGCCGTCTCAGGCGCGCGTTCGCCCACCACCTTGCCGTCGAACATGACAAGCACCCGGTCGGCAAGCGCGCGGACCTCGTCAAGTTCCACGGAGACAAGCAGCACCGCCTTGCCGGCATCGCGCAGCGCGACGAGGCACTTGTGAATGAACTCGATGGCGCCAATGTCGACGCCGCGCGTCGGCTGACCGACCAGCAGCACCGCCGGGTCGCGCTCGATCTCGCGCGCCAGCACGATCTTTTGCTGGTTGCCACCGGAAAAATTCGCCGTCTTCAAATGGCAGTCGGGCGGGCGGATGTCGTATTTCTCGATGCCCGCGCGCGCCGTTTGCCGGATCGCGTCGAAGTCGAGAAAGGCGCCGCGCCCGTAGGCCGGATCGCGGTGATAGCCGAGGATGGCGTTTTCATATTCGTGGAAGCGCGTCACCAGTCCCATGCGGTGCCGGTCCTCAGGCACATGCGCAAGACCGTAGGAGCGGATTTCGGCCGGGTCGCGGCGCGTAGCCGCAAGGTCGATGCGCGTGCCGTCGATGGTGACGATGCCCGAGCGCGCCGGGCGAATACCGGCTATCGCCTCCAGAAGCTCCGACTGTCCGTTGCCCGAGACACCGGCGATGCCGACGATCTCGCCGGCGCGCACCTCAAACGACACGTCCTTGACCACCTCGACGCCACGCCCGTCGCGCACGTTCAGCCCCTCGACCGTCAAGAGCGGCGCGCCCGGTTGCGCCGGGGTCTTTTCCACCTCGAGAAGCACCCGGCGGCCGACCATAAGTTCGGCCAGTTCGCCCATGGAGGTCTTCGACGTCTCGCGGGTCGCGACGATCTCGCCGCGCCGCATCACCGAGACCTCGTCGGTCACCGCCATGATCTCGCGCAGCTTGTGGGTGATCAGCAGGACCGTCTTGCCCTCGTCGCGCAGGACCCGCAGGATCCGGAAGAGATGATCCGCCTCCGGCGGGGTCAGCACGCCGGTCGGCTCGTCGAGGATGAGGATGTCGGCGCCGCGAAACAGCGCCTTGAGGATTTCCACGCGCTGCTGCAGCCCGACCGGGAGCTCGCCGGTGATCGCGTCCGGATCGACCTTGAGGTCATAGTCCGCGGCCAGCCGCTTCAATTCGGCCCGCGCGCGCCCGATGCCGTCGGAAAGCCGTGCACCGCCCTCCGCGCCGAGAATGACATTCTCCAGCACCGTGAAATTCTCCACCAGCATGAAATGCTGATGCACCATGCCGATGCCCAGCGCGATCGCCGCCTGGCTGGACGCAATGGTGACGGTCCTGCCGTCGACGCGGATCTCGCCACCATCCGCATGATAGAAGCCGTAGAGGATCGACATCAGGGTCGACTTGCCGGCGCCGTTCTCGCCGACGATGCCGTGAATCGAGCCCTTGCGCACCTTCAGGTCGATATCCTTGTTGGCGTGGACGGCGCCGAAACGCTTGTCGATGCCCGCAAGCTCGATGGCAAGCCGCTCGCTCACAAGGGGCACTCCCCGTCACGCATGATGTCATGCACCGAAATCCGCCCTTCAGCGATGCCGGCCTCCGCGGAGCGTGCGGCCGCCTCCATTTCGGGCGTTACGAGCGCGCGATTGGTGTCGTCCAGCACCCAGTCCATGCCGCCGTCCTTGAGGCCCAGTTCCTGCACGCCCGGCGTCCACGCGCCCGCACGCACGTCCATGAAATTGGCGTAGACGGCTGTGTCGATCCGCTTGCGGATGGAGGTGAGCACCCGGCCCGGATGCAGGCCGTTCTGGTTGCTGTCCGTGCCGATGCCGAGCTTGCCGGCATCCGCCACCGCCTGCAGCACGCCGATGCCGGTGCCGCCGGCCGCCTGGATGATCACGTCGGCGCCGCGCGCGATCTGGCTGCGCGCAAGCTCCGCGCCGCGCGCGGGATCGGCGAAGGCGGCCGGCGTGTCGCCAGCCATGTTGAAGATCACCCGCACATCGGAGGAGACCGAGGCAGCCCCCTCGCGGTAGCCGCACAGGAACCGGCGGATGATGGGAATGTCCATGCCGCCGACGAAGCCGATGGTGCCGGTCTTCGACGCCATCGCCGCGAGAAGCCCGGCGATATAAGCACCTTCATGCTCGCGAAAGACGACGGAACGCACATTCGGCGCATCCACCACCATGTCGACGATGGCGAAATTCGCATCGGGAAAATCGGCGGCGGCCCCGGAAACGGCGGAGGCCTGGTTGAAGCCGATGGCGACGATCGGATCGGCGCCGCGTCTTGCGAAATTGCGAAGCGCCTGCAGGCTTTCCGCGTCGCGCGCGATCTCGAAATCGCGATAGCTTTCACCGGTCTCGGCAGTGAAACGCTCCGCCCCGCGATAGGCCGCCTCGTTGAAGGAGCCGTCGAACTTGCCGCCCACGGAATAGACCAGCGCCGGTTCGGCCAGGAGACCGCCGCTCGTGGCGATAAGCATCGCCGCGCCGCCAATCCAGCTTTTCCACGTCAAGAGGGTCATCGTGCGTCCGCCCCGGCTTGCCTGCAATTTGCGACCGCCCCGAAAGCCGGGACGGCCGCTTTCGTTACTTTGAACCGATCAGAACGGGCAGTCCTGGGTCGCCATGTAGTCATGGACCTCGATCTTGCCGGAAATGATGTCGGCCCGCGCCTGGGCGACCGCTTCCTTCATCTCGTCGGTGATCAGCGCCTCGTTGTGCTCGTCGAGCGCCCAGTCGACGCCGCCTTCCTCAAGACCGAGCGTATAGAAGCCGGAGGTCCAGTTGCCGTCGCGCGCATCCTTGAAGGCGGTCTCCACCGCCACGTCGACACGCTTCAGCATGGAGGTCAGCACATTGCCGGGATGAAGGGCGTTCTGGTTGCTGTCGACACCGATGCCGAGCTTGTCGGCGTCCGCCACCGCCTGCAGTACGCCAAGGCCCGTGCCGCCGGCCGCGTGATAGATCACGTCCGCGCCACGATCCATCTGCGACTGGGCAAGCTCGCTGCCCTTGACCGGATCGTTCCAGGCCGCGCCGGTGGTGCCGGTCATGTTCTGGAAGACCTCGGCATCCGCATTGGTCTCGATCACGCCCTGCTTGTATCCGCAGGCGAACTTGCGGATAAGCGGAATGTCCATGCCGCCGACGAAGCCGACCTTGCCGGTTTCCGATGCCATCGCGGCCAGCTTGCCGACGATGTAGGAGCCTTCCTGTTCCTTGAACAGGATGGAGCGCACGTTGGGAAGCTCGACGACCATGTCGACGATAGCGAATTTCGTGTCCGGGAATTCCCTGGCGACCTTTTCCAGCGCATTGGCGTGGGAAAAACCGATGGCGACCACCGGATTGGCGCCGCGACGGGCGAAGTTGCGCAGGGCCTGCTCGCGCTGGCTGTCGTTTTGAATCTCGAAGTCGCGGTATTCGACGCCGGTCTCTTCCTTGAAGCGTTCCGCACCCGTATAGGCGGCCTCGTTGAACGACTTGTCGAACTTGCCGCCAAGATCGTAGACGACCGCCGGCTGGAACTCTTGCGCCATTGCCGTGCCGGACAGGAGCGCCGCCGCCGCAACGCCGAGAATGAACCGTTTCATCACCTGCAAAACCTCCACCTGTTTCCCGTTGCCGGCGTCATGCCGAGCGGGCCTGTTGTTTTCCCTTTGCCGACACCAGGGCGCGCCCCAGGCTTTCATCGACAATCAGGTCCGTGATCAGCCCCGCGCGCAATGCCGCGCGCGTTGCCTCAAGCTTGCCGAGGCCGCCCGAAAGCGCGACAACGCGCGATCCGCGCACCGCCTCGAACGGCAGACCGACCGCCTTTTCCCCGAGTTTCGCGCCGACAAGCATGCCGTCGCGCCCGATAAACCGACCCATGAGGTCGCAGACCGCGCCGGAGGCGATCAGGTCGCGCTGCTCGTCGCGTGAAATCAGGTCACGGCGAATGAGATGACTGTCGTCCTCCACCGATCCGATGCCGATAACGAAGAGATCGGAGGCACGGGCGCGTTCCAGCAGCGCCTGCACGCTGCGCTGGCCCAGAAACATATCCCGTTCCGCCGCGCTTTCCGCCAGATAGGGCACGGGCAGATAAAACCCCTCGCCGCCGGTGCGCTCGGCCAGTTGCTGCACCACATCGAAGGGGTTGGCGGAGAGTTTCCGGGTGAGCGAGCCGGAAATCGAGACGATCCTCAGATCGGGCCGCTGGACGCGCGGCATCTGCTCGACAGTCGCCTTCAGCGTACGACCCATACCGACGCCGAGCTGCGAGATCCCCGAGTTCGACACGAGATTGGCGAGATGCGGGCCGGCAAGCGCTGCGATGGCGCGAATGTCGCTGTCTTCGGAAAGATCGCCGCCGGCGCCGATGTCCGGCGCAATCAGGCAGGACGACAGTCCCCATTCGGTGATCAGCGCCGCCTCGATTTCCAGGCAGTCGGAGGGTCGGCCGGCGATCTGGAACCGCACCAGCCCCGTGCGCTGCGCATGCGCAATCAACCTGTGAACCTTGGCGTTGGAAATGCCGAGACGGGTCGCGATCTCGCCCTGGGTTGCGCCGCCGACAAACGACATCCATGCCGCGCGAATGGCCATATCCGTGGTCCAGTCGCCCTGTTGCATGGCCATACCCCTCCCTCGCCGCCTGACCGGATCCGACATTGTGTCATAGGCGCTCGTTTGCTGGCGCCGCTCCGGGGTATCCTCAGCGCCGAAAAAATATTCAGCACTTGCGATTTCTTTCATGAACAAAGCATGACGCTTCGGGAAAGGTCAAGCGCGTTGTCTGTGCAACTGCCCGGTTGCCAGGCCGGGTCGCCGGAAGACGGAACCGTGCAACCCGGGCAGGCATGAAATGCCCGAAGGCACGGCAATTCCTGCCGAGCGTTTCGCTTTTTGCAAGAAGCGCCGCGCCGCATTGTCCGGCGCGTCCAGACGCCCGGGCGCGGCCGGCTATCCGGGCGGCGGTTTTTTCGCGCCCTCCCCATCCTCGCTTGCCCATTGACGTTACGGCATTTTACGCCGTCACCGCCCGGTTGCGCATGACAAGGCCGGCCGGATCAAGCGCCAGCGCACCAGCCAATGGCACGACACTTGCGTGACAGGCCCTCAGTTGTCCGATTGTCGTGACCGCGCACCCCATCGCTCCCGCCCCATGCCGGGAGCGGCGCGATCGCGGCAGGAGAAGACAGTCCGGGAGGGGCATTCGGGAGACGGCGTCAAACAGGCGGGAGCTTGTCACATCGGTTGAAGGAGAATTCGACCATGCGCGTTTCAGTTCACCCCTCCCCGGCAAGGGACGCCGCCCTTGCCCTTTTCCGCGGCGCCCTGGTCGCGCTGTTCGCAGCTTCGCTCGGCCTGACCGTCATGCTGCACGCGGCGAACGCCCAGACGACCGCCTACAGCTACGACCCGCACGCCGAAGTCGACGTCGAGCTTGTTCTGGCGGTCGACATTTCCCAGTCGATGGACACCGACGAGCAGGAAGTCCAGCGCGCCGGATATGTCGCGGCACTGACCTCCCGAGAGGTTCTCGACGCCATCCGCTATGGTCCCACGGGGCGCATTGCCGTGTCCTACATGGAATGGGGCGGCACCGGCGAACAGTTCATCGTCGCCGACTGGTCGGTGATCAGCGATGCGGCCACCGCAGCCGCCTTTGCCGCCAGGATCGCCGAAGCGCCGCTAAACCAGCGCCGGCGCACGTCCATCGCTTCCGCGCTCGAGGCAGCCGTGGCGATGGTCGAGGGCAACCGGTTCCAGGGATTGCGCAAGGTGATCGACATTTCCGGAGACGGGCCCAACAACCAGGGCGGCGCGGTCACGCTCTACCGCGACCGCGCGGTCGCGGCCGGCATCACCATCAACGGCTTGCCGCTGATGCTCAAGACCAAGGACACGGCCTGGCAGACGTTGCTCAACATTGACAGCTACTACGAAGACTGCGTGATCGGCGGACCAGGACATTTCTTCGTTCCCGTGCATTCCAAGGCGCAGTTCGCCGATGCGGTCCGCATGAAGCTCGTGCTCGAGATCGCAGGGCTGGTGCCGGCCAAACCGCTGGTGATGCAGGCGAGCGGACGCAAGCCGGTCAACTGCGGACTGTACGATTGATGCCGAGCCGGCGTGCGGGCGAGGTCTCCCTTGGCAGATCCCCCGCACGGCGACACGGGTTCCAACGGACAGCGGAAACGGGTAAACGAAAGGTCGGCGTTTGCCGCGCACACCGCGTGAAGACAGGACCCTGCCGTGACCGGATCGCTTCCCGACATCATGCCCCGTTCAGACCCGCCGCGAGCGGCACTGGCGCTGATCGCGCATGATGCCAAGAAGGACGACATCGTCGCCTTCGCGCAAGCACATCTCGACAAGCTCGGCGCCTATTCGCTGGTTGCCACCGGCACCACCGGCGGACGCATCGCCGACGCCTGTCCCGGCCTCGACATTCTGCGGCTGAAGAGCGGGCCGCTCGGCGGCGACCAGCAGATCGGCGCGATGATCGCGGAAGGGCGGCTGAACGGACTGATCTTCTTCGTCGATCCGCTGTCGCCGATGCCCCATGACGTCGACGTCAAAGCGCTGATGCGGCTTGCGGTCGTCTACAACATTCCCATGGCGCTCAACCCGGCGACGGCGGAAATCCTGCTGCGCTCCGCACGTCTTGCCGGTCTGGCGACCAGTTCGCAGACCCCGGAAATCCCCCGCGCCTCCTCATGACGACAATCACGGCCCAAGACACGGCATTGCCGTTTCCCGTTCTGGTCGCCGACATCGGCGGCACCAATGCGCGTTTCGCGACCGTCAGCGGCCCCGGCATGGCAACGGCGCCAAGCATGTCCGTGCCGACCGGCGATCACTCAGGCTTTGGCGAAGCGGCACGGGCCGCCCTGCCGCTAACGGGCCCGACGCGCCCGCGCTCCGCCGTGCTCGCCGTTGCCGGCCCGGTGACGGGGGAGCGCATTCCGCTCACCAATGCCGACTGGGTGATCGAGCCGCGAAGGCTGATGGCGGATCTTGGCCTCGAGCGCGTCCTCGTGCTCAACGATTTCGAAGCCCAGGCGCTGGCGCTTCCCGGCCTTTCCGGCGATGCGGTGCAGCAAATCGGCGCCGGCGCGCGGGTCGCACAGGCTCCGCAGGTGGTGCTCGGCCCCGGCACGGGGCTCGGCGCCGCCGCGATGATCCAGGCTGCGGGCCGCTGGGTGCCGATCCCCGGCGAGGGCGGCCATGTCGAGCTCGGTCCCGTGAGCGCGGAGGACTATCGCGTCTGGCCGCATATCGAGCGCATTGGCGGGCGCATCGGCGCGGAACAGGTCATCAGCGGCGCGGGGCTGCTGCGGCTGGCGCGGGCGGTGTGTTCGGCCGAAAACGCCACGCGCGACTTCTCGGCCCCTGGCGACGTCACCCGCGCCGCGGATGCCGGCGACGAGATCGCCAATCTAACGCTCGCGCTCTTTGCCCATGCGCTCGGACGGGTCGCAGGCGACTTCGCGCTCACGTTTCTGGCGCGGGGCGGCGTGTTTCTCGGGGGTGGCATTCCGCCGCGCATCGAACGTCATCTCGTCGATGGCGGCTTTCGCGCCGCCTTCGAGGCCAAGGCCCCGCACAGCGCGCTGATGGAGACAATCCCGACCTTCCTCATTCGCCACGCCACGCCGGCGCTTGAGGGACTGGCCGACTTCGCCCGGGAGCCGGAGCGGTTCACGGTCGAGTCCCAAGGCCGATTGTGGACGCAAGCCGCATTCAACGATCCGAAATGAGCTTGCAGGACATTTCCAGATCGCCGCTTCCGATCGATCAGGTTCTCGGCGATCTGGCGGCAGCTCTTGCGACCGACACGCGGGCCGTCCTCGTCGCGGAGCCGGGGGCCGGCAAGACGACGATCGTGCCGCTTGCCCTTCTCGACGCGCCCTGGCGCGACGATGCACGCATCATCCTGCTCGAGCCGCGCCGGCTCGCCGCGCGCGCGGCCGCGCAGCGCATGGCCTCGCTCCTTGGCGAAAGCGTCGGCGAGACGGTCGGCCTGCGGGTGCGGCTCGAAACGAAGGTCTCCGCGAAAACCCGCATTGAGGTCGTTACCGAGGGCGTCTTCACCCGCATGATCCTGGACGATCCCGAGCTTTCAGGCGTCGCGGCCGTGCTCTTCGACGAGTTTCACGAACGCTCGCTCGATGGCGATCTCGGGCTTGCGCTGGCCCTCGATGCCCAGTCCGCGCTCAGCGAGGACCTGCGCCTGCTGATCATGTCCGCGACCATCGATGCGGAGCGGATCTCCGCACATCTGGACGGCGCACCGGTGATTTCCTGCGAAGGACGCAGCTTTCCGGTCGAGACGGTCTATCTCGGGCGCGATCCACGGGGCCGGACGGCCGATCAGATGGCTTCCGCCGTCAGAAAAGCGCTTGCCGAAGAGCATGGCTCCATACTCGCCTTTCTGCCCGGCCAGGGCGAGATCCGCCGCGCGGCGGATCTGCTCGCAGGCCACCTGCCGCCCGACACCGACCTCGCCCCGCTTTACGGCGCGCTCACCGGCGCGGAACAAAACGCCGCCATCCGCCCGGCGCCCAAAGGCCGGCGCAAGGTGGTGCTCGCCACCTCCATCGCGCAGACGTCGCTCACCATCGAGGGCGTGCGCGTCGTCATCGACAGCGGTTTGTCGCGGGTTCCCGTCTATGAGCCCGCAACCGGGCTGACCCGTCTGGAAACGGCCCGCGTGTCGCGTGCCGCCGCCGACCAGCGCCGTGGACGCGCCGGGCGCATGGAGCCGGGCCTGTGCTATCGGCTCTGGGACGAACCGCAGACCGCCGCCCTTGCTGCCGACGACAGGCCGGCGATCCTGGAAGCGGATCTGTCGCGCCTCGCGCTCGACCTTGCCGCCTGGGGCGTGTCGGATCCGGCTGCCTTGCGGTTTCTCGATGCGCCGCCCCAAGCTGCCTGGTCGCAGGCGGTCGCACTGCTGACGAGCCTCGGCGCGCTCGATGCCGGCGGTCTCCTGACCGGCGAAGGCAAGCGGATGATGCAACTCGCCCTGCCGCCGCGTCTGTCGCACATGCTGGTCGCAGCCGGTCGCGAAGACCATGGCGGTCTCGCCGCCGAGATCGCCGCGCTCCTGTCGGAACAGGGCCTTGGTGGGCGAGACAGCGATTTGCGCGGGCGGCTTCTCGCCTTCCGCCGGGCGAAGGATCCGCGCGCAAAGGCCGCCCGCGATCTGGCGAAACGCTGGCGCGAGGCGGCGGGTGTCGCTGTCGGGGACACCGACCCGAGCGCCTGCGGCCGGGCGCTGGCGCTGGCCTTTCCCGACCGGGTCGCACAGGCGCAGGACGGGCGCGGCGGCTTTCGCATGGCAAACGGTCGTGCGGCGCGGCTGGAGGAAACCGATGCGCTTGCGCGCGAGCCTTTCCTCGTGCTCGCCGAGGTTCAGGGCACGGCCGCGCGCGGACGCATTCTCCTGGCAGCCCCGATATCGCGCGAGGAGATCGAGACGCTGTTTGCGGACCGGATCGTCAGCGAAACCCGGGTTGCCTGCGACGCGTCAGGCGCGGTGCGGGCGCGCCGCATCCGTCGCTATGAAAAGCTGGTGCTTGCCGAGGACATCGAGCCGTCGCCGAACCCGGACGCGGTCGCGGCGGCCCTGGCGGAGCACCTGAAGATGCGCGGCGCAGGCGCACTCAACTGGTCGAAGGCGCAAAAGGCCTTGCGCGGCCGGGTCGCGATGTTGCGCAGGATGCTTGGCGAGAAGGATGCCGGGGACTGGCCTGATCTCTCCGATGAAACGCTGACGGCGACGATGGACGACTGGCTCGCGCCGTACCTCGCCGGCATCGCCAAGGCGTCCGAGATCGACGCTCAGCTTCTGGGCAATGCGCTCGCCGGCCTGTTGCCGCAGCACCGCATGGCGGAGCTGGAGCGCCTGACGCCGGCGCAATTCGAGGCGCCGTCGGGCTCGCGCGTCGCCATCGACTACTCCCGCGAGGAAGGCCCGACACTTGCGATCCGCGTGCAGGAGCTCTTCGGACTCGACACGCACCCCGCGATTGCCGACGGGCGCGTGCCGTTGATCCTGGAGCTCCTGTCGCCCGCCCATCGCCCGATCCAGATCACGAAGGATCTTCCCGGTTTCTGGCGCGGCTCCTGGGCGGCGGTGAAATCGGAAATGAAGGGCCGCTACCCCAAACACCCCTGGCCGGACGATCCGGTCTCGGCGCAGGCCACGGCACGCGCGAAGCCACGGGGGAGGTGAAGGCGGAAAACACCGGGTTCAGAACCTCCTTATTATTCGAAGAGTTCGGCGTGCGTTCCCGTTCTCACGAAAATCACCAGGTTCTTATTCTCGTCGAGCAGATAGATCAGCAGAAAGTCGCCCCCAATGTGACATTCGCGATGGTCGCGCCAGTCCCCTGTCAAGGGATGGTCGTTTAACTCAGGCGGCAACGGAGCGTCGTTCGAAACGATCAAGCCCATGACGCCCTTGAGCTTTGCCATGTCGAACCGACCGGTGCGGTTAAGACGGCTCCAGTCCTTGGAGAAGATCTTGGTGTGGTCCGAGCGGCGCGGAAGCCGAGCCCTTTTTGAAGACGCCGGCTTCCCGCGTTTTCTCCCCGAACCCAATCAGCGCCCTTCCAGAGCATTGATCAGACCATCGGCTGTGTCGAAGCGCCCGTTGCGCTCCGCACTCAGCGCTCTGGCTTCTTCCATCGCGGCAATGGTTTCGGCATTCGGGCGCGTCAGCTCGATCGGAAGGGCTTTCTCACGGGCAATTCGCGTCAACGTCATGCGCACGACGTCCGAGATGGTCAATCCCAGACTGTCGAGCACAAGCGTGGCGTCATTTTTCAAGGCCGGATCGATGCGTGCCCTGACGTAAGCATTTTGAGGCATTGAGGTGCTCCTTCGAGCCTTAAATGTAGCCCAAATGAGCACCTCTAACAAGAAATCCCTCAATCCTCCTCGGCCATGGCGATCAGGCTGGCGTTGCCGCCGGCGGCGGCCGTGTTGATCGAGACCACCTGCTCCAGCGCGAAACGCGGCAGATAGCCCGGCCCGCCGGCCTTGGGTCCCGTGCCGGAGAGGCCCGAGCCGCCGAAGGGCTGGGTGCCGACGACGGCGCCGATGGTGTTGCGGTTGACGTAGACATTGCCGACCGACAGCCGGTCGACCACCTGCGCCACCGTCGCGTCGATGCGCGAGTGCACGCCGAGCGTCAGCCCGTAGCCGGTCGCAGCGATGGTCTCCAGCATCTTCGGCAGATCAACAGCCTTGTAGCGCACCACATGCAGGATCGGGCCGAAGGTTTCCTTTTCCAGCGCGTCCGGCCTGTCGAGTTCCACGATATGCGGCGCGACCCAGGTGCCATCGGCATGGTCGCCCTCCGGCGTCGGGCCGGCATAGGTCACCTTCTGTTTCGCCCGCATCTCCTCGACATGCGCCATCAGCTTGTCGCGGGCCGCCGCATCGATCACCGGACCGATGTCGGTCGCGGGATCGGCCGGATCGCCCAGCGACATTTCCGCGGCCGCCCCTTTCAGCATGGTGAGCTGCTTGTCGGCGACATCCTCCTGCAGATACAGCAGCCGCAGCGCCGAGCAGCGCTGCCCGGCGGAGCGGAAGGCCGACATCATCACGTCGTCGCAGACCTGCTCGGGAAGCGCCGTCGCATCGACCAGCATGGCGTTGATGCCGCCGGTCTCCGCGATCAGCGGCACGATGGGACCGCGTTTTTCGGCCAAGGCCCTGTTGATCGCCCAGGCCGTCTCGGTCGAGCCGGTGAAGGCGACGCCGGCGACGCGCGGCTCCGCGACAATGGCCGCGCCCAGTTCGCGCCCGCCGGGTGCAAGCAGAAAGACATCCTCCGGCACGCCGGCCTCATAAAGAAGCTTCGCCGCCTCATGGGCGATGAGCGGCGTCTGGTCGGCGGGCTTGGCGATCACCGCGTTGCCGGCAAGAAGCGCCGCCGTCACCTGGCCGAGGAAGATGGCGAGCGGGAAGTTCCAGGGCGAAATGCAGACAAAGACGCCGCGCCCACGGAACCGATAGCGGTTTTCCTCGCCCGTCGGTCCGGGCATCAACACGCCCTCGCCGAAGAGCTTTTCCGCTTCGGCTGAATAGAAGCGGCAGAAATCGACGGCCTCACGCACTTCCGCCAGTCCGTCGGGCAGTGTCTTGCCCGCCTCGCGCGCCATCAGCGCCATCAGTTTCGCACTGTCGCGCTCCAGCAGATCGCCGACCTTTGCGAGTGCCCTGGCGCGCACATCGACCGGCGTGCGCGACCAGCTTGCAAAGCCCTTCTGGGCAACGTCGAACAGCTTTCCAACCTCCCCGGCCCCGGCCTCGCGAACGACACCGACCGGTGTGCCATCGACCGGCGACAACACGTCGCGCGTCGCGCCGGTCTTCGGCGCTCCGGGGTAGCGGGGGCGGGCCTCCTCGATCTTCGCGGGAGCGGCTGCGATCGCCTCGGTCAATGCGATGCGGTCGGCGGCATAGCCGAACTCCAGCCCCTTCGAGTTGTCGCGGCTTTCGCCATAGAGATCGCGCGGCAGCGGGATCTTCGGATTGCGCGCCTTGGTGCCGCCGGCCAGCACATCCTGCGGGCGGGCGAGCAGCCTGGAAATCGGCACGGCGGAATCGCCCACCGCCGACACGAAGGAGGAGTTGGCGCCGTTTTCCAGAAGACGGCGCACCAGATAGGCCAACAGATCGCGGTGACCGCCGACCGGCGCATAGATCCGGCACGGATGCCCGTCGCGTTCCGACACCGCCTTGAACAGGCTTTCGCCCATGCCATGCAGGCGCTGGAACTCGAAGCCCCCGTCGTTGCCGGCCATGGTGATCACCTGCGCCACCGACAAAGCGTTGTGGGTGGCGAACTGCGGATAAAGGCGCGGACGGGCGGCGAGCATCGCGCGGGCGCAGGCAAGATAAGAGAGATCGGTCGCCGCCTTGCGCGTGAAGACCGGAAAATCATCCAGTCCGCGTTCCTGCGCGCGCTTGATCTCCGTATCCCAATAGGCGCCCTTGACCAGCCGCACCATGAACTTGCGGTCGAGGCTCGTGGCGAGATCGATCACCCAGTTGACCGTTTCCAGTGCGCGCTTCTGATAGGCCTGAATGGCAAGGCCCAGTCCGTCCCAGCCGGCGAGCGAGGGATCGGCGGCAACGGCTGCGAAGATATCCAGCGAGATCTCCAGCCGGTCGGCCTCCTCCGCATCCACCGTGAAGTTGAGGTCGTGACGCTTGGCCGCCTGCGCCAGCTTCAGGAGACGCGGCGCGATCTCGTCGCGCGCGCGGGTGCCCTTGACGGCCTCGTAGCGCGGGTGCAGGGCGGAAAGCTTGACCGAAATGCCGGGCCGGTCCGGCAGGTCTTTCTTGCCGGCGCCCGCGCCAATCGCCTCGATGGCGTCGGCATAGGACTTGAAGTAGCGCTCCGCGTCGTCGGCGGTGCGTGCGCCCTCTCCCAGCATGTCGTAGGAATAGCGGTAACCCTTGGATTCCTGTGACTTCGCACGTGACAACGCCGCCTTGATGGTCTCGCCGAGCACGAACTGGTGTCCCAAGACCCGCATCGCCTGACGGGTTGCGGCGCGCACCGCCGGCATGCCCATGCGCTTGACCAGCGAGGCGAGGATCGTGTTCGGCTTTTCGCCCGGGTGAATGAGCTGCGAGGTGACGCCCAGCGCCCAGGACGACGCGGACACGAGCCAGGTGTCGGAAGGGCCGTGCTCGCTCTCGTTGAAGCGCGCGGCGGCAAGCTTGTCCTCGATCAGCTTGTCGGCGGTCTTGGCGTCCGGCACCCGCAACAGCGCCTCGGCCAGCACCATCAGCGCCAGGCCCTCGCGGGTCGAAAGCCCGTATTCGCGCAGGAAATCCTCCACGCCGCCAAGCCCGCCGATGGCGGAGCGGATCGTGTGGACGTAATCGGAGGCGATGTCATCGACGCGCGCCTCGCCACCCGTGTCGAAGCCGACATGCGCAACGAGTTCCCGCACGACCTTTTCATCTGCCGGGGCAAAGGCGGCGCGAAACGGCGAAAGCCCGGGGCCGGGCGATGCCACGGCTGCACGTTCGGCGGACTGGCTCATGCTCTTCTCCTGACGATGCTGCAACGGGTCCGGCGGCCACCGCGCGCGGCGCGCGCATCAGACCCACCTTCATTTTCGATAGTCTAACGCGTATTCCACCGATATTCTGATGGAAATCATCCAAGAATTCAGAGGAATTGCCGGTGAAACCGAATTCAACAGAGGAAACCGCATCGCTCGATCGCACCGACCGTCGTATCCTCGGCGTGCTGCAGGGCGACGGGCGCATCACGACAACGGATCTGGCGGCGCGGGTCAACCTGTCGCCGACGGCCACGGCAGAGCGGATGAAGCGGCTGGTGCGGGAGGGATACATCCTGCGCTTTTCCGCCGAACTCGATCCGGTGAAGCTTGGCCAGGGCCTGCTGATCTTCCTGCAGGTGAAGCTCGACCGCACGACGCCGGAGGTGTTCGACGCCTTCGCCCGCGCCGTGAAGCGCGTCCCGCAGGTGCTGGAATGCCACATGGTGGCCGGCGGGTTCGATTATCTGGTAAAGGCGCGGGTGTCCGACATGGCGTCCTACCGCAAGCTTCTGGCCGATGCCGTGCTCGACCTTCCCGGCGTGCGCGAAACCCACACCTACGCGGTGATGGAAGAGGTCAAGGACACCCATGTGCTGGCGCTCGACTGACGCATTGCAAAACCGCGCCGCGCTGACGCACCCGTCACGAAGCCGTGTCTTGACCCTCGCGGCAAGCTCTTGCACCTAAAGCAAAAAGGGAAGGACCGACCATGCATCGCCGTTTTCCGCAGGCACCGTTTCTGAAAACGGTTCTCGCCGTCGCCATCGCGCTGGTCGCAACTGCTCCGGGGCGGGCGCAATCGCCGGATCCGGCAAACTGGGACGCCGTGCTGGAGGCGGCGCACGGACAGACGGTGTATTTCCATGCCTGGGGCGGCGAGCCGCGCATCAACGCCTTCATCGACTGGGCGGGCGGGGTGCTGCAGGACCGCCACGGCGTGACGGTCGAACAGGTCAAGGTCAGCGATACCGCCAATGTCGTCAGTCGTATCGTCGCGGAAAAGGCGGCGGGCAAGGAGACGGGCGGCGCGGTCGATCTGGTGTGGATCAACGGCGAGAATTTCGTCTCACTGAAAAAGGCCGGCCTCTTGATGAGCCCCGGCTGGGCAACGAAGCTGCCGAACTGGCCGCTGGTCGACGTTGCGAACAAGCCGGCCGTGGTCACGGATTTCACCGAACCGACCGACGGACTGGAAAGCCCCTGGGGCATGGCCAAGCTCGTCTTCATGCATGACACCGCGACGCTTGCCGACCCGCCGAAAACGCTCGCCGCGTTAGCCGCCTATATCGCCGAAAATCCGGGCCGTTTCACCTACCCGCAGCCGCCGAATTTTCACGGCTCGACCTTCCTGAAGCAGGTTCTGGCGACAACGATCGACGATCCGGGAAAGCTCACCCGCCCGGTCGATCCCGAAACCTTCGAGGCCGACACCGCGCCGCTCTTCGCCTATCTCGACGTCCTGCACCCGAACATGTGGCGGCAAGGCCGGGCCTTTCCGCAGAATCAGCCGGCAATGCGCCAACTTCTGGGCGACGGCGAAGTGGACATCGCCTTCACCTTCAATCCCTCGGGCGCATCGGCGGCGATCGCCTCGGGAGAACTCCCCGACACGGTGCGCACCTTCGTGCTCGACGGCGGCACCATCGGCAACGCCCATTTCGTCGCCATTCCCTTCAATGCCTCCGCCAAGGCCGGCGCTCTGGTGCTTGCAAATTTCCTGATCTCGCCGGAAGCGCAGGCGCGCAAACAGGACCCGGATATCTGGGGCGACCCGACGGTGCTCGCCGTGGACCGGCTGGAGGCGGACGACAAGGAGCGCTTCTCGACGCTCGATCTCGGCATCGCGACGCTTGCCCCCGACGCGCTCGGCCCCGTGATCGACGAACCGCATGCAAGCTGGATGACGGAACTGGAACGCGCGTGGGCGAAACGCTACGCGGCTCGGTGACGATGCAAGAGCCCATGGCGGCGCATCCATGTTGAAGGCGGCGCCATTTGTCACGCTGGCCTTGATGCTTGGACCGGTGATCGCGGGGCTGGCGGGAACGCTGCTGCCGGCTTTCGGCTTCGTGCCGCCCCTCGGGGGCACGACAGTGTCGCTTGACCCGGCGCGCGCGCTCCTCTCTCAGCCGGGACTGGCCACCTCCGTTCTGCTCAGCCTGTTCACCGGGCTGGCAGCGACCCTTGGCGCCTTCACCCTCGTCATGCTGTTTACCGCCGCCTTCGAGGGCACGCGAATGTTTCGTGGGGTAAGGCTCCTGCTGTCGCCGCTTCTGTCCGTGCCGCATGCCGCCGCCGCCTTCGGCCTCGCCTTCCTGATCGCGCCCTCCGGCTGGGCGATGCGGCTCGTCTCGCCCTGGGCAAGCGGCATGACACGCCCCCCCGATGTGCTCGTCATCGGCGATCCTGCGGGGCTTGCGATGACCTTCGGGCTGATGGCGAAGGAGATCCCCTTTCTGTTCCTGATGGTGCTGGCGGCGCTCCCGCAGACGAAATCGCCGGCCGCGCGGCGCATCGCGACCGGCCTTGGATACGCGCCCGTCACCGGCTGGCTCAAGGTCGTTCTGCCCCGCGTCTATCCGCAAATCCGCCTGCCGGTCTTCGCGGTGCTCGCCTATGCCACGTCGGTCGTCGATGTGGCGCTGATCCTGGGACCGACGACGCCCGCCCCGCTTGCCGTGCGGCTGGTCGCATGGATGAACGATCCGGACCTCTCCTTTCGGTTCATGGCGTCTGCCGGTGCGCTCTTGCAACTCGTCATCAGCCTGTCCGCAATCGCTCTTTGGATAGCAGGCGAACAGCTTGCAAAAGTCGCCGGACGACGCTGGATCGCCGCCGGACGACGCACCCTCGCCGACAGATCGCTCGCGGTTCTTGCCGCGGCGGCAATGGTCACGCTTGTCGGCGCCCTGCTCTGCGGGCTTTGCGTCCTGGGCCTGTGGTCCTTCGCGGGGCCGTGGCGGTTCCCCGATGCGCTTCCGGCACATCTGTCGCTGCAAAACTGGATGTTGCATCTTGGCGGAGTGCTCGAAGCCGTCGGCGTGACGCTTGCCGTCGCGCTGCCGGTAACCGCGCTTGCCGTTGTCCTCGCGCTTGCCTGTCTGGAAGGCGAGACCCGCAGGGGCCGGGCGCTTCGGCACCGGACGCTGCCGCTTCTCTATGTACCGCTGATCGTGCCGCAAATCGCCTTTCTCTTCGGCCTGCAGGTCCTGTTCCTCGTCTGCGGGCTGCACGATACGCTGGGCGCGGTGGCACTTGCCCATCTCGTCTTCGTGCTTCCCTATGTGTTTCTGGCGCTCTCCGATCCGTGGCGTGCCGCCGATCCGCGCTACGGCCATATCGCCACCGCGCTCGGGGCCGCGCCCGACCGCGTGTTCTGGCGCGTGCGCCTGCCGCTCGCCCTTCGCGCAACCGCAACGGCGGCGGCCCTCGGGATCGCAGTCTCTGTTGCGCAATATCTGCCAACGCTGCTGATCGGCGGCGGACGGATCGCCAGCGTGACGACGGAAGCGGTCGCGCTGGCGGCGGGCGGCAACCGCAGGCTTATCGCCATCTACGCGCTGCTGCAGATGGCGCTGCCGTTTCTGGCCTTCGCGCTGGCCGCACTGGTGCCTGGTGTCGCCTTTCGCGCCCGCCGGGACCTTCAGCCCTCGATATGACGGACGCATCGACAATGCCCGCAACACCTGCCCACGGCCTGCGTTTCGACGATGTCAGGATCACCCGCGCCGGACAGCCGCTGATTGCGCTGGATGCAGAGGTGCGCCCCGGCGAGGTCCTCACGGTGATGGGACCGTCAGGGGTCGGCAAATCAACCCTGCTTGCGTATGCGGCCGGCTTTCTCGATCCGGTGTTTTCGGCGACAGGTGCCGTTCTGGTCGATGGCACGGATGTCACCCGGCTTGCCGCGCATGAGCGCCACATGGGTCTTTTGTTCCAGGATGCGTTGCTGTTTCCGCATCTCTCCGTCGGCGAAAATCTGGCCTTCGCGCTGCCGCCGCGCTTGCGCGGCCGCGCCACGCGCAGGGCTGCCATCGCCGATGCGCTCGAGGAGGTCGGACTATCCGGACTCGAGGACCGCGACCCGGCCACGCTCTCCGGCGGCCAGAAAGCGCGCGTCGCCTTGATGCGGGTGCTGGTCAGCGCGCCGCGTGCGCTCCTTCTCGACGAGCCCTTCTCCAGGCTCGACATGGCGCTGAGGGGGCAGATCCGCGACCTGGTGTTCGACATGGCCCGCGCCCGCGGCCTTCCGGTGCTGCTTGTCACGCACGATGAGGCGGACGCAGCCGCCGCCGACGGCGCAGTCGTCACGCTTAACGCGCAATAGCCGCGAGCCGGGGACTTTTTAGGAAGGCCGCGGGCACGGCACCGCGAAAACAGCTAAAAATTATTCAGATCAATAAGTTGAACGATTTCGCGAAGTTTTCGGGGTCATCGCATGGAGCCGACCAACCCGTATTGATTGCAAGAATTGCATAGGGTATACTTGCCCTAGAGTTTTTGATGATATTTTGTATTACAGAAAGGTTTTCCAGATGAGACCCTTTGCATTCTCGCATGATTCTTCCGCCGATCCGATTGTTCGCGATGTCGAGCACCGGGACGGCCTTCTTGCCGGCGATACCGCGTTTTTCAAAGCGCGCGGCATAGATCTCGACGCCTACAGATCGCAGACCGCCGCGATCGACGACACACGAACCAGCTATGAAAAGAGCACGGCGACGCCGAAAGGCAATCCCAGCCCGTACGATTCAGATCTCGACGGCCATACGAAGCTCGACCATCCCGACAAAGAATAAGTCGTGAGCCACGGTCATGCGATTATCATCGCGTCGGAAGACGATCTGCATGCGCGTGTTGTTGCATGGGAGCTGTCCAACCGGAACGTCGCATCGACGACCATAAACCTTGAGGACCTGCCGGCGTCTCTTGCCCTGTCCCACGCCCTTGGTGGCGGGACGGACGGTGGATACCATCTGTCGCTTCCCGACGGGAGGAGCCTGACCGCAGACCAGGTTAGCGGTATATGGTGGCGCCGGACGCACCCTTTTCGTGTTCCCGACGGCGTCGAAGACAAGGATGAGCGACGGTTTTGCTACCGGGAGACCCAGGTTCTCCTGGACGGCTGGATGCACGCCCTCGGCCGCAAGCTCGTGAACCCTTTCGCGGTGGAGATGATTTGCCGCAACAAGCCGTATCAGCTGATGATGGCCGAACAGGCGGGGCTCAAGGTGCCTGCGACCCTGATTTCCAACGACCCGGACGAGGTGCGATCATTTTACGAAGATCACAATGGCGCGGTGATCTTCAAGACTCTGAGCAACAATCCGGGGATGGAAACGCCGTTTACCCGCAAGCTCACCCCACAAGGTCTTTCAAAGCTCGAAACGCTCAGGTGCAGTCCGGTTCAGTTTCAGAAAAAAATAACCGGCGGCAGCGATATCCGGATCACGGTGGTCGATGAGCGGGCATTCGCCGCCGAGATTGCCGTGAGCGCGCCGCAGGCGGCCGTGGACTGGCGTATCGACCCCAATTCGCGGACCCTCCCTCACATCCTGCCGAAGGATTTCGAGGCCGACTTGATCGCGTTTCATCGAAAACTCGGTCTGCGCTACGGTGCCTATGATTTCCGCACCGACGCGCAGGGGACCTACTGGTTCCTCGAGGTCAACACGGGCGGACAGTACCTGTGGCTTGAAACGGAGGCAGGCCTTCCGATCAGCGCTGCGCTGGCCGACGCGTTGATCGCGGACCCCGCGTAGCATCCATGCCGACGCAGGCTGACCGACGCGACGGACCACCTCAACGAGAGCGGCGTCGCCCGAAATCGATCCTCGCCCCAGATCCGCACCGACAAAGGAGCCCCCTTTTCCCGGGCTCGCGTCAGGCAGTCTCTCCGGCGGGCGCCGCCTGCAGCAGGCCGTAGCGCTCGATGCCGATCTGCTCGATCAGTTGCAGCTGGGTTTCCAGATAATCGATGTGATCCTCCTCGTCGCCGAGCAGTTCCTCAAACAGGCGCAGGGTCACATAGTCGGAAGCCGTCTTGCAGATCTCGCGGGCCTCGCGATAGAGCGCGCGAGCGGAATACTCGCCGGCGAGATCGGCCTCCATCACCTCCTTCAGCGACTGGCCTATGCGCAAGGGATCGAGGCTTTGCATGTTGGGAAAGCCCTCCAGGAACAGGATCCGCTCCACCAGTTTGTCGGCGTGCTGCATCTCCTCGATGGATTCCGCGCGCTCCTTGGCGGCGAGCCTTGCATAGCCCCAGTCCTCCACGAGGCGGTAATGCAACCAGTATTGATTGACCGCCGTCAGTTCGTGACGCAGCGCCTTGTTCAGATAGTCGATGACTTTGACGTCACCCTTCATCGGAGCTCTCCCTCTTCGCGCCCGGAACCATGCGGTCCTCCGGCGCTTCCTCATGGATGATGGGTATGATCGAACTGAAGCAACCGCCACAGCGCGGGCGTTTGCCAAGCGCGCGAAACACGGCGCCGGGCGTGGCTATCACACCATTGGGACCACTTTGGAGCTCGCGCGCGGCGCGACGCAACTCCTTGTCGGTCAATACATTGCAGGAACACACAATCACGCCGGTTTCCGTCCGTCTAAGGCTTGGGCCGGTTTTCCCTCGTCAAGCGCACCGTCCCAGCCTACATATGGAAGGTGGACGCGGGATGCAAATGCCACCCGTACCGCCGAACCTGAAAGGCTCCCGCCATGACTTCGCCAACCGACCGCAAGACGCTCGTCCTCACCGGCGCGAGCCGGGGGATCGGTCACGCCACGGTGAAGCGCTTCTCCGCCGAGGGCTGGCGTGTCATCACCTGTTCCCGGCATGCGTTTTCCGACAAGTGTCCGTGGCCGTCGGGCCCGGAAGATCACATCCAGGTCGATCTGTCCGACCCTGAAAACCTGGGTGTGGCGGTGGCGGAAATCCAGAAACGACTGGTCGACGGCGGGTCGCGGTTGCATGCTCTGGTCAACAACGCCGGGACCAGCCCCAAGGAACCCGATGGCAGCCGGATGAATTCTCTCTCGACCCCGATGCACGCCTGGCGCACGGTGTTCCAGGTGAATTTCTTCGCCCCGATCCTGCTGGCGCGAGGGCTCTTCAAGGAGCTGTCGGCCGCGAAGGGCGCTGTCGTCAACGTAACCTCCATCGCCGGTATCCGCGTCCATCCCTTCGCCGGCACGGCCTATGCAACGTCCAAGGCCGCGCTCGCCAGCCTGACACGCGAAATGGCGGCCGACTTCGGGCCGCACGGCATCCGGGTCAATGCCATCTCGCCGGGCGAGATCGATACCGCGATCCTGTCGCCGGGAACCGAGGACATGATCGGCGACATTGCCCTGCGCCGGCTCGGCCTGCCGCAAGAAGTCGCCGAGACGATCTTCTTTCTCTGCTCCAGCCAGTCATCCTATGTCACGGGAGCGGAAGTGCATGTGAATGGCGGCCAGCACGTTTGAGCGCTCCGGTTGCGACGCGGTGGCGGCCCCAATGTTTCGCAAAATGCAGCGGGAATTCGATGCGGCCGGAAAAGACGCCGGACGCGCGGATTTTGAAACCTGTGCGTTTATCAGGCAGTCAAGAACACCCTATTGATTGCATAAGCACGATTATTGAAGGCAATTCCCACCCGTCTTGCCCAAATTTAGGAAATAATTACAGGTTTGAGTGTCCTCCTGAGCTCAGACGACCGCGGCACGGGGGTGCAACGGTCAGCCCCTGTTTCACGGGAATGGCGTCCTGTTGTCGCCGCCCGGCCCAGCAAGCTTCAGGAAGTCCCCATGAACTTGAAAATCGGACACCGGCTCGGTGCACTTGTTCTGCTCTTCACTTTAGGCGTCGCCGCGCTTCTCGCTATCCAGGTGTCGGGCTACCACACCCGTCTCGTGGAAGACCGCAAGGCCGAACTCACCCATATCGTGCAAGCCGCCACCTCGATGGTCGCCCGCGAATACGCCCTTGCCCAGTCCGGCGACAAGACCGAGGAACAGGCCAAGCTGGACGCTGCTGAGATGCTGCGGGCGCTGCGCTATGGCGGCGAAGAGTATTTCTGGGTCAACGACATGCAGCACATCATGCTGATGCATCCGTTCGCGCCCCAATTGGTCGGCAAGAACCTCGAAACCCTCAAGGACAAGAACGGCACGCAGTTCTTTGCGGAATTCGTCAAGCTTGCCAAGACCGAAGGATCCGGTCTGGTCGAATATTACTGGCCGAAGCCGGGATCGGAAGAGCCGGTTCTCAAGTATTCCTACATCCAGGGATTCGAACCCTGGGGCTGGGTGATCGGGACGGGCGTCTATGTCGACGACCTGGACGCCATCTTCTATTCCGAGCTTCTGCGCCTGTCGGGAATCGTGTTGGTCATTCTCGCCCTGTGCGGCGGCATCTGCATGCTGCTGGTGCGCTCCATCACGAAACCGATCAATGCTCTTGGAGCCCGGATGCGGTCCCTGCGCGACGGCAACACCGAGAGCGAGGTTCCCGGCGTCGAGCGTGGCGACGAGATCGGCGACATGGCCCAGGCGCTGGAAGCTTTCCGCGAGGCCGCCATCGAGCGCGAGGAACTGAGCGCGAACCAGTCGCGCACCCAGGCGACCGAAATCGAGCGTCAGAAGCGCATCGATGACATGATCGGCGACTTCCGCGTCGTGATCGCGGATCTTCTCAACGAAGCGGAGCAGACAAACGCGACGTTCGGCAGCTCCGCCGAAATGCTCTCGCAATCCGCGGCAGCAAGCGCCGAACGCACCACGAGCGCCTCCAACACATCGCAAAACGCCTCCGAAAACGTCCAGTCAGTGGCAAGCGCGGCGGAAGAGCTCGCAGCCTCGATTTCCGAGATCTCGCGTCAGGTGGGACAGACCACCCAGGTCGTCACCGACGCCACCGTGAATGCACAGGATGCCAATGCCAAGGTGGCGGGTCTCGCCAATGCGGCAAACAAGATCGGCGAAGTCGTGACGCTCATCCAGGCGATCGCCGAGCAGACCAATCTTCTGGCGCTGAACGCCACCATCGAGGCGGCGCGCGCCGGCGAGGCCGGCAAGGGGTTCGCGGTCGTGGCCGCAGAGGTCAAGGAACTGGCCACCCAGACCTCCAAGGCGACCGAGGAGATCGGGGCCCAGATCGGTGCGATCCAGGGGTCGACCGGCGAAGCCGTCGACGTGATCGGCATTATCGCACGCACTATGGAGGACGTGAACGGCTATACGGCCGCCATCGCCGCAGCGGTCGAGCAACAGGGCTCGGCAACGGGAGAGATCTCGCGCAACGTGCAGCATGCGGCGGAAGGCACGCGTGCCGTTGCCGTCGACCTTGACGGGCTCCTGTCGACTGCACGGCAGTCGACAGAAAGCGCCAACGATGTCCTGGAGGCCTCGCGAAAGGTCACCCACACATCGAACCGGCTGAAGAGCGAGTTCGAGGCGTTTCTCGACAAGGTCGCGGCGGCCTGACCCACGAAACATCCTGTCATGTCATGAAAAGCGCGCCCCGATCGGGGCGCGCTTTTTTGTGCCGCCAGTGGTTCGATTCCGACATTTACCTCCCCTTGCAGCACCGCCGCAGCAAATGTCGGAATCAAGAAAACCACTAGGTAAATATATGATTTTAGTGGAGCTTTTGAATCTGACATTTGATCAGGAGCCTCGCTGCAAACGGGACACAAATGTCAAATTCGCTCCACTAGGTAAGATGTATAAGAGGGAGTTTACCTATTGTAGATAGCATTTGCTTTCCGAACAGGAAACGAAATCGCTAGATCTTTAGGGGACTGCCGCCATGGCCTTGCTTTCACGTCTCAATCTGGTTTCCATCGTCTCTCTTGCAGCTGCGGTCATGATCATTCTCGCACTTGGAACAGTCGGGGCGGTGATGAACTTCGTTCTTTCCGATCGCATTCAGGAGGAAGCCGTTTCCCGGCAGAACACCAGCCTGCGGGTCGCGGCAACCGAGGTCGAACGCGACATGCCGGGCACCGAGGTCACCTGGGCACAGGACGGAAACGTGTCACGCGTGGTGATGGAGAACATTCCCGACGAGATCACCGATCACGGCATGATCGACAAGATCGGACGAATGACCGGCGAGACCGCCACCGTCTTCAAGTGGGATCCCGAGACACGGGATTTCTGGCGCAAGACCACCAACATCATCAAGCCGGACGGCTCGCGAGCCGTCGGCACGAAGCTTGGCCAGACCGGCGCCGTCTACCCGGTCGTCACCAAGGGCGAGACCTTCCGCGGCGAGGCCGTGATCCTGGGAACGCCCTATTTCACCATCTATGCGCCGATCTATTCTCCCGCCGGCGACATCACCGGCATTCTCTACGCCGGTGTGCGCAAGGCCCAGATCACCGCCTTGATGGACACTGTCACCGTCAAGCTTCTGATCGCCTTTGTTCCGATCCTTCTGGTGGCGGTCGCCGGCATGGCGCTTCTGGCACGCCGCCTGCTGCGCCCGATCCCGCAGATCGCGGCCGTCGCCCGCGATCTCGCCGACGGCAATCTCGACGCGGAGATCCCCTTCACCGGGCGCAGCGACGAAATCGGAGCGCTTGCCAAGGCCGTCGCCGTTTTCAAGCAACGCGCGATCGAGCGGGAGGATCTGACTTCGGAACGCGACGCTTCGCAAAACCGGACCCGGGCCCGCCAGGCGCGGACCGACGAGCTGATTTCGGGTTTCCGGGGCACGGTTCAGCATCTGATCGGCGCGGTGGGGGAGACGGCGCAGGGTCTGGACCAGACGGCGCGCGAACTGAGCGCCTCGGCGCAGGACAGCGCGGCGCGGGCGGGTGAAACGGCCGATGCAAGCTCGGCGGCGACCGACAGCGTGCAGACGGTGGCGAGTGCGGCGGAGGAACTTTCCGCCTCCATCGCCGAGATCTCGCGCCAGGTCGGCCAGACCACCCAGGTCGTCTCCCAGGCGACGGAGGGGACGCATGCGACCAACGAGAAGATCGCGGGGCTCGCCCAGGCCGCCAGCAAGATCGGCGAGGTGGTCAAGCTGATCACCGACATCGCCGAACAGACCAACCTCTTGGCGCTGAACGCCACCATCGAGGCGGCGCGCGCCGGCGAGGCCGGCAAGGGCTTTGCGGTCGTGGCGGCCGAGGTGAAGGAACTGGCGACGCAGACCTCCAAGGCGACCGAGGAGATCAGCGCGCAGATCGGCGCGATCCAGGGCTCGACCGGCGAGGCCGTCTCGGCCATCGGCGAGATCGCCCAGATCATGCAGGAAGTGAACGGCTACACCTCCTCCATCGCCAGCGCGGTGGAGCAGCAGGGGGCGGCGACCAGCGACATCTCGCGCTCGGTGCAGCAGGCCGCACAGGGAACGGGCGCGGTGACGAGCAACATGGCGCAACTGGCGACGACGGTGGAAAGCACCAGCGCCGCCGCCGACAATGTGCTCTCCGCCTCCGGCGCCATGTCGCAGAACACCGATGCGCTGCGCGAGGAGATCGACCGCTTCCTCAACGACGTGGCCGCTGCCTGACGACGGCCCGCACAACAGCGACAGACCAGACAGCAACGGCGGGACACGGGTCCCGCCGTTTTGGTTTGAGCTGCCGTCGCGGCACTGACATTTTTGCAAAAAAATACTCCCGAATGCGAGAATCGTCAAAGTTGCCAATAGTCAAAACCACCCGTCGCTTTACCTAAGATTCACATACAGCCGGCTAGGGTGCCTCCAATGCACTGATGTTGGAGGATGGGGATGCCCCGGCTACTCGGAATTATTGGAAACCTTGGATTTGCTGCCAAGATCGGCGGCGGCTTCGCGGTTGTTTTGCTGCTCACGGCCATAGTCGGTGGCGTCGGCGCGCTTACGATCGGAAGCCTGACCGACCAGATGAAGACGTCCGAGGTTGCCGCGGAGGTAATGGACGGACTTCAGGATGCGTCGGCCTCGAGAGAGGCCTTTCTGCGGACGCGTGACCCGAAGACTGCGGCCAAGACTATGGAACTCGTTGCCGCACTGGATGGCAAGCTTCAAAGCTTGCGCACTTCCGTGGCCGAGCATCCCGATGCGGCCAGGGAGGTCGACGCTGCCCTGCAGTCCGTTTCGGTACTGGAGACAGACTTCGCAACGGTGGGCAACGAGATCGAGAACCAGAAGCAGTTGCTCGCTGAGCTCACCGCGTCGGTGACAAAGCTGGGCAGTCTGGCGAACATGATCAATGCCGAGATGCAGGGCGAGCGCCGCGACGCCAAGCGTGAGGCCGTGCGCATGTCCGCGACCCGGCGCAAGGTCGATGAAATCGGCCAGGTGGTAACCTCCGTGCGCGAATCCGCGCTGCGGGTTCAGTATCTCTTCCTGCTGTCGACAACGTCGACAGCGAGCAACGTGATGGACGATACGCTCTCCGAAGCGGCCATCCTCGTATCGAACGCTCGCGCCCTCACGAATTCCAGTGTCGACGGGATCGACCAGGACGTTATCGAGACACTGGCGACGGAAGCCGGCGGGCTGGAAACGGCGCTTGCGACACTCAAGGAAACAAGCTCCTTTTCCGAAGTCCATCAGCTTCGCCGCGATATCAAGGATGCGCTCGCCAGCATCACCAAGCTCACGTCCAACGTACAGATCTCGGCACGCATTGCCGCCGCACAGGTGCAAAAGACCGCACAGGCCAGTTCCATCGAGCAGATCAAGGTCGATCTGGTCTCCGGTTATGGCGGAGAGCTTGCCGAACAGTCGATCAAGGTCAAGGCGTCAACGCTGGGACTGATTTCGGGCCTCGGACAGGCAACGGCAGACCAGGTCCAGAGCGAACTCGGCGAACTGTCGCGGGTCGCAAGCATGATCAATTCCGCGGCCTCCAAGTTTCCGGAAGTCGCGAAACTGGTCGAGCAGATCCAGGCAGAGATCTCATCCTATCGCGCGGCCTTCGATTCCATGCTCGCAAGCATGGAATCGGTTCAGGCGATGACAAGCGAGCTTGGCGTCGTCGCAAACGAGATGCAAGAGCAGGTCTCGGGCGCCGCGGCCCGCCAGGCCCGGGAGGCAGCCGCCTCCGGCACGGCGAGCTTCTGGACCATCACCGTCACTCTTGCAATCGTTGCCGGCCTCGGTGTGCTGGTCGCTGTCGTCCTGTCGCTCGCCATCACCCGACCGACCCGTCGCCTGAACGCGATCATGGGTCAGTTGGCCGAGGGCGATACCGATGTGGAGATCAATGGAACAGAGCGTGGCGACGAGATCGGCGCCATGAGCCGCACTCTGGAGGTGTTCCGCGACAATGCCCGCGAACGCGCCCGCATGAGGGCGGAACAGGAACGCGAACAGGAAGCCGCGACCGAGCGCCAGACGCGCGTCGACACGCTGATCGCGGATTTCCGGACCCAGGTGCAGGAGCTTCTTACCTCCGTCGGCGACACGGCCTCGGGCATGGAAGCCACGGCCCGCGACCTGACGCGAATCGCAGGTGAAAGTGCCGGGCGCGCCGAAGACACCAGTCACGCCAGCGGCACCGCAACGCAGAATGTGGAAAGCGTGGCGACAGCGGCGGAAGAGCTTGCCGCCTCCATCGCGGAGATCTCGCGTCAGGTCGGCCAGACGACGCAGGTCGTCGGTGAAGCCACCGAAGGCACAAGGCGCACCAATGAAAAGGTCGCGGGTCTTGCCGAGGCCGCCAACAAGATCGGCGAAGTCGTGACGCTGATCCAGGCGATCGCCGAGCAGACCAATCTTCTGGCGCTGAACGCCACCATCGAGGCTGCGCGCGCCGGCGAGGCCGGCAAGGGCTTCGCCGTCGTGGCGGCGGAAGTCAAGGAACTGGCCACCCAGACCTCCAAGGCGACCGAGGAGATCGGGGCCCAGATCGGTGCGATCCAGGGGTCGACCAGGGAGGCTGTGGAGGCGATCGAAGCCATCACGGCAACCATGCAGGAGGTCGACAATTACACCTCCGCCATTGCCGCTGCGGTGGAACAGCAAGGTGCCGCGACCAACGAGATCTCGCGCAATGTCCAGAATGCGGCCACCGGCACCACATCGGTCTCCGCCAACATGGGCGAATTGTCGAACGCGGTGGCTGAAACCAACGCCTCGGCGGACATGGTGCTGGTCGCCTCCAGCGACGTCGGCGACAAGACCCGCGACCTGCGCGGACAGATCGACCGCTTCCTGAACGATGTCGCGGCGGCCTGACGATACATCACCGCCAACGCGGTCCAAAAGAAAACGGCCCGGGCCCCGTGCCCGGGCCGTTTTCGCATGTCAGGATACGGGCTGCGGCCTGGACATCGCCGGAACGAGCGGCTCCTGCTTCACGGTTCCCATGATGAAATGGGTGGTGAAGGCCGCGACATTGGGATCGTCATCGAACAGGCGCCCGGTCAGCGCGTTGAAGGCAGCCATGTCAGCGACATCGACCTGAAGCACCGCACTCACGTCCCCCGATACGCTGTAGGCCATCGAGACGGCCGGCTCCTCGCGCAGCTTGCGGTGGAAGGCCGCCCGATACTCCGGCGCATGACGCAGGAAGGATACGGTGACGATCGCCGAAAGGTCGTTGCCGAACGCGCGCGCGTCGACGAGCGCCACGACTTGGCGCACGAGGCCGGCCTGTTTCAGCCGCTTCACACGGCGCAGGCAGGCAGACGCGGAAAGGCCGACACGCTCGGCCAGCCGCGCATTGCCGATGTCGGCATCGCGTCGCAACTCGCTCAAGAGCTGTGTGTCGATACGGTCTGTTTCAATCATGTGCCCAAAAATTGCCTTTCGCGTCAAAGAACGCAAGATCCGCGCGTCAGGGTAGCGCAGAACGCCGGCAGCGCGCGCATGACCCGGTATAGCTTGCAACGGTCACCCATGCTACGCGGTCACGCGCATCGCGGCGGCCGGTTGCAATCCCCGTTGCCGCCGCCTCTTCCAAGACAAGGCCCCCGGTTCATGCCTGCCTACCTGCACTCCCTCGCCCGTCGCTGCCTTGGCACCTTCTTCATGCTGGCGAAGATCATGCTGCCGGTCATGCTGCTCGTGCGCCTTGGGGATCTCTACGGCCTGACCGACGCACTTGGTCGCGCGATTGCGCCCGCAATGGGCCTGGTCGACCTGCCGGCCGAGGCCGGACTGATCTGGGCAATCACCCTTCTCACCGGCCTTTATGGCGGGGTCGGCGCCTTCGTCTCGCTGCAATCCGACATGCAGCTCAGCGTCGCGCAGGTCAGCATCTTGGCCTCGCTGATGCTGTTTGCCCACGCCTTGCCGGTCGAACAGGCGATCGTGCGCCGCGCCGGTGCCAGCCTTCTCGCCACCACGGCGCTGCGGCTCGGGGTCGGCTTCGCCTATGCCGCCTTTGCCGCCTGGGTGTGCCGCACGACCGGCGCCCTGTCGGAGGTCGTGATGCCGGACTGGTTGCCCACGGGCGTTGCCACCGCAAACTGGAGCGACTGGGCAAGCGCCACCGCACAGTCGCTGCTAAGCATGCTGGCGATCATCGTCGCGCTGTTCCTGCTGCTCGATGTCCTGAAGGCGCTCAAGGTGATCGCCTGGCTGACCCGTGCACTCAACCCGGGCCTGCGGTTCCTCGGGCTCAATCCGGATCTGGCGCCGCTGACCACCATCGGCCTGCTGCTTGGCCTGTCCTATGGCGGCGGGTTGATCATTCAGGAAACCATGGTCCGCACCTACGACCGGCGCGACCTGTTTCTGGCGCTGAGCTGCCTGTCGCTCTGCCATTCGGTCATCGAGGACACGGCGATCATGCTGGCGGTGGGCGCGGACGTCTGGATCGTCCTCGTCGGCCGCGTCGCGGCGACCGTCCTTGTCATTGCGGTTCTGGCCCGCCTTTTGCGCCGCAACCGCGCCCATGTCCCCGCCGGAACCTGAGCGTCGCCGTTTCCCTCTCCCAGCCACGAAAAAGCCCGGGCGAAAGGCCCGGGCCGTTTCTTCGTCACACCGCGGTCGTTGCGGCGGAGACCGTTCAAACGCGTCAGCCGCAGGCGGCGACCGCGCGTTTTGCCATCACCGTGATCAGGTTGGCGCGATACTCCGCCGACCCGTGAATGTCGGTCAGCAAAAGGTCCGGATCGGTGGTCACACCCGCAATTGCGTCCGGTGAAAAATTCTGCGCCAACGCATCCTCAAGGGCTGCATGACGAAACACACCGCCCTGCCCGGCGCCCGTAACGGCAACCCGCACTCCGCCATCGGTCTTCGCAACGAAGACGCCGGCCATCGCATAGCGCGAGGCCGGGTTCGGATATTTGGAATAGGCGCAGGCGGAAGCCTTGGGGAATTCCACCGCCGTCACGATCTCGCCCTCGTCCAGCGCGGTCTCGAACATGCCGGTGAAGAAGTCCTCGGCCGATATCTGCCGGTTGTTGGTGTGGATCGTCGCGCCCAGCGCCAGCGCCGCGGACGGATAGTCCGCCGCCGGATCGTTGTTGGCGAGCGACCCGCCGATCGTGCCCATGTGGCGCACATGGGGATCTCCGATATGGCCGGCAAGGGCGGCAAGGCCCGGCAGCATGCGTTTGACGATATCGGAGCCGGCAACCTCCGCATGAGTGGTCGCAGCCCCGATGCGCAGGCCGCCACCGGTCTCGGCGATGCCCTTCATGTCGTCGATGTGGGTCACGTCGATCACGTCGGAGGGCGCGGCAAGCCGCTGTTTCATTGTCGGAAGCAGGGTCTGGCCGCCGGCCAGCACCTTGGCGTCCTCGACGCCGCTCAGCTTGGCGGCGGCATCGGCGACACTTGTCGCGCGGTGATAATTTGTTTCATACATCCTGGGTTTCTCCTCACCCGTCTTGTCCAGTCAGGCCGGCGCCAGTGTCCGGCGCGCCCGCTCGTCGTTGGGCCGCACCCCGGGCAATCGTCCGGAGCGCGGCTGTCCTTTGCGTCTATTCCGCCGCCTGCGCCGGCTGGGCGCTCTTGAGCGCGCGCCAGACGTTTGCAGCCGTTGCCGGCATCTCCAGCGCGTTGGTGCCGATGGCGTCGGTGATCGCATTGATCACCGCCGGCGGCGAGCCGATGGCACCGGCCTCGCCGCAGCCCTTCATGCCGAGCGGATTGCCCGGGCATTCGGTGACTGTCGTCGTCAGCCGGTAGGAGGGCACGTCATCGGCGCGCGGCATGGTGTAATCCATGTAGGACGCCGACAGCAGCTGGCCGTCCGGATCGTAGGCCGCATTTTCCAGGAGCGCCTGGCCGATGCCCTGCGTCAGGCCGCCATGCACCTGGCCCTCGACGATCATCGGATTGATGATCGTGCCGAAATCGTCGGCGGCGACGAAATCCACGACCTCGGTCTTGCCGGTTTCCGGATCGACCTCGACCTCGCAGACATAGGTGCCGGCCGGGAAGGTGAAGTTGGTCGGATCGTAGAAGGCGCCTTCCTTGAGGCCAGGCTCCATGCCTTCAGGCATGTTGTGGGCGGTATAGGCGGCAAGCGCCACCTGGAAGAAGGGAAGCTCCTTGTCCGTGCCGGTCACCTTGAAGGTGCCGCCCTCGAGCGTGATGTCGCCCTCGGAGGCTTCCATCAGATGGGCGGCGAGCTTCTTGGCCTTGGATTCCACCTTGTCGAGCGCCTTGGAGATCGCCGACATGCCGACCGCGCCGGAGCGCGACCCGTAGGTGCCCATGCCGAACTGCACCTTGTCGGTGTCGCCATGAACGATGGCGACCGTGTCGAGACCGACGCCGAGACGCTCCGACACAAGCTGGGCAAACGTGGTCTCATGGCCCTGGCCGTGGCTGTGCGACCCGGTGAGGACCTCGATGGTGCCGACCGGGTTGACCCGCACCTCCGCCGATTCCCAAAGGCCGACGCCGGCGCCCAGCGACCCGACCGCCTGGGACGGGGCGATGCCGCAGGCCTCGATGTAGCAGGACAGGCCGATGCCGCGCAGCTTGCCGCGACGTGCGGACTCCGCCTTGCGGGCCGCAAAGCCGTCGTAGTCGATCGCCTTCAGCGCCGCATCGAGCGACGCGTCATAATCGCCCGCGTCATAGCACATGATCACCGGCGTCTGGTGCGGGAAGGAGCGGACGAAGTTCTTGCGACGGAACTCGGCCGGATCCATGCCGATATCGCGCGCTGTCGTCTCCATCAGGCGCTCCACCAGATAGGTCGCCTCCGGGCGGCCCGCGCCGCGATAGGCGTCCACCGGCGTGGTGTTGGTGTAGACCGTCTTCACGTTGCAGTGGATCGCCGGGATGTCGTACTGGCCCGACAGCAGCGTCGCATAGAGATAGGTCGGCACCGAGGAGGAGAACAGCGACATGTAGGCGCCGAGGTTCGCCACCGTCTTGACGCGCAGACCGGTGATCTTGTTGTCGGCGTCGAGCGCGACTTCCGCTTCCGAATGGTGGTCGCGGCCATGGGCGTCGGTGAGGAAGGCTTCCGTGCGGTCCGACGTCCATTTGACCGGCACGCCGGTCTTCTTGGAGGCCCACAGGCAGACCATCTCTTCCGGGTAGATGTAGATCTTGGAGCCGAAGCCGCCGCCGACATCCGGCGCGATCACGCGCAGCTTGTGCTCGGGCGCGATGTTGTAGAAGGCGGAGAGCACCAGACGCGCCACATGCGGGTTCTGCGAGGTGGTCCACAACGTGTAATGCTCGTCGGCGTCTTCGTAATGTGCAAGGGCCGCGCGCGGCTCCATCGGGTTGGGGACCAGACGGTTGTTGCGGATCTCCATCTTGGTCACATGCGCTGCGGAGGCGAAGGCCGCCTCGGTCGCCGCCTCGTCGCCGATCTCCCAGTCGTAGATCAGGTTGCCCTCGGCTTCGGGATGGATCTGCGGCGCGCCGGACTTCAGTGCGTCGAGGCTGTCGACCACCGCGTCGAGCGCCTCATAGTCCACGACCACGGCATCGGCGGCGTCGCGGGCCTGGGAACGCGTTTCCGCGACGACCACGGCAACCGCCTGTCCGACGTGGCGCACGGTTTCGTGCTCCAGCGCGCGCCAGGCGCCCATCTTCATCGGCGTGCCGTCCTTGGAGTGGATCATCCAGCCGCAAATGAGATTGCCGACGCCGTCGGCCGACAGTTCCTCGCCGGTCAGAACGGCGATCACGCCCGGCATCGCGCGTGCCGCACCGGCGTCGAGCGAGGTGACCTTTGCATGCGCGTGCGGCGAGCGCACGAAAGCGGCATGGCACATGCCGGCCACGTTCATGTCGTCGGTGTAGCGTCCCTTGCCGGTGATGAAGCGCTTGTCCTCGCGCCGGGTGACCCTTGCGCCAATGCCTTCTGCTGAACCTGTCATGTGCATCCTCCCATGCGATCTCCGGGCGGCCGCTCGGCGGCGCGTGGAGACCCTTGACCTGTGCAATTCCTCAAGCTGTCCGTTTGCCTGGTCCCCGGGTGCGGGGATCGGCGGCTCGCGCGGCAATCTGATATCTGCCGCCACAACGCGTGCAACGCGCCCCGCACGAACCGTCGCGCCCCCCGCGCAACCGGTCCGAGCCGCCGCCAGACCTATTCGGCCGCGGTCTTCATCCCCGCCATGGTCTCGCTCGCCGCAGCAATCGCCTTGACGATGTTGTGGTAGCCGGTGCAGCGACAAATGTTGCCCTCAAGCTCGGCGCGGATCGTCGCCTCGTCGAGCGGTGCGCCGAGACGCTCCACCATGTCGACGGCCGCCATGATCATGCCGGGCGTGCAGAAACCGCACTGAAGCCCGTGATGCTCGCGAAAGGCCGCCTGCATCGGATGCAGCTCGCCGCCGGAGGCAAGCCCCTCGATGGTGGTGACCTCCGCGCCCTCCGCCTGTGCGGCCAGCATCGTGCAGGACTTCACCGCCTTGCCGTTGACATGCACGACACAGGCACCGCACTGCGAGGTGTCGCAGCCGACGTGCGTTCCCGTCAGTCCCGCGCCGTCGCGCAGGAAGTCCACCAGCAACGTGCGCCCCTCCGCGGGTTTCGAAACGTTCTTTCCATTCACTGTCATGGTCACGTTGGCCATGCTGTTCCTCCCTCTCAATCGTCAGACCCGCTCGCCGGGCACTTGTTCGCGGTATCCGGTAACCGAGTGTAGCGCCGGGCCGCCGCCCGGCAATTCCCAAATGCAAAAAGCCGCTAGCTCATCACCGCCAGAATGACGATCACCGCCGCGAGCGCGATCAGGCCCCAGACCATGGGCCCGCCGAAAGCCCCGCGACCGGCGGCCGTCTCGACCTCCGTCTCAACCTCATGCATCGCCTTTTCGACCCGCTCCTCGACATCGTGCGCGGCCTCGCTGACCGACGACGAAAAGGAGTGCTCCTCCCCGGCCGGAGCCGCCTTTTCCGGCGTTTCCCTGGTGGAGGCGGCGCGTTGTTCCTGGGGTGCAGGCGCGGGCGTCGGTGCAGGGGCCGTTTCGTCGGCATCCGCCACCGGCTCGCCCGCCACGCCAACCGGCGCAGCAGCGGACCCGGCAGCATTGGACGGCGCGGCATCGGAGGTGCCGGCGTCGCCCTCGACGATATCCTTGAAGTTGGAGAAGAACTCGTCCGCCATCTTGCGCGAGGTGGACACGATCAGACGGCTGCCGAGCTGGGCCAGCTTGCCGCCGACCTGCGCCTTGACCGTATAGGTGAGCACCGTCTCCTCGCCCTCTTCGGCGAGCGACACGTCAGCGGCCCCCTTCGCGAAACCCGCGACACCGCCCTTGCCCTCGCCGACGATGGTGTAGCTCTCCGGCGGATTGAGATCTTCCAGCGTCACCGTTCCCTTGAAGGTTGCCTTCACGGGGCCGATCTTGGCGACGACGGTGGCGGACATTTCGGTGTCCGAACTCTTCTCCAGCTCCTTGCAGCCGGGAATGCACCGGCGCAGGACCTCGGGGTCGTTCAGCGCGTCCCACACCGCCTCGCGGGAGGCGCGGATCCGATACTCGCCACTCAAGTCCATAAAAACATCCTCCGGCTGGACCGTCGCGACACCGGGCGGTTGCGATACGTTACACCACAACCCCGACCCCGTCGCAAGCGGCCACTCTGATAGTTGGCCGCTAGCTTGGCCAAGCCGGGGCACGCTTGCAAGTCCTTGAAAGACAATTGGCTGCAAAGTTCTCTTTGGTGCAGGGCAGCATGACAGCCCGGGCCGCCCGGCAACCGGTCTATGCCGCCGTTTGCATCGGCTCGGCGTCCGCCGCGCGCGCGAAACCGGGTTTCGCTTTTTCCGAAATTGCTCTAAGGCGATCTGCAAGACCCCGACAGTCCGAGCCGCTTGAAAAGAGGTCCCTCGCGTGACCGATGCCCCCGCCCCGCTTCGCCCGGCCGCCGCCGGCTCTCCGCCCCGCGCCGCCTGGCCGACCATGCTGGAAACCCGCGGCTGGGACGACTACGCACTTCTCGACTTCGGGCTCGGTCGCAAGCTGGAACGTTACGGCGATGTCGTTGTCGACCGCCCCGAACCGCAGGCGATGGGCCGGCGTCACCTCAGCGATGCCACCTGGGACGCGGCCGACGCCGTCTTCACCGGGCAGGACGACGACGACGGGCCGGGCCGCTGGCGGCTCAACCGCGACCTGCCGGAAACCTGGAAAATGCGCTTCGGCGACACCTCCTTCCTCGGGCGTTTCATGTCGTTTCGCCATGTCGGCGTCTTTCCCGAACAGGCCGCGCACTGGCAGTGGATGGCCGATCTCGTCTCCGCTGCGCCCCCGGAAAAACCGCTGAAGGTGCTCAACCTTTTCGGCTACACCGGGCTCGGATCGCTCGTTCCGGCCGCCGCCGGCGCGCGGGTCACCCATATCGACGCCTCGAAGAAGGCCATCGGCTGGGCGCGCGAGAACCAGGAGCTTTCGGCCATGGAGGATCTGCCGATCCGCTGGATCTGCGAGGACGCGATGAAATTCGTCGCCCGCGAGGTCAAGCGCGGCAACACCTATGACGGCATCCTGCTCGACCCGCCCAAATACGGGCGCGGCCCCAAGGGCGAAGTCTGGGAGCTGTTCGACAGCCTGCCCGAAATGCTGCCGATGATCGAAAAAATCCTGGCGCCCGACGCCCGCTTCGTGATCCTCACAGCCTATGCGATCCGCTCCAGCTTCGTGGCGCTTCACGAGGTGATGGCGGAAACGCTGGACACCCGCGGCGGCCTGCTGGAATCGGGCGAACTGGTGCTGCGCACCCCCGACGGCGAACGCGCGCTGTCGACCTCGATGTTCAGCCGCTGGAGCATGCCATGAGCGAACGTCCGCCTTTTACCGGCGCCGGGTCGCGGCGCGCGGCCGGCAGCGTCAAGCAGATCACCTCCTTCTCCAACCCGCTGGTCAAGGAGATCAAGGCGCTGGTCGCCCAGCGCAAGCACCGGCAGCGCAGCGGCCTGTTCGTCGCCGAGGGGCTGAAGCTTGCCACCGACGCGCTTTCCGCCGGCTGGAGCGTGGACATGCTCGTCCTCGGCCCCGAGGCGCGCGAAAGCGCGGCCGCACGCGATATCGCGGCGACCGCACGAGCGCGCGGCGCCACCATCCTTGAAGTTTCCACGCCGGTCCTCGCGGCCATGACCCGGCGCGACAATCCGCAAATGGTTGTCGGCGTCTACGAACAGAAGATCATGGACGGCGCGGAACTGACGCGCGCGCTCAAGGCGGATCCCGCCGCCGTGTGGGTCGCGCTCGACCATGTGCGCGATCCGGGAAATCTCGGCACCATCCTGCGCACCGCCGATGCGGTGGGGGCCAAGGGCGTCATTCTCGTCGGCGAAACCACCGACCCCTTCGCGGTGGAAGCGGTGCGCGCCACCATGGGGTCGCTGTTCCATGTGCCGCTGGCGCGCATGACCCGCGCCGCCTTCCAGGAGATGGCGACAAGCTGGCCGGGCACGCTCGTCGGCACCCACCTCAAGGGATCGACCGACTACCGGGCGATTTCCTACGCCCGGCCGACGCTGCTCCTGATGGGCAACGAACAGGCCGGCCTGCCGGACGACATGGCAAACGCCTGCACGGCGCTTGCGCGCATCCCGCAGGCCGGCGAGGCCGACAGCCTCAACCTCGCGGTCGCGACCGGCGTCATGCTCTACGAGATCCGCCGCGGCGATCTGACGCTCGACGCCTGAGGCAACCGCCTCGCCGTTGCGGGTCGCGGCCTACTTGTCAAGTCTCAGCGTCTTGTTGGCGCCGATCACCTCGATCCCCTTGGTGCCCATGGTGTGGGTCACGTCGAGCGCTTCGGTATAGGGCGCGACCGCCGGCAGCACGATGCCCGACACGCAGCCGACCACCTCGACGCCCCAGTATTCGGGCTGCATCACATAGTAAAGCGGCCGCAATTCCACCCGCATCGACACGGTGGGCTTCTCGCCGCTCACGACCAGAAACAGGCGCTTTCCGCCGTCCTCGGTCTGCAGCTCGGCCTTGTCGAAGTCGATCAAGCGACAGCTTTGCGACGCCGGCTGCGCTTGAAGCTTTTGCATAATGTCCATATTGACCCCCCTGGGAGCCGGTTTTCGTCACCCGAAAGCCGGACAAGAAATATCAAAAAACAGAATCTGACACGCGTCTGTAAACGGCAAAATTACACGCCTGACGCTAGGTTAACACACTTGCATCCGAAAGGAACGTCACCCCATGCGCCTGTTTGTTTTCGGTCTCGGATTTTCGGCCCAAGCCTTCGTCGAGCGGATCGCCCCCGACTGCGACTGGATCGGAGCCACGACCCGCAGCCCGGAAAAAGCGGAGCGGATGCGCGCGCGCGGCATCACGCCCTTCCTGTTCGACGGCACCGGCCCGGGCGCGGGCATCGCCGAAGCTCTTGCAGGCGCGACCCATGTGCTGGTCTCCATCGCGCCCGATGCGGACGGCGATCCGGTGCTGACCCATCACGGCGCGGATATCGCGGCGCATCCGCCGGCATGGATCGGCTATCTCTCCACCGTCGGCGTCTACGGCAACCACGATGGCGACTGGGTCGACGAGAACACGCCCTGCAAGCCGGTCTCACGACGCTCCGTGCAAAGGGTGGCGGCGGAAACCGGATGGACGACGCTGGGCGAGAAGGCCGACATCCCGGTGCAGATCTTCCGCCTTTCCGGCATTTACGGACCGGGGCGCAATGCGCTGGCGACCCTGGAAAAAGGCAAGGGCCGGCGGCTGGTCAAGCCGGGGCAGGTGTTCAACCGCATCCATGTCGCCGATATCGCCGGCGCGCTTCACGCCGCCCTGTCAAAGCCGCCCGTCAGCCGCATCTACAATGTCACCGACGACGAACCGGCCCCGCCGCAGGATGTCGTCGCCCATGCGGCAAAGCTGATGGACGTCCCGCCCCCGCCGGAGCAGGATTTCGAAACCGCCGACCTCTCCCCCATGGCCCGCTCCTTCTACGGCGAAAACAAACGCGTCTCCAACGCCCGCGTCAAACAGGAACTCGGCTACACGTTCCAGTATCCGACCTACCGCGAGGCCCTCGACGCGCTGTATCGGGAGGGGTGGAAGTGAACGGTTTCCCAACTCCCCGAATTCAGTTGATTTTTCATGAGTAATTACTCATAATTCTTTTATGAACAACAAGCGCCGCTTGCTGAAGCAACTCCGCTGGGTCGGTTCCAGTTACAATGACTTCATGGAGTTCCCCGAGCCGGTGCACGACACTGTCGGATATGCCCTGCATCGAGCGCAGGAAGGCAAGGCACCCCGGAACGCCAAGAAACTGAAAGGCGCGCAAAGTGGTGCTGTAGAAGTGATCGCAGACCATGACGGCGATACCTTTCGCGCTGTTTACACGGTGAAATTCGCGGAGGTGGTCTACATCCTGCACGCCTTCCAGAAGAAATCGAAGAAGGGCATTGCAACGCCCAAAAAGGATCTGGACCTCATCAAGCAGCGACTGCGGCTTGCGGAAGAGGACTACAGGCAAAACGGGCCCGGACAGGAATCTCGGACATGAACAACGAACACGTGAAAACCGGCAGCCGCAATGTCTTTGCGGATCTCGGCTATCCCGATCCGCAAACGCATCACCTCAAGGCGCAGATCGTCAGCGAGATCGAGGACATCATCAGCGATCGCAAACTGACCCAAAAGGCCGCTGGCGCGGTGATGGGCATTTCCCAGCCGGAAGTGTCACGGATGCTGAACGGTCGGTTCCGCGAATACTCGGTGGAACGCCTGATGGGCTTCCTCACGCTGTTCAACCGCGATGTCGAGATCGTGGTGAAACGCCGCGACACGGAGACGGGCACGGGGCATGTGACGTTCAGCGGCGCGCAGACGCTGGGTGCGTAGAACCGACCCTACAACTTCCATGTGACAATTGCGGCAGAGTGGCGCTGACCGGTCACACAAAATTGTCTATAAGCCGGTTTGTTCAAGTTGCTGACTAAGTCGCAAATCCGAAGGTTTTTGCAACGGTTTATCACGCCCTGCTATTTCAACGACTTAGGTGTAGCAAAATTTTGTCGCAAAACGATCTTTGATTTTATGACGTTGCAGCATGATTGATCCATTGACCAATGTCAGGAAAGTCCCTTGTTGTTTCCGCGATGATACGGTCAAAAATTAGCTGATCACCAAAATGATGAGCAGCGATTGATAGGTAGTAATTCCTGCCGTCGTGAGGGAGGAAAACGATCCACTCACCTGTTAGTCGGTTGTCAGCATTCCTCTGCTCTAACGGCTCGTGAGTCACACGCCTAGCGACCTCATCGATCATCTCTTTTGTTACAATATCTCCTTTGTCAGGATGCATTGCTGACTCAACGATTTGTGACAGTCCATTTTTTCCAAGACCAAGCAGCATGTTATGGACGAGAAAACGGGCAGCAAAGAAATGTTTGTGCCACAACCCTTTTAAAGGAGGGTTTCGGAATGGTGCAGCAGGCTTGACACCTTTAGGTTGCTCGCCATTTTCAAGCTCTTTTACTGACTCAAGGATTTCGTGGGGACTTATGCCGAACTCGAAATCCATGATGTAAAGGTCGAGCAAAAATAGCCTGCTCATTCGTGATTTCAGATTGTTGTCCGATACATACATATCGCGAAAATCATATAATCGTTCATCGGTGACGGTTTCCGTTTTTCCGTCTTTCAATTTAACAGTCCACGTAGCCATGTAGCCTCACAAAATTTGATTTTCATTCAACTTCCAGTCTGTCGCAAAAACCATCCATTTTGCAAAATTCGGGTTCTTGATCTGATCGCCAGAATTTAAAACTCATTCGAACCAGACTCACTTGCCTATCACTAATCCATTTCATCAATGCAGAGTTGCATCTGAAGCTCTTTCACGAATTTGAACGCTATTGCCGAAATCGCCTGCGGAACTCTTGCGGCGGGGCTATATTCCGCAACTCTCCCCTCACCGCCCCGCAAACTCCCTTTCCGGCACCTTCCCGGCAATCTCCAGGATCAGCTTCTTGCGCACCGCGTCGGCGAAGGTGGCGGTGCTGTCGGCGGTGACGACGAAAGAGCCGGGGCCGCCGATGATGCGCTCGGCGAAGGCGTCTTCCAGAACGTAGGAGGCCGGGCGGCCCGAGCAGTGGCGGCAGAGCACGGCGAGCCCGTTGATGACGATGCCCGAGGCGACGACCTCGGCGCGGGCCGTTTCCAGCGGCGGGCCGTTCCAGTTGTTGGCGCTGTCGGCGGAGAGGTCGATCACCCGGCGGATGCCCTGATACTGGTTTTCCTCGATCATGCGCTTGCCCTTGAGCAGCGCCGCGCCGATGGCGTTGCGCCCGAAGGCGCGGCGCGGCGGCACCAGAAGCGCTGCCGCGAAGGCTTGCGCCGAGGCCGCGCCGTCGATCACCGTCCAGTCGACGACAACGTCCTGCGACCCGGCATCGGCCCATTCCACGTACGTCACGACGATCTTGCCATAGGCATTGCCGGCAATTGCCGACAGCACCTGGGGATCGGTGATCGCCTGCGCATAGCCCTCGCGCTGGAAGCGGATTTCCGCGTCGTCGATGGAGCCGGTGGCATCGGCCAGCAACACCAGTTCCAGATCGAGATAGGTCTCCTGGGCGCGCGCTTCGCAAAGCGGCAGCGCCATGGCGAAAACCGCGGCAATCGCGGCGCAGGCGAGGCGAGCGGCAAGGCGGCTGCGGTTTTTGCTCAAGAACGCGGACACGGCGACCTCCGGACATGCGGGCGGGATGGGCGCCCTTACCTTGCGGGAGGTTTTCGCCGCCGACCACCGTGTGCGCGGGAAAAACCGCGTGGCGATTGCGCCGATGTGCTCCCCGGCCCGCCCTTTCGCCTGTCCGCAGGCGTCGCTCAGCCGTTTGTGCGCGTGCGGCGCACCGCGTCCTGCCAGCCGGCATAGAGCGCCTCGCGGTCGGCGGCTTCCATCTCCGGCTCGAAGCGGCGGTCGAGGCGCCAGCGCTCGGCAAACTCGGCCTCGTCCGGCCAGACCCCGGCCTTGCGCCCCGCGAGCCAGGCCGCGCCCAGCGCCGTCGTCTCCAGAACCTGCGGCCGGTCGACCGGCGCGCCCAGGATGTCGGCGAGAAACTGCATGGTCCAGTCGGAAGCGGTCATGCCGCCGTCGACGCGCAGCACGATGGCCGCCATCTCCTCGCCCGATCCGGCGATATGCTCCGCGTCGGCCCGCATCGCGTCGATCAGGTCGCGGGTCTGGTAACCGACGCTTTCAAGTGCTGAACGGCAGAAATCGGCCGGTCCGCTGGCGCGCGTCAGGCCGAAAATCGCCCCGCGCGCGTCCGGATCCCAATAGGGCGCGCCAAGCCCGACGAAGGCCGGCACCATGTAGATGCGGTTTTCCGGGTCGGCCCGTGCGGCAAGATCCTGACTGTCGGCGGCGGTTTCGATGATCTTCAGCCCGTCGCGCAGCCATTGCACGGCGCTGCCGGCGACGAAGATCGAGCCCTCGAGCGCATAGGTGGTCTTGCCGTCGAGCCGGTAGGCAATGGTGGAGAGCAGCCGGTTTGTCGAGGCGACCCGGGTTTCTCCGGTGTTGATCAGCGCGAAACAACCCGTTCCATAGGTGGATTTCACCATGCCGGGCGAAAAACACGCCTGGCCGACGGTCGCCGCCTGCTGGTCGCCGGCAACGCCGAGGATCGGCAGTTCGACGCCGAAATGCTCGGCCTCGACGGTGCCGAACATGTCGGCGCTGTCCTTGACGTCCGGGAGCATGGACATGGGCACGCCGAGCAGCCGGCACAGGTCCTCGTCCCAGGCGTTGTCGTCGATGTTGTAGAGCAGCGTGCGCGAGGCGTTGGTGGCATCCGTCACATGCGCCCGCCCGCCGGTGAAGCGCCAGATCAGCCAGCTGTCGACGGTGCCGAAGAGGAGATCGCCGGCCTCCGCGGCCGCGCGCGCGCCTTCCACCGTGTCGAGGATCCACGCAAGCTTGGTGCCGGAAAAATAGGGGTCGAGCAAGAGCCCGGTCTTGTCCGTGACCATCGGCTCATGGCCGTCCGCCTTCAGCCGGGCGCAGAAATCAGCCGTGCGCCGGTCCTGCCAGACGATGGCGTTACAGACCGGCTTGCCGGTCTTGCGGTTCCAGACCACCGTCGTTTCGCGCTGATTGGTGATGCCGATGGCCGCGATCCCCGCAGCGCCTCCAGAAAAGCCGGCCAGAGCCTCGCGGCAGACGGCAAGCGTAGAGGTCCACAAGTCTTCCGGATCATGCTCGACCCAGCCGGAGTGGGGAAAATGCTGCGGAAATTCCTGCTGCCCCGTCCCTGCGGATCGAAAGCTGTCGTCGAAGACGATGGCTCGGCTTGACGTGGTTCCCTGATCGATTGCGAGAATGTGGTCGCCGCTCACGAGGTCCTCCCAGACCGGGCCATGCCCCCATGAATGCGACCGCATTTCCAAGGTCATGGCCGAGGTTCGTTTTCTTTCCTTATTGCTCGAAACGACAATCAAACGAAACCAAAACAGGGTCAATCGAAAAGCTCCCTGTTTGTACAGCCGACGTCGCCATGGACCGGGCCGCGCCGGGAATCGACCTTTGCTGCCCGGCGGTGCTATGGATGGCGAGTGCCGGCCTGCGCTCGCCCAGCCTGCAAACAGGCAGACCGGCATCCCGTTCGACGTCTTCCCGCTGCACCTTGGGGCACGACCATAAAAACGCTTTCCGTTTCCCTGCTGGCTGCAGCTTGTGTGGCAGCCCTTTCCCTGTGGTTTTCCTCCGCCGCGGTCTTGCCGGAAATGCTTGCGGAGGCATCGATCACGCCGACACGCCAGGCCTTTCTGACCAGCGGCGTACAGATCGGGTTTGTCGTCGGAGCGCTCGGGTTTGCCGTGCTCGGCCTGCCGGACCGGATCCATCCGGCCCGGCTGTTCGCCGCCTGTGCCGCCACCGCCGCCCTCGTCAACGCCGCACTGCTCGTAACGCCCATCGGCGGCAACGCGGCGATTGCCGCGCGCGTCGTGACCGGTGCGCTGCTGGCCGGGGTCTATCCCGTCGGCATGAAGATCGCGGTCGGCTGGGGCACCCGCGATCGCGGCTTTCTGGTGGGGCTTCTTGTCGGCGCGCTTACGCTCGGCTCCGCCTCCCCGCACCTGATCGCGCTTTCAGGCGGTGCGAACTGGCGGGTCACCGTGAGCATCACGTCGCTTGCCGGACTTTCCGCCGCTTTCCTGATGCTCGGCGTGCAGCTCGGGCCGTATCATGCGCAGGCCGCGCGCTTCGATATCCGCGCGGTGACCCGCGCCTGGACCGACCGGCGCATCCGGCTCGCCTATGCCGGCTATCTCGGCCACATGTGGGAGCTTTACGCGGTGTGGAGCTGGGCGGGGGCTGCGATGGCTGCGAGTTTCGCCCTGCGCATGGCGCCGGAAGACGCGCTTCCGCTGGCGCGCATCGCCACATTTTGCGCCGTGGCCGCCGGCGGCATCGCCTGCATCGCCGCCAGATGGATCGCCGACCGCATCGGCAAGGCGCAGGTCGCGATCCTCGCACTGGCCGTCAGCGGAACCTGCGCGCTCGCCGCCGCGCTCACCTTTGGCGGACCGGTGTGGATCGTCGTTGCGGTGTTCGTTCTTTGGGGATTTTCGGTCATTCCGGATTCGGCGCAGTTTTCGGCACTGGTCGCCGACTTCGCGCCGCCGGAGCAAGCGGGAAGCCTGATGACGCTGCAAACCGCGCTCGGCTTCGCCCTCACCTTCGTCACGGTCCAGGCCACCCCGGTCATCGCCGCCTCGACCGGCTGGCCGCCGGTTCTGGCACTTCTTGCTCTCGGCCCCGCCTTCGGCCTCGTCGCCATGATCAGGCTGCACCACATGGGCCGACGCTGAAACGCAAAGCGCCGCGCAAGGGCGCGGTGCGTTTTCTCTGGCTCGGGATTGCCGGACCAGCAGGAACATGAAAGAAACCGACATGCAGCTTTGTATTCATTTCGGCGCCCACAAGGCCGCCTCGACCGTCGTCCAGCAATCTTTCGCGAAAGTACGCGACCATCTCGCCCTTTCCTGCGGACTGCGTTTCGCCTTTGCGCCGGACTTCCACACGGGGGCGTTCTACACCTTCTTCTACGAGCGGAAGTATCTCGACCTCGCGCCAGGCCCCTTGCCGCAGGAAATCCTGGACGAACTGCGGGCCGACCTCGACCGGCTCGGGGACGGGATGCCAGACGGCGAGACGCTCTTGATTTCGGCGGAAGGCCTTCTGGGCCATTGCTCGCTCGACAAATACGGCGGAATTTACCCGCACGCACCGCGAATGCTGCAGGCGCTGCGCGAGGTGACCCGGGAGCATGCCACGCGCGTCGTTATGATCGTGCGGCGACAGGATACGTTCATCGAATCCTGCTACCTGCAGCAACTCAAGGCGGGGCGCACGGTGACCTTCCACGACTTCCTGCACACCCATGCGATCGACACGGAAAAACTGTCATGGAAGGTGATTGCGGATACCGCAGCGGACCTGTTCGGTGCAGCAGATACCCTCGTTCTTCCTTTCGAGGAAATCCGAAAGGGGCCTGACTACATCTTCGATCCGCTTGCCACCTTCCTCACCGGCGCTCCGATCCCGGAGCTTGTCGAGGCAAGCACGCGCGTTGCGACCAATACCGCGATTTCCGGCCTTGGGGTCGAGGTGGCGCTGGCAACCTACCCGCTCCTGCGCGGCCGGCTGTCGGAGGAAGATTTCCGGGCCTGGCGCCTCAACCTCTTCAATCGCTTCTCGTCTCGCCAGTATCCACGAGCCATCCTCCTGTCGGAGACGCAACGCGCGGAAATCCTTGCGATCTGCGCAAGCGACAACGCCGCGCTGTTCCGGAACCACATGCCGGATCTCGACCCGGCCTATTACGCCGGTTGAGACCGGGGGATGTGGCTGGGGACGTGAGACGGCAATATCGCGCGTGACAGATACAGGAACGGCGTGATCGCACCCTGCGCCACGCCGTTCGCGTCGTATCGATGCTCATGTCCTGGACCCCTTCGCGGACGTCGCCTCGCGAGCGAGGCACGCGTCAGGGTGTCAGCGCGTCAAAGGACGCGCAGATTGTCCGCGACGGACGTGCCGCGTGCGTATTCCAGGTCATAGGCGACAAGCTGGCCTTCGCGCAGCGTCGCCTGGCCGGCCTTGCGCACGGCTTTGATATCTACGTGGACGAAGTCGCCTTCGTCGGCCTGGATCTGACCGACGCCACTGCGCAGGTCGAACCACTTTACGTTTCCAAGTTCCATTTCAGTTCTCTTTCGTCTTTTTCTTGCTTGCTTTTGAAGTTCGCGACTGTTCCAGTCGCCGGACCATCCGGCCGCAAATCCCGATCGCTTCGGTGCAGGCTTCTGGCCGCTCCGAATGCTCTGGACAGGCGTGACATTCGGGATGCAACCCGCCCGCAAACAATTGGGACATGGGCTGCCGAACCGTGGCCGCAGAACCCTCAGGGATCCAACAGCGTCAGCGAATAATGAACAATCACTGTTAAGAATTGGTGACTATTCTGCAAATTGCAAGTCTTGTGTTTTTTATCAGGAGCTTGACGAGCGTCACGGCACCGGGTGAACGCCATTGTGCGCATGTTGTGTGGGCGTCTTGTCGCAGCGCCCTCGCATGTTATGCTCGCGTTGCGTCACGATCATTGTCGCGGTCCGGGCCGCCCGTCGAAGGCATCTTGCGACCCGCCCACGCCTGCAGCGCAATGACACGACAGGACACGACAAACAGGACATCTTGATGGTCGCCCGTATAAACGTCTTGCTTCTCTACCCCCGGTTCCAGGCAGGATCCTTCTGGAACTACAAGGAGACGTGCAAGCTGGTCGGCGCGAAATATCCCGCCCCGCCACTGGGGCTGATCACGGTCGCGGCCATGCTGCCGGAGCATTGGACGTCGCGACTGGTCGACCGCAACACCGGCGAGTTGTCCCCCGAGGATCTCGCGTGGGCGGATGTCGTCTTCACCGGCGGGATGCTGCCGCAGCAACCCGACACCCTAGAGATCCTCGAGATCTGCCGCGCGGCTGGCAAACCGGCGGTCGTCGGCGGACCGGACGTGACTTCCAGCCCCTGGCATTATGCCCATGCCGATTTCCGCGTGATCGGCGAGGCGGAAGGGATTCTGGAACGCTTTGTCGAGGCCTTCGAGCGCGGCGAGCGCTCCGGCACCTTCGAGGCCGAGAAATTCAAGGCGGACGTCACGACAACGCCGGTGCCGCGTTTCGACCTGCTGAACTTCAACGACTACGTCCAGGTCAACGTCCAGTATTCGCGCGGCTGTCCCTTCACCTGCGAGTTCTGCGACATCATCGAGCTCTACGGGCGCAAGCCGCGCACCAAGACCAACGAGCAGATCCTGGCCGAGCTGCAGGCGCTCTACGACCTTGGCTATCGCGGCCATGTCGATTTCGTCGACGACAACCTGATCGGCAACAAGAAGGCGGTAAAACAGTTTCTCCCGGAGCTGATCGCCTGGCAAAAAGCGCATGGGCGGCCCTTCGAGCTGTCCACCGAAGCCTCGCTCAACCTCGCCGACGACACCGCGCTGCTGACGATGATGCAGCAGGCGGGTTTCTTCATCGTCTTCATCGGCATCGAAAGCCCCGACCCGGACGTGCTGAACGCCACCCGCAAGAAGCAGAACACCCGGCGCGACATCGCGGCGAGCGTTCACAAGGTCTATGAGGCCGGCATCATGGTGATCGGCGGCTTCATCGTCGGGTTCGACGAGGAAAGCGACCAGGTGGCGGATGAAATCGCCGGGCTGATCGAGGAGGCGGCGATCCCCGTCGCCATGACCGGCCTGCTTTATGCTCTGCCGACCACGCAATTGACCCGCCGGCTTGAAGCCCAGGGACGTCTGCACGCGGAATTCGACATCGCCGATCCGGCCGATGGAGGCGACCATTGCACCTCCGGCCTCAACTTCGAGACGCTGCGCCCGCGCGCGCAGATCCTGTCGGACTTCAAGAAGGTGATCGCCCGCGTCTATGCGCCTGACGCCTATTTCGCGCGGCTCAAGGATGTGGTCGCGCGGCTGGACATGTCGGGTCCGAACGGCGACGCCTTCCATGCGCGCCTTGGCAGCGATCTGAAGAAACTGGGCAAGCTCGTCTGGTCGATCACCCGCCACCACCCGGAGCACCGCGGCCACCTGTGGCGGATGATCGCCTACACGCTGCGCACCAATCCGCGCGCGCTCAATCCGATGCTGCAGATGGTGGCGCTCTATGTCCACCTCGGGCCGTTCTCGCGCACGGTGCTCGATCACATCGACGCGCAGATCGCGCAGATCGAGGCCGGCACCTGGCAACAACCGGCCCTGGTCGCGGCGGAGTAGACCCCGCCGCCTGCCTGCCTATTCGTCCATCTTGAGGGCCTTGATAAAGGCTTCCTGCGGGATTTCGACCTTGCCGAACTGCCGCATCTTCTTCTTGCCTTCCTTCTGCTTTTCCAGAAGCTTGCGCTTTCTGGTCGCGTCGCCGCCATAACATTTGGCGGTGACGTCCTTGCGCAGGGCGGCAATGGTCTCGCGCGCGATCACCCGGGCGCCGATGGCGGCCTGGATCGGGATCTTGAACATGTGGCGCGGGATCAGGTCCTTGAGCTTCTCGCACATCGCGCGTCCGCGCCGTTCGGCCTGCGAGCGGTGGACAAGCGTCGACAGCGCGTCGACCGGCTCGGCATTGACCAGGATCGACATGCGCACGAGGTCGCCCTCGCGGTAGTCGGAGATCTGGTAGTCGAAGGAGGCGTAGCCCTTGGAGATCGACTTCAGCCGGTCGTAGAAATCGAACACCACCTCGTTGAGCGGCAGGTCGTAGGTGACCATGGCGCGCGTGCCGACATAATTCAGATCCACCTGAATGCCGCGCCGCTCCTGGCACAGCGTCAGGATGGCGCCGAGATAGTCGTCCGGCGTCATGATGGTGGCGCGGATCCACGGCTCCTCGATCGTGTCGATCTTCACCGGATCGGGCATGTCGGCGGGATTGTGCAGCTCCACGACCTCGCCGTCGGTCAGCTGCATGCGGTAGACGACCGAGGGCGCGGTGGCGATCAGGTCGAGATCGAACTCGCGCTCCAGCCGCTCCTGCACGATTTCCAGATGCAGCAGGCCGAGAAAGCCGCATCGGAAGCCGAAGCCCAGCGCCGCCGAGGTTTCCATCTCGAACGAGAACGACGCATCGTTGAGGCGCAGCTTGCCCATGGCGGCGCGCAGGTCGTCGAAGTCGTTGGCATCGACCGGAAACAGCCCGCAAAACACCACCGGCTGCGCCGGCTTGAAGCCGGGCAGCGCTTCGGCGCAAGGCTTCCTGTCGTCGGTGATCGTGTCGCCGACGCGGGTGTCGGCCACTTCCTTGATGGAGCCGGTGATGACGCCGATCTCGCCTGGGCCAAGGTCGTCGGTCATCAGGAACTTCGGGGTCATGACGCCGACGCGGTCGATCTCATGGGTCGCGTCGGTGCCGAGCATCTTGATCTTCTGGCCCTTCTTCATCCGCCCGTCGATGATGCGCACCAGCACCATGACGCCCAGATACTGGTCGTACCAGCTGTCGACGAGCAGCGCCTTCAACGGCGCGTCCGGGTCGCCTTCGGGCGCCGGCAGTCGCTTGACGATAGCTTCCAGCACGTTTTCCACGCCAAGGCCGGTCTTCGCCGAAATCATCACCGCATCGGAAGCATCCAGCCCGATCACGTCCTCGATCTGCTCCTTCACCCGGTCGGGTTCCGCCGCCGGCAGGTCGACCTTGTTGAGGACGGGGACGATCTCGTGATTGTTGTCGATCGCCTGATAGACGTTGGCGAGCGTCTGCGCCTCCACGCCCTGGCTTGCGTCGACGACGAGGAGCGACCCCTCGCAGGCGGCGAGCGAGCGCGACACCTCATAGGCGAAGTCGACGTGGCCCGGCGTGTCGATCAGGTTCAGCTTGTACTGCTTGCCGTCCTTGGCCGTGTAGATCAGGCGCACGGTCTGCGCCTTGATGGTGATCCCGCGCTCCCGCTCGATGTCCATGGAATCGAGCACCTGCTCCTTCATCTCCCGGCTGGTCAGCGTGCCGGTCATCTGGATCAGACGGTCGGCCAGCGTGGACTTGCCGTGGTCGATGTGGGCCACGATGGAGAAATTGCGGATGTCGGACAGGGTCTTTGTGCTCATGCGCGCTCGTTTACCATCGCCGCCCGCGCCCGCAAAGGGGAATGCGCGCGGGCGAGCCGGAAAAACGCGGGAACATTCAAGCCGTGGGCAGGAAAGTGTCGGCGAAGGACGTCTGCGCCGTCAGGGGCCCGTGACACAGGCGCGGGATGGGCGGATGACGGCGGCGCCCGAGGGGGCGGCTTGCGGCGGATCGTCGGCGCGCGCCTTCATGACGAAAAGCAGGTCTTCATAGGCCTTGCCCGTCAGGCCCAGCGCCGCCATACGGGCGCGAACATGCGCGCGGTCGCGCTCCGACAGCGCGATCTCGTGAACCGCCAGATAGGTCTCCATGTCGCGCAGCGCCGGCGGATAGTCCTCGCAAAAGGCCAGACGGTGAAGCGTACGATACGCATCGCGGCGCTTGCGCAGGAGATCCACCGGTTGCCCGAGCCTTGCGCTTTCAGCCGCGTGCCAGTCCGCATCGGCGGTGCCCGGCAGTTCGACCGGCTCCCAGGAGCCTGTCCCGGCGGGCGCCTTGACCATCACGTCGGAGAGCTTCTCCTTCGCTTTACAGCGCAGACCCGCGCGGGTGTGTTTTTCGACGAAATGCAGGGTGAACCCGATGGACACCCAGACATCCTCGAACGCCGCGCGCAGATCCGCATGTGCATGAAGAAAGGCGCGCTCCGCGAGCATCGCCATTTCCCAACACCAGCCTCCTTCCTGAAGGTCGAAAAAGACACGCAGATCCATGCCCCTCAGGCCCGTGTGGAGCCGCCAGTCGAGATAAGGGCGAAACGGGCTCTCGGGATGCGCGACATCAAGCTCCCTTCCGGAGCGAAGGACCCAGGTCTCGTAGGCGTCGAGAAAGGCTCGCGATTCAGCGGTCATCGGGGCGTCGGGCGGGGCCTTTCCTCCCACCTCGGCCATGGCAAACGCGGCATTGAGCCACATACCAAGCACGACACACGCCGCACGCCCGCAGTTTCGCAAGCGACTCCGCATACCCCATCCTCCCGGCCAAGGCTCAACCAAGTGCAATTATAGCGGGAATCCAGCGGTGCGCCAGTTAAGGCAAACGAGGCCGATACGGCACTAGCCCGAAAGACGCACCGCGGAGGACTAATCCTCGGTGCGTCAACGCCCCTCATAATCCACCTGCTTGAGAATACAACCAGCAGGACGAACAACATGGCGTTGCGGCAAGACGAAGAAAGCAACCAAACCTCAAACCAGCGTGAGAGATGCATTCAGCTATCGCTGAGGATCTCGCTCGCGGAGCGATTGATCGAGCGCCTTTCATCAGAAATCCGGAGCGATCAGGCGGAATTCAACGGGATCGGCAATGAACGGATACGCGCACGCATTGAGAATGGTGTCGTTCGCGTCCTGCCCTCACCAGACGATGAAGCACTCAGACACCGCAAGGAAGAGCTTCGCCGGAGAATGGCCCAAGCCGAGCGTGACAAGAATGAACAGTCATACGCTCTGGCACGCGCCCGTGAGGAAGCGAAACTGATCGGCTGCAGGTAGCATTCCCACTTCGTCGCACCGGCGCCCCTGCGGGCACGCGTCCTCGCCCCCCACCCCTCACCCTCCCGCCGCCGTCTTGTCGCCCTGCGCCGGTTCGCCCTGCCCCTCAAACTCGCGCACCATGGCGTCGTAGCCCGGGTGCACGGTGCCCATCATCCGGTCCCACAGCGAGAAGAAGTTGCCGTAATTGTAGCGAAACGTCGAATGATGCAGGTCGTGGAACGAGGTGCAGATCATCGGCGAGGGCCAGCGCGAGCTTGGCGAGGCGAAATACTCGAAGCCCGAGTGGCCGATCATGCCGGAGACCTGGTCGAACAGCCGCTGCGCGAACAGCGCAAGCGCGGGGATCGGCAGCACGAACCACACGACGAGATAATAGCCGTGCTCGATGATCGTATCGACGGCGGTGGAGGAATCATTGCTCCACACGGTGGGCGCGACCGAGCGATGATGCGGCGCGTGCCAGCGGTAGAACATCTTCAGGTGCAGCAGCCGGTGGCCCCAATAGAACCAGGCGTCGTAGAGCACCATCGAGACCGCGAACATCAGCGGAAGCGACCACCAGGAGACCTCGAGCGGGGTGATCGTCCAGCCGCGCATCTGCGCGAACCAGCCGAAGGCGAGCATCGCCGCCGACACGCCCAGCGCCGACAGGGACGAGCGGATTTCCACCCACATGCGCTTCTCGCCGTTGCGGTCCTTCTGGATCCGGCGTTCGGGATTGCGCCGGTTGATCGCGGTGACGGCAAATCCGGTCGCGAAATAGACCGCCACCGTCGCGCCATAGACGACCAGGAAATACAGCACATACTCGGATCCCAGTTCCGTCATCACAGACAGCATCGCAACACCGTTCTTCCTGGATTTCGTGTGAGGAGGCCTTGTGCGTGAGAGATCTCATATAGACCACCGCCTGCGCAAGCACAGGGTGCGCTTCCAAAGGCGCTTCGCCGGCGGCGGACGTCCGCCCCTCGCCGCCCATATCCTCGCCGATTATGTCCCTATCGTGCGACCAGCACCTGCGTGCAGGCGTTCGGCAGGCCGGACAGGCGGATTTCCTTCTTCTTCGAAGGGGCTTTTTTCTTCGCCGGGTCTTTCGGCTTTTTCGGCACCCAGGGTTCGTCGGAGAGCCACCAGGACAATGCCTTGCCGCAGCCGTCGCCCGGCGGCGGCGGGGCCTGGTCCTTGCAGCCGGCGCTTCCCGACGGGCATTTGATGCGCACGTGGAAATGATAGTGGTGCCCCCACCAGGGCCGGACCTTGCGCAGCCACCCGCGCTTGCCGGTCTCGAACTCGCACAAGGCCTTCTTGATCGCCGGATTGACGAAGATGCGCGCGGTGCGCGGGTCCTGTGCCGCGCGACGGATCAGCCGGGCGCGGGTGTCGGTCCATTTGGCCGGATCGACGCTGCGGTCGGCGCCCTTAACGTCCAGCCGGCCCTTCAGCATGGAGATCGCCGACATCGATTCGCGTTCGTCGCGCGTCAGGCGGCGGTCGGGCATTTCCGTCAGCCAGATGTCGGCGTCCAGCCCGATCTGGTGGCTGGCGTGGCCGGAGGTCATCGGCCCGCCGCGCGGCTGGGCGAGATCGCCGACGAGCAGCCCGTTCCAGCCGAGGTTGGGCGCGTCCATGGCAAGCCGCTGGAGCAGGTCGATCAGCTCCGGGTGGCCCCAGTTGCGGTTGCGCGACAGGCGCATCACCTGCCAGCTCGGGCCGTTGACGGCAAGCGCGGTGGCGCCCGCCAGACAGCCGCGCGCATAGGAGCCGATGGAGCGCGCGGCGAGCGGAGCGGGCTCGCTGTGCGCGCCGAACAGCGTCTTGGCGACGGCATTCGGGCGAATGGCGCTGCGGGACGGCATCAGCGCCAGCGGCGCATTTGCCTTTTCCGCCAGCGCGCCCCGGTTTTCAGGCGCGGGCACCGGAAGCGGTGCGGAGGCCGTCACGACGGGCGCGCCGTCGGGCACGGTCGCGGGAACAGTGGAAACGATGCGCCCGATATCGACCGGCGGCTTTTGCTTTGGCCGGGGTGCTGCATCGGCGGCCGTGAGCGTTGCAAGACCCAGCGCAGCGCCAAGGCCCGCGACCCGCATCGCCCGGCCGAGATTGTGTGAAATCGCCCTTGCCATCCTTGCCACTCCCGAAAGCCTGGCCTGCCGAAACGAACGCCGCACGGCGCCCGTTCCCGACAGTGTCGCAGCCAGAGCGTTTACGTTCGGTTAACCATAAACCTCTCGTTAACCATAACCGCCTGTCAGTCCTCGCGCTCGCTCATCCCCTCGGCCAGCCGGTCGAGCGCGGAGGTGTTGTCGCGGATGATCCGGTCGGCGGCCCCGTTCAGCTCGATGATGTTGCCGGGCCGCGTGTTGTCGAGATCGTCGGCGCCTTCGGGAAGCGCGCCGTCGAGGCGCAGCACGCTTGCAACCCCCGCCTCCGCCAGCACGCGTTCCGCCGCATAGGCGGTCGTCGCCGACTGCCCGTGGCTCGCCATCGCCACCAGCGGCACGCCGTTCTTGGCGGACAGCCAGCCGAGCGGACCCCAGGCTGCGGCCTGGGGATAGGTGAAGCGCGGCGCAAGCTCGCTGCCCGCTCCGAGCGAGACGATCACCATGTCCTCGGCTTCCCAGCCGAGCTTGCGCGCCTCCAGATAGGCGGCGATCACGGGATTGTTCATGAAGAGGCCACCGTCGACGAGCACGCGCTCGCCGCCCGCACCGCCGATGCGTTCGGCCCGCACCGGCTCGAACAGGGTCGGCGTCGCCATGGCGGCGCGCACCGCCTGCCAGACATAGAAGTCCTCCGGCCGCCCGCCGTCGCTCTCGCGGCCGTTGCTCATGATCACGGGCGTGCGCGCCTCGATGTCATAGGCCGGCATCACCAGCCGGGTGAGCGCGGAGGCGATGGAGGTCCAGCCGAAACGCTCCTTCAGCAGGCGTTCCAGCGGGCGGGCGTCATAGCGCTCGTCAAAGGGCGCTGAGGGATTGGCGACAAGCCGCGCCAGAAGACCGCGGCGGCGAAACGCCTCGCGCGCGTCGACTTCGAAAAAACGCCGAAGATCCTCGATTGTGGCGGCCGGCGCACCGTTGCGGTCGTCAGGCTTCGGCGCGGCCATGCCCGCCGCGATCAACGCGCCGGTCGAGGTGCCGGCCACAAGATCGAAATAGCGATGAAACGGCGCTGTCTTGCCCTGGGTGCGCAAGCGCGCCTCCAGCGTCTCAAGGATGCGCAAGGGGAGCAGCCCCCGGATCCCGCCGCCGTCGATCGCCAGAATGAAATGCTTGCGCCGTGCCATGTAAACCTCGCGTTGCCGAACCGGCGCGCCGGCCGCGCCCGGTCATTGAACTTGCCGCGCCAAGCCTTGGCAGGAAATACGACGAAGCGATGACCCGCCCGACAAAAATCGCGCGGCTGGAGCGATTCAGGTCGGCCCAGCTTCCAGCGCCTCGGCCTGGCGGTCAATGGCAGCGATCAGACGCGCGATGTCGGCGGGTCGGGACAGGCGGTGATCGCCGTCCTTGATCAGCGTCAGCACGACGTCGTCGAGCGCCAGACAGTCGACCAGACGCAGGGCATGGCGCCAGGGCACGGCATCGTCGCGCTGCCCCTGCAGGATGGTGACCGGGCAGCCGGTCTCGATGGGACCGCCAAGCAAGAGATTGTTTCGGCCGTCCTCGATCAGCGCGCGGGTGATGACATAGGGGCTGTCGTCATACTCCGACGGCCGTTCGAAGCGGCCCTCGCGCAGGATCGTGGCGCGGATCTCGTCGGTGAACTCGTGCTTCCACATCAGTTCCTCGGTGAAATCGGGGGCCGGCGCGATCAGCACCATGCCGGCAAGCCTCGCTGCGAGATCGCTTTTCCCCTTGAGAGCGCGCGCGAGCAGCAGCGCGATCCAGCCGCCCATGGACGAGCCGACGACGATGGTCGGTTCGCGGCAGACGCGTTCGAAGACGGCGACCGCCTCCTCCGCCCACCTGGAAATCGTGCCGTCCTCGAAATCCCCGCCGGAGAGGCCGTGGCCGGAATAGTCGAGCCGGGTCACCGCCCGGCCGGTCTTTCGGGCAAAAGCCGCAATCTCTTCCGCCTTGGTGCCGGACATGTCCGACTTGAAGCCCGACAGCCAGAGAATGCCGCAGCATCCGGGCGCCCCGTCCTCGCGCAACACCGCGATGTCGCGCGCGTCGCTGCCCGTTCCCACGGTGATCGTCTGCGCGTTGCCCTCTTGCATCCCGTTCGTCCTCCGCTTGCCGATGTTGCGACCGATGTGGCACACAGCACGGGCTTTGAGAAGCCATCGCCCGCCGCACCGTCTCGAAACCGTTGCGACGACCGGACGCGCGCCGACAGGAACCGCCGTGACACGCCACACCATCTTGCAGGTTATCCCGGAACTCCAGACCGGCGGCGCGGAGCGCACCACGGTCGATATCGCATCCGCTCTGGTTGCGTCTGGAGATCGCGCCCTCGTCGCCTCCGCCGGCGGGCGGTTGGTCAGCGAACTGACGGCGACAGGCGCGCGCCATGTCACGCTTCCGCTTGCGGCCAAGTCGCCGTTCGCAATGTGGCGCAATGCGTGCGCACTGAAGGCGCTCATCCGCAGCCAGGGCGTCGATCTGGTGCATGCGCGCTCGCGCGCGCCAGCCTGGTCGGCGCTCTGGGCGGCAAGCACCTGCGACGTACCCTTCGTCACCACCTATCATGGCATCTACGGCCAGACGAACGCGGCGAAGGCCTTCTACAATTCCGTGATGGCGCGTGGCGATGCGGTGATCGCCAATTCCCGCTATACCGCCGATCTGATCGCCCGGCGGCATCCTTTCGCAAGGGACCGCACAACCGTCATCCCGCGCGGCTCCGACCTTGCCGCACTTGCGCCGGAAGCTGTGTCGGCGGAGCGCAGACGGGCGCTCGCCGAGCGCTGGGGCCTTGCGGGCGACGCGCCGGTGATCCTCAATCTCGCACGGCTGACCGGCTGGAAGGGTCAGATGGGCCTGGTCGATGCGCTCGCCCGGCTTGCCGAAACCTCGGACGCGCGCTGGACCGCCATCCTCGCCGGAGACGACCAGGGACGCGGCGACTACACGCAAAAGCTTCGTGCGCGGATTGCCGGGGTCGGGCTTGAAGGGCGCATCCGCATCGTCGGCCATTGCGACGACGTGCCGGCCGCCCTTGCGCTTGCCGATCTTGCGGTCGTCGCCTCCATCGAGCCCGAGGCCTTCGGGCGCGCGGCGGTGGAAGCGCAGGCGGCGCGCGTTCCGGTGATCGCGACCGATCTCGGGGCGGCGCCGGAAACCGTGCTGACGCCGCCGGAAGTCGCGGAGGATAGGCGTACCGGCTGGCGCGTTCTTCCGGGCGATACGGACGCGATGGCGCACGCCATCGGCAGTGCGCTGGCGCTCGAGCAAAGCGCGCGAGAGGCGCTGACGGCGCGCGCCGCGGCGCATGTAACGGAGCTTTATTCGCTGGAGGCGATGTGCGCGCGCACGCTGGCCGTCTACGACAGGCTGCTTGCTGAGGCGTGACATGAAAAACGCGGGCCGCTTTCGCAGCCCGCGTCTCTTCGGTTCATTTCTGCTCGCTGTGGCCTCAGGCCGCGCGGATCGTCTGCAGGAAACGCTCGACCTCGCTGCGCATCTGGTCCGACTGCTGCATCAGATCCTGCGCGGAGGACTTCACGGTTTCCGCCGAGGCGCGCGTTTCCTTCGACGCGGCACTCACACCGACGATATCCGTCGAGACGCTGCGGCTGCCAGATGCCGCCTCGCCGACATTACGCGACACTTCCTGGGTGGTTGCCCCCTGCTCTTCCATCGCCGCTGCGATGGCCGAGGAAATGCCGGCCAGATCGGCCATGATCTTGCCGACGCCGTCGATGGAGCCAACCGCTTCGCGGGTCTCGTTCTGGATCTCGGCGACAAGCCGCGAGATGCCGTCGGTCGCCTTGGCGGTTTCGCTCGCAAGCGCCTTGACCTCGCCGGCGACGACGGCGAAGCCCTTGCCGGCCTCGCCCGCGCGCGCCGATTCGATCGTCGCATTCAGTGCCAGCAGGTTGGTCTGGGCCGCGATCTCGGAGATCATCGACACCACCTGGCCGATCCGGTCCGCCATGCTGGACAGGGTCTCCATCTGGTGTGCGGTCTTCTGCACGTCCTGGGTGGCCCGGTCCGACGCCTGGGAAGCCCGCAGCACCTGTTCGTTGATCTCGCTGATCGAGGCGCTCATTTCCTCCGTTGCTGCGGCGACGGTCTGGACGTTGGCGGCGGTCTGCTCGGAGGCGGCGGCGGCGCTGGTGGAGCGGGCGTCCGCATCCTCCGAAACCTCCGACATGCGCTGCGCCGTTCCGTTGAGCTCGCTCGATGCCGCCGCGATCGAGGACACGATCTGGCCGACGGTCGCGTCGAAGCTTTTCGCCAGCTCTTCCATCGCCGCCTTCTTCTCGGCTTCGGCGATTTCCTTCTGGCGGGCCTGATTGGCTTCCAGTTCGCGGGTGCGAATGGCGTTCTCGCGGAAGGTCACGACAGCCTTTGCCATGGCGCCGATCTCGCGATGGGAGGCGGCGGCCGGGATCTCGACAGACGTATCGCCATCCGCCAGGCGCTGCATCGCGTCGGTCAGCCCGAGCACGGGACGGGAGATGCTGCGGCCGATCAGGGCCACCAGCCCCAGCGTCAGCACCAGCGTGGCACCGGCGGCGATCAGGAAGAAGCGATCGACCGAGGTCCGCGACCGGTCGAGACTTTCCTCGGCGCGCAACATGCCGGCTTCTGCGGCCTCGGCCATTTCGTTCACCAGCGGCACGACATCGGCGTACGCCTGCTCGAGACGGGCGACCTCGCCGTCGATCTGCAGGGCGTTTTCGGCATAGGCATTGAAGCCGTCGACATAGACATCCATCAGCTTGCCGATCTCGGCCTTGTCGGCCGCCGGCAGATCGCTTTCTGCAAGCAGGGCATCGAACTCGGCACGCCGCTCGGCAATGCGGCCAATATATTTTTCCGCGCCGCGCAGCATGAAGTCCTTCTCGTGCCGGCGCATCATCAGCATCTTGACGGTCAGGGCATCCAGGTTTGCGGTCGAGAGTTTTTCCTCAACGGCATGGACGGAGGTGCGCAACGCACCCTGAAGACCGGACGTTTCGTCCAGCCCCATGCGCTCGTTCAGCGCAACGAGCCTGGCAAATCCGGCTTCATGGGCCGACACCTTGTCTTGAAGCTGATCGACAAGCGCCCCGAGCTCTGAGGCGGCCGGCATGGCCCGCACGGCGCTCAGGTCCGCGTGGATCTTCTCGCCTTCGACGCGATAGGCCTCAACGTCAGCCATATCGAGTTGCGTCAGGAATTCGATCGCCTCGGAACGCATTCTCAGGCTGCGTGCCTGGATATCCTTGGCCGCGGACTGCAGCGCCGCATTGTCGGCGCGCGACTGCAGAGCCGAGCCGACCATGCTGGCACCCTGGAAATAGGCGACCGACAGGGCCACCACGGCCAGCATGGCGACGAGCGCAACCACGCCGATCCTCAGGGAGATGGGCAGTCCGGAGACTTTCGCACGGGAGATCGAGGGCAAAGCCATGGCAGGCTCCTGTTGTTTTTCTTTAGCGTCAATGACGAGAGCAAAAGTCATATTTGCATCGGGTAAACAAAAACCTGCAATTGCGCCGGCTGCACAGAAAATATTCACCCTTATTAATTCTATTGCGAATATATGGATACACTCCCCGGGATTTTATCTTCTTTTGATCAAATGGCGCCCGCCGGACTGCGGGTCCTTGAAGCGCGCACGCGATTCACTCGGGCCCTTCGCCGCGCATCGATCCGGAATTCAATGGCCGGTTGACTTTGGCGCGGATTCGCTGGATTTTCTTCGCAGGCAAACCTGCGGACGGATCAAGGCTCCCCGGTGCACTGCATTCGGGACAGGGCTTGTTGGTTGTGAAACGTGGAACAAGACCCCCACCGGGGTTGCGCGTTGGAACGTGAAGGCGCATATGGCGCTTAGCGTGCCTGCGCAAATGTCCGCCTGACGAGACGCAGTTTGCCGCAAGTTGTTGCAACAGTTAGAGGAGATCGCGACCATTCGCCGTCCATACCGCGCACCGCCGCCGACCAAGGAAGGCCCGCGCACGAACCAAGAGATCCGTGTCCGCGACGTCCAGCTCATTGACCAGGACGGGAACAACCTAGGCGTAACGCTCACTGAAGAAGCGATGAGAATGGCTGAGGAAGCCGGTCTCGACCTCGTTGAGATTTCGCCGAATTCCTCGCCCCCCGTCTGCAAGATTCTCGACTATGGTCGCTACAAGTACCAGAGTCAGAAGAAGGCGGCCGAAGCCCGCAAGAAGCAGAAGGTCGTCGAGGTCAAGGAAATCAAGATGCGCCCGAACATCGACACCCACGACTACGAGGTGAAGATGCGGAACATGAAGCGGTTCTTCGACGAAGGCGACAAGGTCAAGGTGACCCTGCGCTTCCGTGGCCGCGAGATGGCGCATCAGGATCTTGGCATCGCGCTCCTGAACAAGGTGCGCGACGAGACCTCCGAGTTCGCCAAGGTGGAATCGCACCCGCGTCTCGAGGGCCGGCAGATGGTCATGGTCATGGCGCCGATCGCGCGCTGATCATCTTCACGCGTTTTTTCAAGCACAAGGTCCGGCTCCGGCCGGGCCTTTCGCGTATTTGCGTCCCGGTTTTCCGCGGCGCATCCAACCGGGCCACGGTGTGGCGAGCGCTCAGGCCACAAGACCCTTGTGTTTTGAGCCACTCGCGCCTATAAGCCCGTGTCCCGAGCCGCCCGGCTTCGCGGGACGATTGGTTTTGCCTCGGTCTCACGACATACGGGCATGCCGTGGCGGTTCGAAAACGGCTTCCAACAACAACCGGTGGACTTCAGCCTCCGCCGGGAAAGAAAGGATGCAAAATGCCCAAGCTGAAGACGAAATCCGGCGCCAAAAAGCGCTTCAAGCTGACCGCGACCGGAAAGGTCAAGACCGCCCAGGCGGGAAAGCGGCACGGCATGATCAAGCGGTCGAACAAGTTCATCCGCAATGCCCGCGGCACGACGACCCTGTCGGAGCCCGATGCCCGCGTCGTCAAGCAGTTCCTGCCTTACGGCTGAACTGACGACGTTCCCCATATTCCTGGAGTTAGAAACCCATGTCGCGTGTCAAAAGGGGCGTCGCCGCCCACGCAAAGCACAAGAAGGTCATCAAAGCCGCCAAGGGCTATTATGGCCGTCGCAAGAACACCATCCGTGTCGCCAAGCAGGCCGTGGAGCGCGCAGCGCAATACGCCTACCGCGACCGCAAGGCCCGCAAGCGCAATTTCCGCGCCCTGTGGATCCAGCGCATCAACGCCGCCGTGCGTGAAGAAGGCCTCACCTACGGCCGCTTCATCAACGGCCTGAACAAGGCCGGCATCGAGGTCGACCGCAAGGTTCTCTCCGATCTCGCGATCCGCGAGCCGGAAGCCTTCAAGGCACTGACCGAGAAGGCGAAGGGCGCGCTGTCGGCCTGAGCCGAGGTCGACCGAGCCTGACGAACAAGGGGCGTGTCCTGCGGGCACGCCCCTTTTGCATGGGCGCGCCGCTGCTTCGCGGCGCCCCGGGACGCCGCTTTTCCCGACGCGCATCTTGAGCGCCGCTTTTCACCACGCGCGTCTTGAGCGCCGCTTTTCACCACGCGCGTCTTGAGCGCGCGGTCGCGACCGGGTAGGTGATGGGGCGACATTTCGCCCTCTGGAGTCATTTCGGATGCACAATCTCGAAGCCGACCTGTTGCGCGGCCTGTGGTACGTGGCGTGCCCCTCATCGGAGATCAAACCCGGCAAGATGCTCGGCAAAACGCTGATGGGCGAGCCCTTGCTGATCGCGCGCGCCGCAAGTGGTGACGTGTTCTGCCTGCGCGACATCTGCCCGCACCGCGGCATTCCGCTCCGCCACGGCTGGTTCGACGGCGAGACCGTGCAATGCTGCTATCACGGCTGGAAGTTCGACACCGACGGGCGCTGCGTCGACATTCCTTCCACCCATGAAACCCAGACCATCGACTATTCCAGGATCAGTTGCGGTGCCTATCCGGTGCGCGAGCAAAACGGACTGATCTGGATCTATTTCGCGCAAGAGGGCGAGGCGCCGGAAGACGGACGCCAGCCCGCCCCGCCCCTGCTGCCGGATTTTCCCGCGGACGCGGGTCCGCGCCTTCACATCATGCTGCCCTTCGTGTGCTCGGTCGATCACGCGGCCCTTGGGCTGATGGATCCGACGCATGCGGCCTTCGTGCACACCTCATGGTGGTTCAAGAAGAACGCCGCGAAGCTCAGGGCGAAGGAAAAGCTGTTCGAGCCGGCCGAGCTTGGCTGGGCCATGGCACGGCACAAGCTGCCGCCGCAGAACATCGCCTACAAGGTGCTTGGCGACAATGTCACCACCGAGATCCGTTATGCGCTTCCGGGCCTCAGGGTCGAGCACATCCAGGGCAGCCGCCACAGCGTCGTCGGGCTGACGACCATCACGCCCGTCGACCGGTCGCACACGGAAGTGCGACAGATGTTCTGGGCCAGCATGGGCTGGGTCGGCCCGTTCAAGCCGCTGATCCGACACCTGATGAAGGTGTTTCTCGACCAGGACCGGCGCGTCGTCATCCAGCAGCGCGAGGGTCTGAAGCACAATCCCCGGCTGATGCTGATCAACGATGCCGACACGCAGGGGCGCTGGTGGATGCAGCTCAAGGACGAATGGACCCGCTCGGGCGCGGAAGACCGACCGTTCGCCAATCCGGTCAAGGGTCGCACCCTGCGCTGGATGAGCTGAGCCCCTCCCCGGATCGTGTCACCTACTCTGTACCAGGTACTCAGTACCAGGCACCCAGCCCGCGCAACCGCCGGCGCGGAGGGCCTGTGTCGGGCACTGGAGAGTGCCCGCGCACATGGGTGCGCTCACCAATGTCGACCCAGCGATCGGGCTGCGCCTTCAGCGCCTCCAGTCGGCGCACCCGCTCGTCCGTGACCGGGTGCGTGCGCAACACGGACGGATCGGGAATACGCGCGCCCTGCGGCAGCATCGCTTCCCACATGCGTCCCTGGACACGCTCAAGCTTCAAGAGGGCCTTCGCCAGACCATCCGGATCGCCGGTGAGCGCGGCGGCGCCGAGATCCGCCTCATACTCGCGCGTGCGCGACAGGCCAAGCTGAAGCGCCGTTCCAAGCGTCGGTGCAACGATCAGGACGACGATCGCCGCATAGGGAACATCGCCGCCGCCTGTCAAAAGGGCGGGCAGGTTGAAGATCACGAGAAACAGCCCGAGCGCCGACATCACCGCGGTCATGCGGCTCACGATGTCGGCCAGCGCCATCACGGTGATGTCCTCATGCACGATATGGGCGAGCTCATGCGCCATGACGCCGACGAATTCGCGCGCGTCCAGCCGGGCGATCAGCGCATCGGTCATGCAGATCACCGCCTCGTCGCGCCGACCGGTGGAAAAGGCATTCATCATCCGGCTCGGCACCCGATAGAGCCGCGGCGGCTCCGCCAGGCCCGCGCGTTCCGACAACAGTCGCACGATCCGGTGGACCTGGGGATAATCGTGGGGGGACAGCTTGCGGGCACCATAGAGCCCGAGCACCATGTGCGGCGACATGTGCGTGGCCATGACGAGCGACGCGCCGCCGCCGAACGCCGCCCAAACGACACCTGTCGGCCCGGCCAGCGTCCAGGCGCAAAGACCAAGCAGCACGATCGCGCCAAACGCCAGGAACAGCGTGTGAACGCGGTTGCGGCGGCGGTAGCGGTCACGGGTTTCGGCGTTGATCGAAACAGGCAGCATCCCGCCTTCATACAGGAGGCGGTCGGGAAAGCGAAGACCGCGCAGGAGGCGGTCCTGCGCGGTCTGGAAGATCTGAAACCGGAGCGGAATGCGCCGGAGGCATCACCTCACGAGGCGACACGCTCCAGGAACCGGTCGACGGAATGGCGCACCGCATCGGTCTGCCGGGTCACTTCCTCGATGGTGTCTTCCATCTCGGTCGCTGCAGAGGCCGTACGCGCAACCGACTCGCCAAGCCCGACGATGTTGCTGGACACAAGACCCGTACCCGCTGCGGCTTCCGCGACGTTGCGCGAGATCTCGCCGGTGGCGGCGCCCTGTTCCTCGACGGCGGCGGCGATCGACGACGTGTAGCTGTTGACCTCCTGCATCGTCTCGGCGATCTGCGAAATGGCGGACACCGCGTGCCCGGTTTCGTTCTGGATCGCGGTGATCTGGGCCCCGATCTCCTCGGTCGCCTTGGAGGTCTGGGTGGCCAGTTCCTTGACTTCGGCGGCCACGACGGCAAAGCCCTTGCCGGACTCGCCGGCGCGCGCAGCCTCGATGGTGGCGTTCAGCGCCAGAAGGTTGGTCTGTTCGGCGATCGCCTGGATGAGCGTCACGACTTCACCGATCTTGCTGGCGGATTCCGCAAGCCGCGCGACGCGTTCGTTGGTCCCCTGCGCACCCTGTGTCGCCTGTTCGACGATGTTGTTGGTCTGGGCGATCTGGCGCGCGATTTCGGCGATGGAAGAGGAAAGCTCCTCCGCCGCGGCGGCGACGGACCGGACATTGGCACTCGCGGTCTCCGAGGCCGAGCCGGCGGCCTGCGACTTGCCGGAGGCATCGCCTGCGATGTCTTCCAGCGACCGCGCCGCCGTCAGCATCGCGTTTGCACGAGCCGTCACATCATCGAGCTTAGTCTCGATGTCCTTGCGGAACTCGACGATCCCCGTCTCGATATCGGCCTGGCGCGCCAGGTCAGCCTCGCGGCGCGCGTCATCGGCGACCTTGAGGTTCTCGCTTTCGTGACGCGCCGCGTTGGCTTCGTCGACGGCATGCATTGCGGACGCAAAGGTGGCCTGAACCTGAGCGGTCAGCCAGATCAACGCACCGGTTTCCAGCACAATGACCACGGCGTGCATGACGACACGCAGGAAGTTGGCACCATCGGGAAAGACCATTGCCGGCATCATCAGGTTGAACACGAGATGATGCACCGCCACCACGGCGCTGAAAGCGACCAATGCCCGCCAGTCGACCCAGCCGGCAAGAATCGCAAGAGCCGCGAAGAAATACATGTGGCCGTCGATCTGGAAGGAATGCGCCGGATCGCCTCCTCCCATCGCGGCGACGAGAAGGCTGACAAGGCCGGCCATCGACATGGCGCTCACGATGCGCGCCGGCACGCCCGTGCCCTCCTTGAGCCACGCCGCGGTGGTGGCGGCGCCCATCAGGAGCGCGGCGGCAGAGACGACAACGGCCGAGACATTCTCGCTGCCCCAGGCGACCGCCATGACGACCAGAACATTCAGCCAGGTGAAAATCACGTACACCTTGGCGAAGCGCTGGCGCATCCCGTCAAGGCCGCTCGACCTGGTTTCCACTGCTTCATTCATCGCTTTTCAGCCCCAGTTCCCGCCGTTTTGGCGTTAAAGACATGCTTCCGCCACACTCGGCGACGTCACCAGAAATGCACCCGCGCGATAGAGACGCTCCGCAAAATCCCCGCCTTCGCCATTGGCGATGGCAATCCAGTTTCCCGAGCCGAGCTGGAGCAGATCACCCTCGGCCGCCGCAACGATGGCGGCTGCCGAGCCAGAGCCCGGCCATACGATCACGGCGACCCGGCTGCTGGCACCGGGCGCAAACATCGCCATCGCCATCGCACACGTGACAAAGGTGAAGTACACCGTCAGGAGAATTCGCCACGTACGGGTCATCTCGTTTCTCGGAGCCAGACGGACTATTGGTGCAGATACGGCATTGAACCTTCCGTATGGTGACGAGAATGCCCATGATTCTTTAACATGCGATGAAGCGAAGAAAGGTGTGCCGAAGGCTCTGCAAATCCTTCAGGCAGTGAAAAGGCCGCGAACCGGACAAACCAAAAGGCACGCCCGAAGGCGTGCCTTTTGTCAGAAACCGGCGTGTGCGGACGGCGCCGTCCCTATCCGGCCGGTGCCGGCGCGGGGCATGCCACACCCGTTCCTCCAAGGCCGCAATAGCCGCCGGGGTTTTTAGCGAGATACTGCTGGTGCGGCTCCTCGGCGAAATAGAAGGCCTCCATCGGCCTGATTTCGGTGGTGATCGCGCGGGAATGCCCGGCCTCGCGCAGGGCCTGCGTGTAGGCAGCGGCCGAGGCCTCCGCCGCGTCCTTCATCTCAGGTGTGGTGTAATAGATCGCCGAGCGATACTGCGTGCCCGTGTCATTGCCTTGCCGCATGCCCTGGGTCGGATCGTGTCCCTCCCAGAACGCACGCAAGAGATCTTCCCGCGACACCACTGTCGTGTCGAAAACCACGCGAACCGCTTCGGTATGGCCGGTGCGACCGGTGCAGACCTCGTTGTAGGTCGGGTTAGGAGTCGGGCCGCCCGCATAACCGACAGCCGTGACCACAACGCCTGGAAGCTGCCAGAAGAGCCGTTCCGCGCCCCAGAAACAGCCAAGTCCGATGAGCACCTCTTCCTGGCCCTCGCCGGGTGCGAGATCGATGGGCACGTCCGTCACCGCATGGCGGCCCGGCGTCATGATCGCCGTATCGCGCCCGGGAAGGGCGGCGGCGTGGTCGACGAGCGAAAACTTGTTGCTGAGCATGGTCATGAACGACATGAACGCCTCCTGTCGAGGGCAAGGAAAAGGAAACGGCCAACCACCCGAGGGCGTGCGGCCGCGTCAGATCGGGCTTGCGCGCCGCCTGCGGAACCAGCGCCGTTCGCCCATCCACAACAGGATGAAGCCGAGTGGCGCGAAGCTTGCCCACACCGGTGCGGTCAGCAGCGTCTGGATCACCGGGTCCCAGAGAAACGGGGCGACATGACGCTGCACCGCCGCCTGCGCGGTGTTAAGCGAAGCCGGTGCAAAATCGTACCAGTATTGCCCGAGAGGTGTTGCCACCCAGGCCGATGCGGCAATCGTCTTGGTGCCGTCGATGACAAGCGCCACCAGTGCCATCGCGACGAACCAGAGACCGACCAGTCGCGCCAGAAATCGAAACATGTAAAACCTCTCGCCGTGTCGAACGCATGCGCGCCCGACGGGCCGCGCATGCGGTGCAGGTCATCGCCCGTAAATCGCCGTTGGGGGCCGTTCGAGCCGGCCGAACCGACCTCCGTGGCGCGGGCGCCTGCCTGTCGCGCTTGCCTCGACCCGAAAGATAGGCCCGCCCTGCCCTCTGTGCAACGCCACGGCGCGCGTATCGCGAAAGCGTGACACTGCGAGAGCGGTGCGTCGCACCGCGTTTGTGCGCCGGCCGGCACCCTCCACCGGCGCCTTGGGTCCCGGGCTTCCTCCCGGACAGGCCCGAAAGCGTTGCCGATGCCCCGGCCGGTACCGTCGGTCGGGGCCCGAAATGCGCAATGAAGCCGTGATGTTGAAAAGAGGGAGGGGATGCGGATCAGCGCTTGAACTTGGCCGCGCTCTCAGTATAGTGCGCGACTTGCGGACGGCATTTTTGGCGTTTTTCGAAGCGCAAATGCCAGTCGCACGGATCCCGTCATGCGGTGTTTGGGACAGGGGCACCTCGCCCTCCCCGCCGCACGCAAGACGGGTCTGGCTGCGGAGAGGTGGCCGAGTGGTTTAAGGCGCACGCCTGGAACGCGTGTATACGGGAAACCGTATCGAGGGTTCGAATCCCTCTCTCTCCGCCATTCCCGCCGATTGCCCTCTACGGTGCGATATTGCCGCCGAACACCGCATTCCACCGGGTGGGATAGCAAGCCGCAGTTTTTACGCTACAGCCCGCCAAATCTTGAAAATCAGAATGCCCGCTTCTGACCCCTTTGCGGCCGTTGATCGTTAAGAATGGTGTCCCCTGAAACAGGTGATAGAGGCGCTGAGTCTGTCTCAGATTTTGGGAAATTGTGACAGACGAGCGTGATCGTCTCGACCCGCGGTGTAGAACTGCCCGAAAATCCGTTCAGATTCGTGCCAGGAAATAGACTATATGCCTCACTCTCCAACAGACCCATCCGGCGGACTGGTCGAACAGCTTGACCTAGCACCAGTACGTAACGGTTCGCTGGATGGGCTTCACTTCACCGTGAAAGATAACATCGACCTTGCGGGATATAAGACCTCCTATGGAAGCCCCGCTTGGCGGGACGCACATCCCGCACCTGTTCACAACGCCCTCTGCGTTGATCAACTGCTTGCCTCTGGAGCGCGCTGCGTCGGGAAGGTCGTGGCGGATGAGTTCACGTATAGCCTCGACGGGGAGAGCTTCTATTTTGGCACCCCCCGAAACGCGAAAGCACCGGATCGCGTCCCCGGTGGCTCGTCCAGCGGCTCGGCTGCTTCCGTCGCCAATGGTCTTGCGGATTTTTCTCTTTGCACGGACGCGGGAGGTTCGGTCCGTGTTCCGGCAAGCCTTTGCGGTCTTTGGGGGATGCGTCCCTCCCTTCATCGGATTTCCGAGGCTGGCGTTTTGCCGTTCCAGCCAAGCGTCAGTACCGTAGGCGTGTTGGCGTATCGGTTCGAGGTGCTCGATGCGGCGATGCGCGTCTTGCTGAACGCTCCCGCATCGTCGATGCCGTCGCCACGGCGTATGCTCGTCTTGCAGGATGCGCTGGAGATCGCGGATGCCGCCGTTCGAGATGAAGTTGGCAGCGCATTGGATCGAATAGCAGAACGCACCGGCATTGTGATTGAGCCGGTAAGGTTTTCCGAAATCGTCGGGGAGGCGTGCGAGCTGAAGGTCTGCAACCTGAATGGATTGCGTGATCTGCAGACCGCCGAATTCCAGAGCACGGTCGGCAACTGGATCGAAGCTTGCAAGCCCGAACTCGGCTTCACGTTCTCGATGGCCTACGGAAATGTCCAGAGGTTCGACCGCATCGCGGCGCTGGACAACATGGCGAGGTGTGAAAGCCTCTTCCGGCAGATCAACGCCTTCTTCACCCCGGAAACGGTGATCTGCTTCCCTACGACGCCGAAAATCGCTCCCCGGAAAGACTCCCTGAACACGCTTGAAGCGGTGATGGACTTCTATGATCCGACGATGACCATCACCGCGTTTTCCGGCGTGGCACGCTTGCCGGAAATCTCTGTTCCGCTATTGACCGTGGACAACTGTCCGGTTGGCTTGTCCTTCGTTGCAGGCCACTATCAGGACGAGTTTCTGTTGAGCGCGGTAAAGAGAATAATCAGTTGATATTTCGCGGAAATCCTATGCGTCGCATAAAAATCGGCGGCGCTGATTTCCCAGGAGAACTCTGCCGCAAACGCCGGAGCAGAAGTTTGAATTTCGCGACCGTCTGCCTCATTCGAACCATTCGCTCGAGCCTCAATTTTAGAGGGCTATCGCGTAGGTGTAGTTCTCTTTTTCGTCGGCTTCATCCGCTTGCGGAAGAAGCGCCTTATCGAGTCCCGGTCTGGCAGTCCATATCGCATCTCGAAACGCGGACGGCTCTCCGTTCGCGCTCAACCCGACAACCAAGGTGCCTAACATGCTGAGCCAATACAGGCATGTGACCGGGCCGCGTCGTCAGCTGACGCGCCTCGGTAGCGGCACGATCAATTCCCAAAGCAATGGATACTGAGCAATGGATATTCCCCGCATTTTCAACATCACAGAAAGCAGACACCGCATTCACAACCCTTTCACCCCCGCCAAGTACGACACGCTCGGCAGGGTGCTGCGGATGAAGCCTGGCACCAGCATACTCGATCTCGGCAGTGGCTCGGGAGAGATGCTGTGCACCTGGGCGCGCGATTTCGGTATCAATGGCACAAGCATTGACATGAGCCGGGTGTTTTCCGAACAGGCGAAAGCGCGCGCCGAAGCGCTCGGCGTTTCCGATCAGGTCAACTTCATCCACGATGACGCTACGGGCTATGTCTCCGATGAAAAGGTTGGTGTAGCCGCCTGTGTCGGCGCCACATGGATTGGCGGGGGCGTTGCCGGTGCTATCGACCTTCTGGCCAAGAGCCTTCTTCCCAATGGGATCATTCTCATCGGCGAGCCCTACTGGCTTAAGACCCCTCCCAGCGAAGAGGTCGCCAAGGGATGTGGCGCCGGTTCGATCTCGGATTTTCTGATGCTTCCGAACCTGATCGGCTCCTTCGGAGAGCTTGGTTACGATGTCGTCGAAATGGTTCTGGCGGATCGGGAAGGCTGGGATAGGTACGAGGCCGCGAAATGGCTCACCATGCGCCATTGGCTGGAGGAAAACCCCGATGATGACTTCGCGTCTGAAGTCCGAACACATCTGACGTCAGAACCCACACGGTACGCAGAGTACACGCGTGAGTATTTGGGGTGGGGCGTGTTCGCGCTGATGGCCCGATAGCGTTAGGGGCAGAGCAGGATCGATCGGCCCCGGTCGCTCGATCCTGTTGGGCTTGAATGGCGGCTTTGGCTCAATGCCGCCATTCGCTACAAATTACGGGAGAGTTCGGTTGCGCGATTTCCATTGGTACGAGCGATTTTTAGCCGCGACTCATGCAATAAGCGACTTCAATCAGTTTGGAGGGCTATAGCGTAGGTGTAGTTCTCTTTTTCGTCGGCTTCGGCCCGCCATTCCTTTTCGATTCCCACAAATCGACGCTAACACCTTGAACGGGCTGGTGGTTTTCGCGGTTCGAAAACCCTGCTTCCGCGCATAGGGCAAAGGGGCCGCAAAGACCAGTTTCAAGAGGGTTTGGCGGTGCTGTAGCGCGCAAAAACAAATGGCATTTCGCGCAAGATCAAACGGTCATCTGGCCGGTGACGCCGGGGAACGCTGCCGCATCCTTTTCGCGCCATGCAAATTTAACGGAGAGATCACCGCCTAGCTGTTGAGCGATATGGCACGCAGCGCGCCACGCGCCATTAGCGTCTTGCCCCTGCTGTGGCGGGTGCATGATCGTCATCAAGGGGGTCGAACCATGGAGACAGCCCCGCAGACCGCCGCACGCAGCGGCGACGAACCGGGAGAAATGTCCGTGACCCGGCATGGCATGATCCAGCGTTCAGCCGCAGGCACCCAACCTACGGCAACGTGTCCGCGCCGACTGGCGCGCAGTTTCCAATGCGCTTCAACGCCTCTGGCCATGCGGGAGATGTCATCGATCAGGACAACAGGCTCCTCGGCGCGGCTTTTCTAAGCCAGGCAAGCATCTGCTTGAAGGCGGGACGATCCACGATGCCGCAGGAGACGCCTTCGCCCTGAAGGTCTACACCACCTGATAGCCCTTGCAGGCTACGAATTCGCGGCATCTGTTTTCTTGCGATGCCAAGTCGTCGCCCTTCTTCAGTTGGGCTTTGGTGGCTTCTGCCGCAATTTCCTGTTCGAGCGCATCAAATACCTCACATGCAACAGACAATTGCAGGGGGTAAAATGGCAAGGAAAGCGATTGATCGACCAGCGTCTCGGTGATTGCCCAGAGATCGCGCAAAAGCTCGTCTTCCTGTTCGGTCGTGAGGTTTGAACTACTCCCCGCATTTCAGTGGAACAGGCTCTGCCACGGGAACCTTCCCATGCGGGATGGTCCTGTGCCATGCTGCAATCTGTTTCAAACCAAGCTCTTGGAGGAAGAGACTTGGAACTCTTGCTGATTCTCGCCGGTATTGCCGTCATTTTCTACATTTTCAGACGACAAGAAGGCGCCACAGGAAGTTCTTCGCCCTCGCAGGCCACTATGTCAGGGATCCCGGAGGAGCGCTGGCAACAAGCGGGTGCGTCCCGACAATACAAATCCTCAAGGCAAACCGCTTCAGCGGCATCTCCCGCACGCTGGGTGTCTCCCGGAGACAAGGTCGCAATCGCCGGCTTGGAGATATTGGGCGGGAATTTCTATTTCGGACAATCGCTTTGCGCGACGGATTTCGATCAACCGGAGAATTGCCTCGTCAATCCCAGCCTCATGATCGGCCGCGGAGGTGATCCCGCCGGTCAGTCCATGCCGTATTGGCCCTCCTATAGCCGGATCCATCCGAATGCCCGCCGATCCTATCTCGAATGGCTGGCATCCGCGCGCGACGATCCCGATGCCTCTATCGGGTACGTCTTTCTCTATTTTTATGGCCTCGAGCGACGTTTTTTCGTCGATGAGGCGTCTCGAGACAATGACGCCATCATCGATGAAGTGCGGCGCCTGATTTCGATTTATGGCCGAAACGGATCGTTTCGAAACTACGCAACGCAATTCCTCGAATTTGCCTCGCCGCTTTCCGGCAATCTCCGCACGAGACCCGAAATCGACGCCGAGGCAAGTCACGGCTTCGAATTCCCCCTCCCCGCACGCCTGTATCTGGGTGCCCGGCTTGCCGATGGTCAGGTCCTCGACGCGGAAGATTGCCTGCTCTGGTTCGTATCATTGCCCGAGACGCGCCTGCGAACACCGGCAAAACGGTGCTTTGATCTGTTCCAGACCCTTTGGAAGATCCGTTTTCAGGAACGTCATCCCGAAGGCCTCAAGGTCCGCACGCCAAAGCGCACCTTGAAGAATACCGGCTACCGAGCCGCCAGCGGCACCTTCACGGCCACCCTGACCGGTGCCACAGCAATTCCTGACATCACGAGCCTGACAAGCCCGCTGAAAGGTTTCGCCGCCATCGCGGAGACCTGCACGAGCGACCTGGAGAGCTACAGCCGCTTTGTCGGCAAGCGGCCGGAGGATGCGCAAAGCACCGAGGCCGCGGTGCTTCTGCCAAAGGCCTTCCTGTCGTGCGACGATGACAATCCCCTCAAGGCACTTTCGCAAAAAATCTCCGAGACGTTTGCCGGACGGCCAACGGGCAAGATCGCTTTGGCCGAGCTTTGCGAAAAGGTGGGATTGGGAGCGCCGGGAGAGGGGAAGGTCCCCGCCTCCCTCTTCAACAAGCTGGGCGCCGCGCTCGACCGGCTCGACATCGGCTATGAACCCGACCGTCGCTACGGTGCGGTTCCGCCTCCCCCCGATGGTACGGTCGTTTTCTTCCGGGCCGCCAATGCGGCGGCTGTGGATCAGGATCGCGCGCAGTTCCACGCGGCGCGGACCATCGTGGAAATCAATGCTCTGGCCGCTTGGGCCGACGGCGTCGTGGATGCGAGCGAACTTGCGACCCTGCAGCAGGAAATAAGTGCGGTACCCGGGCTTGGTCCTGTCGAGCGCGTCCGTCTCCTTGCGTACGCCAGCGCCCTCCTTGGCGGCACCGCCAACAGCCGCGCGCTCATGAAGGGACTGGCAAAACTGGACGACGCCGGTCGCCGCCGCGTCGCGCAGGCCACCGTGGCCGTCGTCCTTGCCGACGGTCATGTCTCGCACTCGGAAGTCGTCTTCATCGAGAAGCTCTGGAAAACGCTGGGCTTCCCGAAGGAAGAGCTCTATGGCGCCCTTCACAGCGGCAACGTGGTCGCCGAGGAGCCCGTCACGGTCATGACGGAAACATCGGAGCCCGGACATCCCATTCCGCCGCCTCCGGCACCGGCACCTGTATCTGCAACAAGGGCGCAAGTGGATATCGACAACGATCGACTGACCCGTATCCTTTCCGAGACCAGTGCCGTTTCCAGTCTTCTCTCCGAAATTTTCATCGAAGAGGAAGCCTCGGTCACCCCTCACCGTCCCCAGGCAAGTTCGCACCGGCGGCCGTTCGACGGCCTGGATACGGAACACGGAGATCTCCTTCTCTTCCTGCTCACTGAACAACGGGTCGAGCGCTCGGCCTTCGAGGGACGCGCGAAGGAACTTCGCGTGCTGCCGGATGGCGCGATCGAGACAATCAACGAATGGGGCTTCGAGCTCTACGACGAACCCGTTCTCGAGGATGACGATGAACTGACGGTGGCCGAACACATGCGGCCGCTGTTGCATGAAATATGTCGGGAAACGAAGGAAATGCGCTCATGAGCACGCAAAAGCCCATCCGCGGCAAGGATAAGGACACGATCCTTCAGGCGCTCGCGGCAGGCGTCGTTCCGCGCACTGGTTTGCAGCATGTTCAGGTCGGTCGCGCCGGAGAGGTTTCCGCGCTCGTGCGCGATATTGACCGTATCGCCGGCGACGGAGCCGCACTCCGCTTCATCATCGGCGAATATGGTGCCGGAAAGACCTTCTTTCTCAACCTTACCCGCCTTATCGCGCTGGAACGAAAACTGGTGACGGTTCATGCGGATCTCGCCCCCGATCGCCGGATCCATGCAACAGGCGGCCAGGCGCGCGGGCTTTATGCAGAAGCCGTCCGCAACATGGCGACCCGCACCAAGCCGGATGGCGGTGCGCTTGCAAGCGTGGTGGAAAAATTCGTCACCGGGTGCACCCGCGAAAGCGAACGAAACGGCGTTCCGGTCGAGCAGGTCATCGACGAACGTCTTGCTCATTTGCAGGATCTCGTCGGCGGCTATGATTTCGCAACCGTGCTGAAAGCCTACTGGCGCGGCAGCGAGAGCGACGACGAAATCCTCAAAGGAGCCGCGCTGCGCTGGCTGCGCGGGGAATACTCCACCAAGACCGAGGCCCGGCAGGCGCTTGGCGTGCGCACGATCATCGACGATGCGGATGTCTATGACGGGCTCAAGCTCTTGGCAGCTTTCGTACGGCAGGCGGGCTATGCCGGGCTCCTCGTCGTCTTCGACGAGATGGTGAACCTCTACAAGCTGCAAAGCGCACAAGCCCGGAACCAGAATTTCGAGCAGATACTCGCCATGCTGAACGACGTTCTTCAAGGAAGCGTTTCGGGTCTCGGCTTCCTGTTCGGCGGAACGCCTGAGTTCCTGATGGACACCCGTCGCGGTCTCTACAGCTACCCGGCACTGCAATCGCGCCTGGCTGAAAATGCTTTCGCCCGCAACGGCCTCGTTGACTTCACGGGCCCCGTCATTAGGCTTCAAAGCCTGACGCCGGAAGAACTGCTCGTCCTGCTCGGCAACATCCGCAAGGTCTTCGCGCTTGGCGAGCCGGAGCACTATCTCGTCCCGGACGAGGCGCTGACGGCCTTCATGGCCCATTGCAACCAGCGCATCGGCGAGGCCTATTTCCGCACGCCGCGCTCCACCATCAAGGCCTTCGTGCAACTGTTGGCCGTTCTCGACCAGAACCCGGGAACCGACTGGCGGTCCTTGCTGGGCGACGTCGAACTCGCCGCAGACACTGATGACGGTGCCGAGGACGAAGGCGACGCAAGCTCAGACCCAGGCCCGGGCAGCGATGGCGACCTTGCCTCCCTCCGCCTCTGAGATCGCGGCTTTTGACCGGCTGCACCCGCAGATCCGCCGCTGGATCTGGGAGCAGAACTGGTCGGAACTGCGCGATGTGCAGGAAAAGACGATCCGCGCCGTGCTGGAAGAAACCGGCGATGTCCTCGTTGCGGCGGCGACCGCAGCAGGCAAGACGGAAGCCGCGTTTCTCCCGGTCCTGACCCGGATCGCAGAGCACGAAGGCGGAGGACTGTCCGCGCTCTATGTCGGCCCGCTGAAGGCTCTCATCAACGATCAGTTTCGTCGGTTGGAACCGCTGTGCGAACGGCTCGACATTCCGGTCGTGCGCTGGCACGGGGATGCGCCGGCCGGGGCCAAGGCGAAAGTGCTGGGCAATCCGGCCGGCATCGCGCTGATCACGCCGGAATCGATCGAAGCCCTGCTGGTGCGCAAGCCCGAGGCGGCCCGACGGCTTTTCGGCGGGCTCGAATTCATCGTCATCGACGAGTTGCACGCTTTCCTTCAGGGGCCGCGCGGCCTGCATCTGGCGAGCCTGCTTCGCCGCATCGATGCGCTTGCGGACAAGCGGCCCCGTCGGGTTGGCCTGTCCGCCACGATCGGTGATCTCACCATCGCTGCGCGCTGGTTGAACTGGGAGGACACCGCGAACGTCCACATCATCGAGGCCAGGACCGGATCTCCGGAACTGAAGCTCCAGATCCGTGGCTACGAGGAGCCTGCGGACGTGGACTTCTTCGATATCGTGGAGAGCGACGAGCCGCCGGTGCGCGCGCTTGACGGGATCGGCGACCACATGTTCGACACGTTGCGCGGCAGCAACAACCTTGTGTTCGGCGGATCGCGCAAGATGGTCGAGGCCATCACCGACCGGCTTCAGCGCCGCGCCGAGCGACACAATGTTCCAAACGAGTTCTTCGCCCATCACGGCAGCCTTTCGCGCCATGCACGCCACGAGGTGGAGGCGCGCTTGAAACAGGGCGACCTGCCGACCACGGCCGTTGCCACGACGACGCTGGAACTTGGCATTGATCTGGGTTCCGTCGTCTCGGTCGCCCAGGTCGGCGCCCCGCGCTCGCTTGCCTCATTGCGCCAGAGGCTCGGTCGCAGCGGTCGGCGCAAGGGCGCGCCGGCGATCCTGCGCATCTATTGCCGCGCGCCGCACCTGTTTCCCGAAAGTGGCCCGCTCGACCGATTGCGGCTCGATCTCGTCCAGGCGATCGCCTCGATACAACTTCTTGTCGAGCGTTTCATCGAGCCGCCGGAGGCAGATCCGGCCAACGTAACCGTCGCTCTGCATCAAACGTTGTCGATCATTGCAGCCCAGGGTGGCGCGCGCGCCGACACGCTCTATCGGGCGATTTGCGGCACCGGCCCTCTCTCCGCGCTGAGCACAAGCGACTACGCGGAGCTTTTGCGGGCCATGGCAGCGCATGATCCGGCCCTTCTCGAACAGGCACCGGACCGCACCATCATGCTCGGTCCGGAAGGCGAACGGCTGACGACCTCGCGCGATTTTTACGCGATCTTTCCCACCGACCAGGAATGGCGGCTCGTCGCCGGCGACCGCTTTCTCGGCACGATCCCGCTTTTCAACGAGGTCGGCCCGGGTTCGATCCTGCTTTTTGCCGGCCGCCGCTGGCGCGTGGAAACAGTCGATGAGCCGGGCAAGGTGCTTCAAGTCGTGCAACACCGGGCAGGCAAGGTGCCGCTTTTCGCGGATCAGGCTGCCGAACCGGTTCACGACCGTCTCGTCGCCCAAATGCGGAACGTCCTTCTGGAAAATGCAACCCCGCCCTATCTGGACGCCGAAGCCCGCCGGATGCTTGCCGAGGCCCGCAAGACTTTCCTCGAGCTGAGGCTCGAAAGCTGCCGGCTTCTGCCTGAAGACGAAGCCTTGCACCTCTTCACCTGGCGCGGCAGCAAGGCGAATGCGCTCCTGGCCCTCGCCTTCCTCGGCGCAGGGGTCAAAGCCTGGCCGCACGATGTCGGCATCACACTGGAAGATACCAGCCTGGAGGAAGCCCGATCCCTGTTGAAACACATGGCGACCACGCCGCCACCGACATCGCAGGCACTCGCCGAATTCATCGAGAGCTTCGAGACCGCTAAATATGACGACTATGCCCCGGTGTCATTGCTGCGGCGACTTTGGGCGAGGGATCACACTGAGTTAACGCGGATGCTGCCAGCGATGGCGAGAGCGGTTCTGGATGCGGTGGATTGAGAGCGCTCCTTTCGCGGGCAAAGACGTCGAGCGGTGGAACACAAGCGGTAGCAGTTTGCGGTTGCCAGATACGCTTCTTCCGCTAGGGTAGTGTGATTGTCAATTTCACATAACTGAGAATTATCAATGCCATCGACGGTACCAAGATGGGCTACAGTTGCCGAGTTGCAGGCGCTTATCGACCTCACGATTGAGCAGGCTCACAGTACGGCGATCCTTATAATAGCTGACGATACTGCAGCAGCGGACCGCATGAGTTCGCTCAAATCGGTGAGATTTCAGGAACGAATGATCAGCGACACCGAGTTGAACTTCCTTGCTGGGACGTTTCAGCGCTGCGGGATCGCATGTCAGACGGTTTTTGGTTTTGAGAGGTTCATGCAGCTTGCCTTGGAGGGAAAGGCTTTTCCGGCGAGGGCAAGCACCACAGTAGTGTTAGATAAAACAGAAGGCGGAGGACATCGCGACGGATTTGGTCCAGCACGGCGTTCAATGGGCGCTCTCCTGGCTAGGCTGTTCGGTTATCACTATGGGCATGCCGACGCCTACTCTGCGGCGATCACCAGACACAAGCATCACCAATCGATGCTCATGCGCCAAGCAAAAATCGGGGTGCCTGATACCTGGTCATATGACAGCAAACATGGCTGGATTACCGGAAAACCAAAACCGGGGAAAAAGGTGATTTGCAAGTCCACGTACGAGGCGTGGAGTATAGGGGTCTCAGAGAGCACGGTCGGCCCTTTCGACGAAGCGATGGAGCGTCGCATCGCAGATTTGGCCGACGATATCGGTCAGCCTGTTTGCGTTCAGGAATTCATTGAAGGACGCGAAATCTACGCGCTTGTCGTGGACAACGGCACACCGATGATGGTTGGACTAGCCGAAGCAAGTTCTTCTAACGGTCCAAAGTCAAACGGAAGCTATCTGGTATTCGATGATCATTATCGTCCGGGTGGGATTGTTTACAGTGACTGCGACGATCTACCAGAAAAGACACGGTCAGCGATCGCGGATAACGCCCTAAGCACCTTTGCGCTGATGGCGATGTCAAATGTTGGTCGCGTCGACTTTAGGGTGACATCGGCTGGCAAAGCCTACGTGATTGATATCGCTGACAACCCTGGAACGTCTGAGGCGAGTTCACTTGCACACATTCTCAAGAAGCGTGGAATCGCATTTGAAAACACCCCTCTTCTGCTTATCGGGGCAAGCCTCAGTCAAGAGCTACGCCGCTAATACATAGACCAAAATTGCACATCTGGCATCCTGAAACCGCGACCAATTTCGATCCAACACGGATGCAAAGGATTGTCCTCTTCGTTGAGAGGATAAGTATCCCAACTTGCTGGGGATAACGCGCACGGTTTGTCAAAAAGGGGCGCCATTAACTCATGACGTCTTTTCAGCAAATGCCTAGTTTCGTATGGAATGCGATTAACGACTTCGCCCAAAGCGGCCCATTCAGCTTTGCTAGTCTTAGGGCTTTCACCGTTTAGAAACCTGGCACAGCACAGGTTTGAACTCACGAAATAAAGGGGATTCGGCTCAGGATCGCCTATCTTTTCGAGCTGAGCTTTCAGTTCGCAGAATAGCGCAATTCCTTCTTCTAGCTTTTTGGAAAGACAGTAATAAACAGCCAGATGGTTCTTGGTATAGTAGGGATCGCCGCTCAAGCCATAGTTTTGGATGACAGCGATCAGCTCGTCCGCCGCCGCCGCTGCCGATACGGCACCCCCACGATATTGGGCCATGACGAGCATGGAGCGCACCATGTCGCTTCTGGGAAAAGCAACATCCTCAAACCTATCAGCCAGCGCCACCGTTTCTAGCGCTAGCGACTCCGCAGCGCTATAGTTTCCGTTGCCGATATTAAGTGCTGTCAGATTAGTCAGACAGCGAAAGTATTCAGCCGGCTCCTTTGGAGTGCCCCCAACCTCCGGCCTATGAAATTGTACAGCCCTCTGGGCGCGATGAAGCGCTATGTCTGGAAGGAACAAGCTCTCCGCGCTACGACCTAGCATATGGATTTTTGACTCGGCCATTTCGTCGTATCGGATCCTTTCGCTGAGCCTCCGGGTCAGATCTCCTTCGATGGAGCGTGCTCTGGTCTTGTCAAACTCCAACACCAGACCGGAGCGATACAACATGGCGAGACGTAATCCCTGCTCGAATTCCGCGTCGATGTGGTGCCCCCATTCCTTTAGCCTTTCGAGCATCCTTGCCCTTCTAACGGCATCTCGCGAGTTGAGGTCGCCTTGGGATCGAACATACTCAATTTCTGCCAGTACAAGCGGAGAGTATATTGGACTTTGTTGATCCATGAGCGTGCAAGCTTCGTCAAATCTTCCTCTGGATAGCAGTGAATATGCCTCCTGGAGGCAATCTGCTAGCGGCCCCAGTCCCTCTTCGAGAACGAGCTCTTTCTCTTCGGAGTGCATGAGGTGATGCGGTGGTCGTCCGAAGCGTAGGTTTTCTGCGGCGGCTGCGACAAAAAGATCAGCGGCACTCTTGCGGTCACCGGACTTCAAGATGTTTCGCGCTCGCCTTTGATAATCGTGAGGGGTGAGCTGGCGTAAGCATTCTGAGAAGGCTCGACGTAGTGTCTTTTCTTCCGGCCCGAGATCCTTGGCAAAAAACTCCTTTATGTATTGGTGGCGAAACTCCACTACATCACCGCGATCCTCCAAGAATCCAAAATCTCGACATAACTGGATCGCTAGCTCTGGATCACTTCCATTGTGTCGATAGACACAAAGCAGCTCCACCCGTGAGGCCGTATTTCCGATGACCGAAGCTGCGTGAAGCAGTTCCTTTGCGACATCTCCTAAAGTTCCAATGCTTCGTAAGCGCTGCAAGAAGAGGTCTTCGACAAATCGCGCGCGGTCTTCCGGCGCCAGCTCATTCACGGTGGTTCCACTATCGCTTAGGTAACGGCAGGCCTCACCAATCACTGCGAGATGGCCGCCGCTTATTCCATGTACAAACTCAAAATCCTCATCCTTGACTGCGTCCGGGATGGCAAGTGCCTGTCGTAGGGTCCGTAATTGGGAGCGCTCAACGTACCCCATTTCGATCTCTACCGGAAGCAGCGGCACTACGTGCTTGGAGTAAGCCTCCCTCCAAATCGGCTGCTGGTAATCAGAATTTGTCGTCGTTGCTACTACCCGCAGCTGACCGAGAAACGGGAAAGCAGTCACAACTTCCCGCTTCAGCATCGTGCGTAGAAGGGAAAGAGAGTCCCGATCCCACCAGTGCAGGTTTTCGACGATTAATAGCGCCGGTCTTCCACCTGCGTGGACCGCGAGATCTGAGAGCACAGATTGCTCGTCTTCCGCCAGGAACATGGAGCCACGCTTGCGCCTTGCAGCTTCGGCATCTAAGGCTTGGAGAGCACCTTCTGCATCAAACATCCCTCCCGAAGCCACCTTGGCAGCAACATTTGCTAACGCTTTTCCCACTGTGACCGCCGGCTTGAAGTAGCCAGACGTTTCAGCCTGAGCACGTTGCAGGGGGTACAATCGGCGGTTCGCCTCACCATCATCTCCTACCCCACGAAATGCGACGCCACCCGCCTCGACAAAGCTTGCGCCGATACTGCGCGCCAACCAGGTCTTGCCGCACCCGGGCGGCCCAGTGATCACTGCCGCACTCACGTCGCCGGATAGTATTCTGCCCAGCATGTCGGACACTTTATCTTGAATACCTATGGCGGTCCATAAACGCGCATCGGGCTGCCGCTCACGCATTGATAATTCTCAGTTATCGATACATCTCCCTCCTCAAATCCCCACTCGCCCGACCACATCTGCTCGTTCCAGCGCTTGACGAAGGCTTACATCCGTCACATGTGTGTAGATCTCGGTTGTCGAAATACTGGAATGCCCAAGAAGGCGCTGGACGTAGCGGATGTCTACGCCTTCCTCCAGAAGGATCGTCGCGGCCGTATGTCGGAACCGGTGCGGAGTGAGGCGTTGCGAAAAGGCCAGACGGTCTCCAAGCTTGCGCAGGCGAAGGCGTAGCGCCTGCGGGGTCAAAGCCCTGCCTCGTGCATTGCGCAGGAGGACGTTATCCGCCGCGCAATGCTCCACAAGCGCGGCGATATAACGGCGGAGCACATGCACCAATCGGGCGTTGGTCAGGAAGACAGTTCGTTCCCTCGACCCCTTTCCGGTAATGTTGATCACAGAACAGGTCGGATCGATATCGCCCAGTCGGATTGCCGTCAGTTCACCCACCCGCATTCCCGAGGCGAGCATGAGGCTTACGGCGAGATGGGTCGTCACCCTTGGATCGCATGGATCCGACAAGGGGTCATGTTGCGATAGCATCGCGTCTCCCCGTCGCGGGACACCCGCAACTCTTGGCTCTTCGGAAACCGCTTTTGCGACCTGACTGGCCTGGCTTCGGGTCAGGGCTCGGGGCAATCTTTTGGGGATACGGACGACAATAGTCTTCTCGTCAAAAGGCGACTGTAAAGCCAGCCCCTGTTCCTTCAACCAACGACAGAAGGATTTGAGGCACGCGATGCGCCGCCGGATCGTTGCCGGCTTGAGTTCCCGCCTCTCGCGCAGCCACTGGATATAATCGCCAACGAGAGTCACATCGATCTCGCTTCCGACCTCCTCCGCCCCGAAAAACACCTCGAACTCAGCAAGATCTTGCTCATATGCGCTAATCGTATTCGCCGACAACGATTTGATATCGCGACACTCACGCACAAAGCGCCGTGCTGCCCCTTCCAGATCCGATAGTTCCAATTTTGCCTCCTCGAAGGAAATCGAAGAAGCGGTACCTCTTTTAAATTATCAAATAATGTTCCTGAAAGCCGTGATGTAGGCTGTGTCACAGAGCCCTCGGGGGAGAGAGCGGAGGACCTCCCGAAAATCGGTCTGACGTAAGCTCCGGCTTGTGGTGTGCCGGTCTTCAAGAACATGCAGGTCTGAGATGTCGAAACGCAAGCAGCGCGCGCGGGGAGCAAGGCGAAGGTCGCCCTGAAAGCCCTGAGGGGGCGAGGAACCGGTCTCGGAAGGGCGAGTTCTTCGGAAGTTCATCCCACCATGATCCGTCCATGGAAGCGGATCATGCGGCTGATGCGGCTCATGGGTCTGATGCCGATCGACCAGAAGCCCAACACCTCAAGACCGGCCAAGGGACACAAGATCTGGCCATATCTGCTCAAGGGACTGAGGGTGGACCGGTCGAACCAGGTCTCGGCGTGCGCATCTCGATCCATGGGAAGCCGGCTAACGGGCCAGGCCGGTGTCCGGAAATGGAGTGATTTATGCAATCGGAAGCCCCCGCATTCAGCCCCTGGCGACAGGTCGCCTGCGGTGGTCTATTGGCAATAGCGTTCAACAACACCAATCTGATCGGCAGATACAACGAGTGGCTTGAGTTACGCCGAAATCTGTCCAACGATCCGGGGAGTAGCTCAAGGCGTCAAAGACCCCAGGGGCTGTTCACAGCGCGGCACAAGGGGCAGCCTCACTGTCCTTGCAGAGACTGGTTCGAATTGGTCTGACAGCACCGTGTCACGCGGTGAGCCCCTCAGCCGATTTGTGAAACAAGGCGCTGCATCATTCGTATTTTTTCGCGGACTCCAGCATCTCGGGCAAGCCAATGACGTCATTCAGTTCGTCGAAATCAGCCATCCGCTCACGAAACGGGGCGTTGCTGCCGTTGTCTTTCAAACTCGCGTAATAGGCTTGGCCCTGACGCAGCATTGCACGGGCGGCACCGCCGGGGAATATGACGATGCGAAAGCCGCGGTCGTGCAAATCCTGCGCCGAATTCATCGGGGTCATCCCTCCCTCGACCATGTTGGCGAGCAGGGGGACATGTCCGGAAAACCTCTCGGCGATCGCGCCCAGCTGTTCCGGCGAGCGCGGCGCTTCGATGAAGAGGACATCGGCACCAGCCTCGGCATAAGCCTCGGCCCGCGCGAGGGCGGCATCGAACCCTTCGACGGCAATGGCGTCGGTACGCGCGATGATCTGAAGACGATCACTGTCGCGGGCATCGAGGGCTGCGCGAATCTTGCCGACCATCTCCTCCTTGCCGACCAGCTTCTTCCCGGCAAGATGGCCGCAGCGCTTTGGAAAGCTCTGGTCTTCAAGCTGGATCGCCTGTGCGCCCGCGCGTTCGAAGCCGCGTACGGTGCGCTGCACGTTCAGCGCATTGCCAAAGCCGGTGTCGCCATCGACGATCACGGGCAGGTCGACCCGATCGGTGATGAGCTCGGTGGTCGCAATTACTTCGGACACCGACACAAGACCGATGTCGGGCCGACCCAGCCTTGAATAGGCGATCGAGGCGCCGGAGAGGTAAAGACAGTCGAACCCGGCCTGCTCGGCCAGAAGCGCGGTCAAGGCGTCGTAGACCCCCGGCGCTACTATGCCGCGGCTCGAATCGGCCAGCATGGTTTTCAAATCGCTCATGTGTCGGCCCCGTTGCGTGTGTCTCGGGTTGTCCATAATTCCGCCTCCGGGGTGCGACTGCGGACGTATTCCATTTCATGTTCGTATGTGTCGGGCCGGTAGAGGCCGTTGATGTGCTCGACCGCCCGTCCAGCCTCGTCGTATACGATGCGGCGCACCGCCAGCAGCGCCTCGCCGGGCTCGATTTCCAACAGATTTGCGACCTCCGGAGTGGCGAGCTTGGCCGTGATGACCTGGCGTGCCGAGGCGATCGGGTGTCCCGCACGTTCGATCAGACGCAGAAGCGCCGTCTGCCGCATCTGCTCGGCGCCGAAGCTGCGCCCGATCTCTTCGGGCAGCCATGTCGTCAAATGGCTGAAGGGCAGGCCGTCGAGACTGCGCACCCGGATCGCGCGCTGCATGACCGTTCCGGCAGGCAGGTTCATGGCGGCACAAATGTGTGGCGGCGCGACCGCATAGGTGAATTCGATGAGGTCGACGTCGGTCTGCAGGCCAAGCGCGAGCAGGTTCTCGATATTTCCCGAAAGACTCGCCGTGACGGGGGACGGCTGGCCGTCCCGCTTGCGCGCGAACGTGCCGCGGCCACGCTGGCGTTCGACCATGCGCTCGGCAGCCAGACGGTCCATCGCCTTGCGTATCGTGATCCGGGAAACATCGAAACGCTCTGCCAGTGCGAGGTCGCCCTGCATCGGCTCGGTATCGGAATAGACCCAGTCCTCGATCTCTTGCCTGAGAACGAGGTAGACGCGGTGGTGCTTGGGAAGCGGGGTATCATCCGCTTGTATGCGGGGGTGCGTCGATCCTTCGATAAGCGTCTTCTTCATGCCTCCTCCAACAGGATGAGCGGTGTCTTTCAACAGGATGAGCAATCTCTTTCACAATGATTAGTCGCTTCGAACGCCCAATCCAAGTGAAATGTACTATTGACATAACAATAGGATTATTTAGCAATTTGGGGTAGGCGAATCGAGCCTAAACAATATTCTGGGAGGATCACATGCCTAGTTTCAAAGACGCCTCGCGTCGCAGCTTCCTTGGTCTCGCGGCCGCAGCCCTGTTTACTCTGGGTCTCGGCACCGGCACCGTTCAGGCCGCCGAAGGCTGGCCCAAAGGGCCGATCACGATCATCGTTCCCTTCAATGCCGGCGGCTCCGCAGACCGAATGGCACGGACCCTGGCCGACCCGATGAGCAAGGAGCTCGGCGTTCCGGTGGTGGTTGAGAACCGTCCCGGCGGTGCAGGCGGCCTCGGGGCGACCTACCTCATCCAGCAGCCTGCAGACGGAAACACGTTGCTGTTGATGCAGGCGACCCCCTATCTCGCCAATGCCATTCTCGTTGGCGGCGCGCCGGTCAAGTGGGAGGACTTCAGCCTTCTGAACGCGCAGTGGAACGACTACGCGATCTGGGCGGTACATAACGACAGCCCCTACGAGACCTTCGACCAACTCGTCGAGGCGATGAAAGAGCCGGGCACCGTGTCTTCGGGGATCATCTACGGCAATGGCGGGCATCTTCAGACCATCCTTGCCATGAACGCGCTGGACATCCCTGTGGAAAACGTCCGCTTCGTCACATATGATGGCGGTGCTCCTTTGCGGACGGCGCTTGCCGGCAATCAGGTCGATTTCGAGGTCCTGGCCGCCCGTGGCGCGGCTTCGATCATGGACAGCCTCAAGGTGCTCGCGATTGTCAACGACAATGATCCGGACAGCATGGGGGCCCCCTTGCTGAATGACGCGCTGGTTGCGCTTGGGGCCGAAAAGCAGCCGATCATTGGCGGCAATATCAGCGGCCTGATCGTGCCGTCTGCCCTGAAGGACGAGCATCCCGACCGCTACGAAGCACTGCTCGACGCCTATAAGAAGGTCGTCACCAGCGACGCATACAAGGCTGCGGCCCGCGAAGCTGGCGTAGGCTCGGATTGGATCGGCCCCGAAGCCAGCCAGGAGATGGTGGATGGCGCTTACGGGGCGCTTTCCGAACTCAGCGGCGTGATCAACTGATCGACGCGCGGCGGGCGCACTCTTTGCGCCCGCCATTGACCATTCGAAGGGGCACGAGATGCAGCACGGGGAAAAACAGGAAAGACCGACCCGAAGCCGCCGGAACTGGGGAGCTCTCGGTCTGGCCGTTGTCATCGCCGGAGTCATGATTTTCTATGCCGTTTCCGTGGCCGAGGTTGCGCGACGCACGACCGACTGGCTGTTGATCGTTCCCGGAGCGGCCATCGGCGCCGCGGCCGCGCTTTGGGCCGGTATCGCCGATATCCGCACATCACCCACTGTCGACCGGCTGGTGGCGGCGGCACGCGGCGACGCGGCGCGGCCTCTCATCCTGATCGCGCTGACCGGCCTGTACGCCTGCTCCGTGCCCTGGATCGGTTTCGACGTAGGCACCGTGATCTTCATCCTTCTCTGCCTGCTGGTGCAGGGAGAGCGCTGCTGGTGGAAACTTGCGCTGGCGTCGATTGGCGGCGCGGCTGCGATCACATGGGTCTTTGTCGACCTGTTGATGGTCCGCCTGCCGGTCCTTTTGGTCTGACGGCGCTGAATGGTCCTGGAGCATAATCAATCATGATCGACTTCACCGCATTCTTTGGGGCCTTGACCCTGCTCGGCAGCGACCCGATGGCATGGCTGGTGGTGATTCCCGGGCTTTTCATCGGGCTGATCTTCGGCGCGATCCCCGGCCTTTCCATCTCGATCGCCATGGCGGTGTTTCTCCCGGCGACGCTGTACATGGATTTCCTGCCGGCGATCCTTTTCCTGACGGCTATCTTCACCGGCGGCGGGTTCGGCGGCGCGGTGCCCGCGATCCTCATGAACATCCCCGGCACCTCGAGCGCCGTGGCCACCGCGTTCGACGGTTACCCGATGTCCCGTGCAGGCCAGCATGGCGAGGCGCTCGGTATCGGGCTCGTCGCCTCGGCAATCGGAACGCTCTTTGGGTACCTGATCCTGCTCTTTATCGTGAGCCCCGTGGCAAGCCTTGTTTTGATGCTGGGCCCGACCGAGATGCTTTCGGTCGCGCTCTGGGGATTGCTGCTGATTGCGGTGCTGAACGATTCCAGCGTCGCCAAGGGCATCGCGGCAGGACTGCTTGGCATCCTCGTCAGCACCATAGGCTATTCCAACACCGGCCTGATGCGCGGCACGTTCGGCAGCATGTACCTTCTCGACGGCATCCCCGCGATCCCCGCATTGATCGGGCTCTTTGCTGCCTCGGAACTGATCAACATGGCCGGAAAGGGGGATTACCTCGTTGCCGACCGGGAACTGCGGAAAATGCGCCTCAAGCCGATCCTGAAGGGGGCGCTCTATACGATACGAGCCTGGCCACAGGTGTTGCGCGGCTCGACGATCGGAACGGCCATCGGCATCATCCCGGGCGTCGGCGCCAGCGTTGCGAACCTCGCTTCTTATGCTGCTGCCAAACGGCTTTCGACCGACACCGAGGGTTTCGGCAAGGGCAACCCGGACGGCGTTATCGCGTCGGAGGCAGCCAACTCCTCGTCCGAGGGCGGGGGAATGGTGACACTTCTCGCGCTCGGGCTGCCGGGCGGAGCGGGCACGGCGATCCTGCTTGGTGCCTTCGCGATGCACAACGTGACCGGCGGTCCGCGCTTCATCTCCGAGAGCACCGACGTCGTCTATGCGCTGATCCTCGGCAACATCGTCCAGGCGATCCTGCTGATCGCCGTCGGGATCATCTTCGTCTTTCTTGCAAGTTCTATCGTCAAGGTGCGCTTGAGCTACCTGATCCCCTTCGTGCTGGCGGTCTCGATGATGGGCGCATTTGCGATAACCGGTTCGATGGTCGGGCCGTTGACCGTGGCCGGGGCCGGGGCGCTTGGCTGGGTGATGCGGCGCTATGGATACCCGGTGACGGCGACGGTCGTGGGGCTGCTGATCGGTCCGATGGCCGAGGGCGAACTGACGCGGAGCTGGCAGATTTCGGGCGGAGATCCGTCTTTCCTGCTGGAGCGTCCGGTCACGATCGCCATGCTGGTTCTTCTGGCGCTGACCGTGATCGTCGTGCTCGTCGGTCGGCGCAACGCCCGCTCGCATCCTGGCGGCGAAGGCTGAGGAGGCAAAATGACAGATCCCCGTGGCACCGTCGCAAAGATCTGGGACTCGCATCGCGTGATGACCCAGGACGGCAGCGACCTGCTTTTTGTCGACCGACATTATCTGCACGAAGGCTCGCATCACGCTTTCGCCAGGCTGCGCGAGGCGGGGAGAACGATTCGGCATCCGGAACTGACGTTTGGTGTGGCTGATCATTACGTCCCGTCGAACCCCGCACGCGCTGCAGACGTGAGCGCAACGATGGTCGAGCGGCTCGACCGCAACGCCCGCGAGTTCGGGATCGACAGCTTCGGACTGGGCGACCCGCGGCGCGGGATCGTCCACGTCGCAATGCCTGAGCAGGGACTGAGCCTGCCGGGCACCACGATCGTATGCGGTGACAGCCACACCGCGACCCATGGTGCGTTCGGAGCCTTCGCCTTCGGCATAGGGGCCTCAGAGGTGGCGCATGTGCTGGCGACGCAGACCCTATGGCAGACGCCGGTGCTGGTGATGCGGGTTCGGGTGACGGGACGCCTGCCAAGAGGTGTCACCGCCAAGGACCTCGCGCTTTTCATCATCTGGCGGATCGGAACCGGCGGCGCGACCGGACATGCCGTTGAGTACCACGGCGAGGCGATCGAGGCGCTGACGATGGAAGAGCGTATGACGCTCTGCAACATGACGATCGAGATGGGAGCCCGGTCGGGATTGATACCGCCGGATGAGACGACCTTTGCCTGGCTGAAGGACCGGCCAATGGCGCCGAAGGGTGACGCCTGGGAGAACGCGGTCGCCGACTGGCGCGCGCTGTGGCCCGATGAGGGAGCGGCCTACGACCGGGAGCTTGAGCTGGACGCCGCCGACGTCGCGCCGATGGTGACCTGGGGTACGAGCCCCGAGCAGGTCGCTCCTGTGGACGCCGCCGTTCCCCCTGACGCCGATCCAGACGCGTTGACCTACATGGGGCTCAGCGCCGGAGCGCCCATGACCAGGATCGACGTGGATCGCGCTTTCATCGGAAGCTGCACCAATGGCCGGCTGAGCGATCTTCGTGCGGCGGCTGCGGTGCTGAAGGGGCGCAAGGTGGCGGTACCGCTGCTTGTCTCGCCAGGTTCGGACGATGTTGCGCGGCAGGCCGAAGCCGAAGGGATCGCCGGGGTCTTCCGCGCCGCCGGGGCCGAATGGGGCGCAAGCGGCTGTTCGCTCTGCGTCAGCATGAACGGAGACATGGTCGCGGCGGGGGAGCGCTGCGCCTCGACCTCGAACCGGAATTTCCGCGGACGGCAGGGTCCGGGGGCACGCACCCACCTGATGAGCCCGCAAATGGCCGCCGCCGCAGCTGTCACTGGTCAGATCTGTGACGCGCGAACTCTCCTCACCGCTGGAGAAGACACATGAAGCCCATTCAGACGATCATGGCCGAGGCCGCCGCTCTACCACGTGCCAATGTGGACACCGATCAGATCATTCCGGCGCGCTTCATGAGTCGGTCCCGTTCCGAGGGCTACGGCGACCAGTGCTTCCATGACTTGCGTTTCAACGAGCACGGCACGCCCGCCCGGGATTTCCCGCTGAACCACCTCAAGTCGCCGCCCGGAATACTCGTTGCGGCTGACAACTTCGGCTGCGGGTCTTCGCGCGAGGCGGCGGTTTATGCGCTTATGGACTACGGCGTGCAGGTGGTCATCGCGCCGAGCTTTGCCGACATATTTCAATCGAACGCCGGGAAGAACGGTCTTTTGACCTTGGAACAGCCGGCGGAACAGGTTGAGAAACTCCTCGCCCTCCTGAGAGAAAAGCGGGGACGAAGGGAGAGGTCGACCTGCCGGCCCAGAGTTGGCGCATCGGATCTCTCTCAGGAACGTTCGAGATCGCCCCGCGATTGAAGTACCGGCTGGAGCGGGGCCTCGATGAACTCTCCGCGACCCTTGAACACCAGGACCGGATCACCGCTTTCGAGAAGACGCACCTATCGCCTGGAACATGGCGTCTGCCGGCCGCCGGCGGAAAAATTGCCGCAAGGCAGGCGTCGCCTCCCCGATGCGGCGCGCCGGCCTGCGCAACGACCTTCCCTAGAGGAAACAAAATAACGCCCGTCTGCCAGATGCCGAGCGTCCTTCAAACAAGAAAGCGCGGCACGTCAGGACGGTTATCGAGAAGCAACAACAAGGATCCGCAACGTCACCAAAAGCGGCCGGACATTCCGCTACGGCCTCTCGCCGTTCAGCAGAGGAAGGCGCTTTTCGGGATCGATTTCTTCCATTTCCTTGAAGAAGAGTTCCAGTTGTTCGAACCGCCAGACATCGTAGACCGCCACCCGCTTGCCATAGGCGCGACCAGCGCCGTCGAAAGACGTTTCGGGCAACGGGTTATTGAGTAGCAGGGCGCCGGCCTTGCGATAGGCGTTGATCAGCGCCGTCTCACGAACCGGTTTCCAACGCGGCTGTCTGTCTCGATGTGCCGTGTCTGTTGAGGATCAAGCAAATCGTCGAGCAACGACATCGCCTGTTTGAGATCGTCGGCGCCTGCGGCAAACACCGCACTGTCGGGTCGCTCCTTGCTGACACGGAAAGCCCGGATGACGCAACATTGAATGATGTTCACCGCAATGCTGACGATCGTAATGCGACCCAAGCGGCGGAAGTCCGCGGACGGGTCGCTGAATCTCGCTCCAAGGCGGGCTTCCGTCTCTATATGCGAAAGAAGATGGTCCAAATGATCGTATGTTCGGTTGGCCTTTTTATCGCAATAACGCTCTTCTTCGTTATTACTATCTTGCAATTTTTCGTTTATCCATCGCAAGAGATAGTATTCGCTTAGCGAGATCGCCAGGCTTTCGCTCCAAAATCTCACCTTGGTGGTCTTTTTAGCGAAGCCCTTCTCCCGATCGATCTCAAGTGCTTCTTTCGCCTTGTCGAGCAACTGCCGGGCGCGCTGCAGTTCCCAGGGTTTCGACGCGGATATCCGCTGCGCGGACGCACAGAGAAAATAGGCCTCCCGGCCGGAGATATGCGTAAGGGGACGACCGTTTTCTTCCCTGACCCGGATCGGCGGCGGGTACGTCCCCTTGATCCGCTCCACGATGGCGACGGCGCGCTCTCCCTGGCTCAGCGCCACACCCCATTTGTTCGCGGCAGCGAATGCGGCCCCGATGACCAGAAACTTGAGATGATTGCGCTGCCGGTCGTCGCCATCATCGTCAGGATCGTCAAGATCCGGGACATGACAATCGCGCCCAACCGCCTGCAAATCGGCGTGAAAAGCCTCCGCATTGTAGTCCTCGCGGTCGCAAAGCCGCTGGAAGATCCTGTTGGTGTGTTCAAGCGAGCCGAAGGCGAGGTCGGGCGGATTCCGTTCCCCGAAATCCTGCCCGGCAACGACGGCGAGCGCGCCGGATTCCGAAAGTTCGACGAACGCCCGGTCCTTTGCCCGCTGGAACTGCTCGTCGACCCTGGCGACCAGGTCATCCAACGATCCAAAACTCAATTTGTCTGCAATACGGTCCTGGATTTTCTTCGCGGCGGCTTGATCGATGCCAAGATGATTGAAGCGTTCGCGGGTGACCGCATCTGTAACGACCCGTTCCCACTCGACGATATCGTCCCGGGTGATTTCGGTGTGCCCCCCTCTTCGTTGCCGGAGCGCTTGTCCGATGGCCTGCCATGGGATCTGCGTACGATCTCCGTCAGCCGCTGCTCGGTGAAGTGCGTCGGGTGCGCTTCCGCACCCAGCAAACCGTCGAGCCAGCCGAGGAATTTCGCCTGGCCATCGGTTTCCAGGAGCGCTTCCGTGGTATAGGCCCAAACATGCCTGACGAATTTTCCGGAAAATCCCTCGGCAATCGCTGGTTCGATACCGTGAATCCTCGTTAGCGTCGGAAGCTTTTCCCGGCTTGCGACCGGGTCTTCATAACAGGCCTCCGTGACAGCCTTGGAGCCCGTCACAAAAACCGCCCGCCAGGCGGTATCGGGCCGGCCCTTCGCGGCGGCGGCAAGCCGCGCATTCACCAGATAAAGCCGCGCGATCGCTTCGGCATCTCGGGAAATATTGCCCGACTCTTTTTGTTTCTCCGATGAAAAGTACTCAATCCGCGTTTTCATCACGGTCGCGATCCGCGAAACAAAACCCTTCTCCTCATCGCTCAACGAACCATCGGTTTCGTCGAAGACGTCCAATACGGTCGCGATCTCGTCCTCGCCTATCTGGCACAAGTGTCTGCTTGCGCGCGACGCAGGGTAGATCCCGCCCGTGCGCGTGTTCAACTTCACGAAGCGGTCCCACGCCTCAAGCCGTTCCGCGCTTTTGTTTTCCGGAAAGTTGAACGGTTTAAGCGCATTAAGCATCTGCAGGAGCGATGCAAGGAGCCCGGCACCGTGCCCTCCGGCTTTCAATTGGTGGTTCAGGAGTGCGGCCGCCCGGCGCACCCGCTCCCGGTCGACGGCTTCGGTGATCCGCGGACGTGCGCGCTCCAGATTCGCAAAATACTTCGCGTTCTCCTCGAAGATATTCTGCGTTTCCTTGAAATGCGGCTCGAGCTGGTAGATCGGTAGCCTGCCTGTCCGCACATGCTCGAGCACATAGCTGGCGATGATCGCGCCAGTGCGCTTGCGCGTTTCCGGATTCTGATTTTTGCTGCCTGGAAAA